>CAYVHG010000125.1:0-3062 GCA_964450875.1 uncultured Anaerolineaceae bacterium | reverse complement strand
GCGTTGGTCGCCAGCCGGGTGGAAACTGGGCGGGTGTTGGCGGCGGCCATCCGTTTGGCCCAACCGCGCCCCAAGGTGTTGTTGCAGGCTTCTGCGGTGGGCTACTATGGCGACCGAGGCGATGACCTGGTCGATGAGCGCACGCCGCCGGGGGACGATTTCCTGGCGCGTTTGTGCGTCGAGTGGGAAGCCAGCACCGCTTCGGTCGAAGCGCTGGGGGTGCGGCGGGTTGTGCTGCGCACTGGCGTGGTGCTCAGCAGCGATGGGGGGGCCTTGCCTCGTTTGTTGTTGCCTTTGCGCTTGGGGCTCGGCGGCCCCCTCGGCACCGGCCGCCAGTGGGTGCCCTGGATTCACATCGCTGACCATGTCGGCGCGATGCTCTTCTTGTTGACCCACGAGGCGGCAAAAGGCCCGTTCAATTTGGTGGCCCCGACGCCGGTGACCAATGCAGAACTGACCCGCGCCCTGGCGCAGCGCCTGCGCCGCCCGGCTTTCTTCCGGATGCCTGCCTTTGCGTTGCGCTGGCTTCTCGGAGAGATGAGCGCTGTCTTGCTCGTCAGCCAGCGCGTTTTCCCCAATCGTTTGCTCGACGCCGGTTATGCTTTTCGCTACCCTGCGCTGAATGCCGCGCTGGATAACTTGCTCGCACCGCACATCGTTTGATTCCCCCTTGCTGAGGTGCTCATGACCTTGCCTTATTGGCTCCCCGATGCCGTCTTTTACCAGATTTTCCCCGACCGTTTTGCCAATGGTGATCCCCGCAACGACCCGCCCAACGTCGCTCCCTGGGGCAGCCAGCCGACAATCTGGAATTTCATGGGCGGCGACTTGCGGGGAATCCTTCAGCACTTGGATTATTTGCTCGACCTGGGAGTGAATGCGCTTTACCTGAACCCCATCTTCCACGCGACCAGCAACCATCGCTACAACACCACCGATTATTACCGCATCGACCCCAAATTGGGCACGTTGGCCGATTTCCATGCGTTGCTGGAAGCCTGCCACGCGAACGGCATCCGGGTGGTGTTGGATGGCGTTTTCAACCACACCGGCCGGGGCTTTTTTGCCTTCAACGACATTCTGGAAAACGGTGAGCATTCCCCTTACAAGGATTGGTACATCATCCACCGTTTGCCGCTGCAGGCTTACGGCGAGGGGAAGGCTGAGGATTACGAGGCATGGTGGGGGTTCCGCAGTCTGCCCAAGCTCAATGTGGCGAACCCTCAGGTGCGGGAATTCGTCTTTGGCGTCGCTCGCTATTGGCTGGAGCAGGGCATCGACGGCTGGCGGCTGGATGTGCCCAACGAAATCGACGACGACGCCTTTTGGCAGGAATTCCGCCAGGTGGTGAAAACCACCAATCCTGATGCTTGCCTCGTGGGGGAAATCTGGACGGCCGATGCCCGTTGGGTGCAGCATTTCGATGGGTTGATGCATTACCCCCTGCGGGAAGCCATTTTGGGGTTCGTCGATGGCAGCCTTGCCGCCTCTGCGTTTGCTTCTCGCTTGCAGGAATTCCTCGCACTTTACGGAGAGCACGCCAAGGGCATGTATTTGCCTTTGGGTTCTCACGATACCGAGCGGCTGATGACCGTGTTGGGCGGCGACGAAGAGAAGGTGCGCCTGGCGTTGGGGCTTCAGTTCGCCTACCTCGGCGCGCCGGCAGTGTATTACGGCGACGAAGTGGGCCTGGAAGGCGGTAAGGACCCCGACAACCGCCGGGCTTTCCCGTGGGATGAGACGCAATGGCGGCAGGGGGTGCGCAGGTGGGTGCAGCGCTTGATCGCGGCGCGTCGGCGCACCCCGGCCCTGCGGCGAGGGGGCTTTCGGGTCGTGGAGGCGAAAGACGGCCGTCAGTGTGTGGCTTTTGGGCGCGTTTTAGGGGCAGAAGCCGTGCTCGTGGTTGCCAATGCTTCACCCGTCAAGCGGCATTGCCACTTGACGGTGGCTGCCCTGGGATGGGAGGACGGGCGCATTGTGCACGATTTGTTGGGGCACGGTGAGGGAGTGGTGGCTGGCGATACCCTCCACTGGGATATTTTGCCGCACCAAGTGGTGTGGTTGGTTTAGTTGAGCTTGCGAGTGCTTCGCCCCCTACTTGCTCACTCGAAGTTCGTCTTTCAGCCGCCAGCGCCGCGACCAGCGCACCAGCACCAGCCCCACGATGAGCACGAAGATCAGCCCGCCGTGGACTAACATTTCTCGCAGCTGGAGGTCCACCACCTGCGGCGTTTGGTGTTCGATGGACATTTGCGCGCCAATGAGCAGCAGTTTCCGCACGCTGGAAATGATGCCCACGAAAAGGAACGGTTCCAACGGGACAGTGTGTTCCCGCAGGTAGGCCAACACCGTCCATAGAAGCTCCAGCACGATCATGACCAGCAAAATGTCGTGGATGGCGCGCAGCACGGCATCTTGGTATTGGGTAGGGGAAAACATCTCGCCGAAGACCAGCGCGCTGTGGTAAAGCAACACTACCGCAACGCCGGCCAGCAAGAAGCCTGCAACGCATTGCAGCACGTCGTCGAGGCTGGCGAGCAGATTGAGCAGCCGTTGGCGCTGGGGCGATGCGGCTGCCGGAGAAGGGGTATTTTGGGGAGGCGGTGTGCTCATCGGAATCTCCTGCTGGCGACGGGTGAGCGTATTATAATAAATGGGACCACACCTTGCAAACTGAGGAGGCTGCCGCGATGAAAACCCGTCATGCTGTCAGCGTCAGTTTGGGAAGCTCCAAGCGCGACAAAAAGGTCACGGTAAAGTTCGACGATACCACTGTGATCATCGAGCGCATCGGCACCGACGGCGATGTGGAAGCCGCCAAGCGTCTTTATCGTGAGCTGGATGGCAAGGTCGATGCCTTTGGAATGGGCGGCGTGGATATGTATATCCGCGTCGATGGCCGCAAATATCCTTTGCGGGCGGCTTTCAAGCTCATCGAGGGGGTCAAGCAAACGCCGGTCGTGGACGGGCAGGGGTTGAAGCACACGTTGGAGCGGCGGGTGTTCGAATTGGCGGCCCCCCAGTTGCGGGAACCGTTGCATTTCGAAACGGCTTTTATGCCT
>CAYVHG010000124.1:0-4138 GCA_964450875.1 uncultured Anaerolineaceae bacterium | reverse complement strand
CATTACCAGCTTGTGCTTCCTTACCGTACCGGCAGCCGCATTTTTGGTATGGATGCTCGACAAACCAATTTGGTCGATTGGTATCCTTTCGTTGTGCCTTATGACTCCAAGCAGGGGTGGTTGTGGCACAAGCCTTGGCCTTTTGGTGACCATCTGGTTTATCCGTCGGCTGACTATGATATTGTGCTGACGCTCAAGCATGCTGCCAGCGGTTGCCGGATTGCAGCCAGCGCCCCGCCAGACGCCGATGGGCACTACCGCCTGCAGGCTGCCCGCACTTTCGTGTTTTCCATGAGCCCGTATTTCCAAACCACTACTGCCAAAGCCGGTGACATCACGATTACCAGCTATTACCCGGCTGAACTCGCGGCAGGCGGCAAAGTGTTGCCCACTTATGCTGCTCAAGCCGTAGCCACTTTTTCGCATACCTATGGCCCTTTGCCACGACGGCACCTGGCCATCGTAGCCACCGATGCCCCCGATGGCATGGAGTACAGCGGGCTGGTGTTCCTGAGCGCCAACTTCTACCGTGCGTACAATCGTACGGTGCTCAATAACTTGGTCACGTTGGGGGTTCACGAACTTTCGCACCAGTGGTGGTATGACCAGGTGGGCAATGATCAGGCTTTGCATCCTTGGATGGACGAGGCGCTGGCGGTTTACAGCGAATGGCTGTTTTATCGGCGGAACTACCCGGCCGACGTGCCGCTTTGGTGGGGGTTCCGAGTCAATTACTTCCAGCCGCAGGGCTACGTCAATCGTAGCATTTACGACTACTCCTCATTTCGCCCCTATGTCAATGCCACTTATTTACAGGGCGCGCGCTTTCTGGAAGCCCTTCGCCGCCGCATTGGTGACCAGGCTTTCTTCGCTTTTCTGCATGCCTACTACGCTCAGATGCAGGGGCGTATTGCCACACCTGAAGATTTCTTCCGCATTCTCGATGCGCATACCACGACGCGCTATCAGGATATCGTCGAGCGTTACTTTGTTCGTTGAGCAGGGGAAGAAAAAAAGAGCCCCTCCTCGGGCGCGAGCGCCGCGAGGGCGGGGCTGTGGTTGTATGCAGGGGAAGCCGCTCAGTCGCGCAGTGATTTCATGTGGCTCATTTGTTGGCTTTCGCTCATCTGGGCGAAGCGGGCTTTCAGCGCGGCGTCAACATGCGGCGGTACCATGGTGCTGACATCGCCGCCCAGCGAGGCGATTTCCCGCACGGTGGTGGATGAGAGAAAGGTGTGCTCTTCGTTGGTGATGAGCATTACCATTTCGATGTCCGCTGCCAGCCGGTGATTGGCCAGCGCCATGCGGAATTCGTTTTCGAAATCCGAGAACACCCGCAGGCCGCGCACGATGACTTGGGCGCCCACTTGGTGGCAGAAATCTACCGTGAGGCCGCTGTAGCCCATCACGCGGATGCGCTCTTGCCCGCGAAAGGCTTCTTCGACCAGGGCAATGCGTTCCGCGGGAGAAAAGATCAAATTTTTGAGGGGGCGGTCGTACACGGCCACGATGACCTCGTCGAACAGTTGGGCTGCCCGGAGGGCAATATCGATGTGGCCGTAGTGAATGGGGTCGAAACTGCCGGGGAAAATGGCTTTGACCATGTTAGCTCATCTCTCCCTCGCCAGAGCGCCAAAAGCGCGCCAGGCGCTCGGCAAGCAAGCGGTGTTCGGGGGCTTTCAGGTCGGGGTCGGCGGCGATGACTTTCTGAGAAAGGTTGCGCGCTTGCTCGATGAGGTGGACATCGAGCAGATTTGCCATCCGCAGGCGGGTGTCTTCGAAACCGGCTTGTCGGGTGCCGAAGAACTCGCCCGGCCCGCGTTGCTGCAAGTCCTTTTCGGCGAGTGCGAAGCCGTCGTTGGTCTCGACCAGGGCTTTCAGGCGCTCGTTTTCTTCTGCGGCGTTTTCGGTTTCGGGAATCAGAATGCAGTAGGCCTGCTGCCCGCCGCGGCCGACACGCCCGCGAAATTGGTGTAGCTGCGCCAAGCCGAAGCGGTTGGCCCCTTCGATGATCATCACCGTGGCGTTGGGCACATCGACGCCCACTTCTACCACCGCTGTCGAAACCAAAATGTGGAACTCGCCTGCATGGAAGCGGGCCATGACCTCATCTTTCTCCGCAGCCGACATTTTCCCGTGGAGCAGCCCTACTTTTAGGTCGGGGAAGACCTCTTCTTGTAGGCGGCGGTGGGCTTCCACGGCAGCGGGAGTGTTTTCCAGCGCTTCGCTGCCTTCGATGAGCGGGTAGATGATGAACGCTTGGTGTCCGGCTTCTACCTCGCGGCGGACGAGGCGGTAAGCGCGTTCCCGCTCACGGGGCATGAGCAAGTAGGTGCCCACCGGCTGGCGGCCGGGCGGCATTTCGTCCATCACGGTCAGGTCCAGGTCGCCGTAGATCGTGAGCGCCAGCGAGCGGGGGATGGGGGTGGCCGTCATCACGAGGATGTGGACGTTCTCGCCCTTGGCCCGCAGGCGGGCGCGTTGGCGCACCCCAAAGCGGTGCTGTTCGTCGATGACCGCCAATTGCAGGTCGGCAAATGCCACGGGGGCTTCCAGCAAGGCGTGGGTGCCGACCAGCACTTTCACCTCGCCGGAAGCCAGCCCGGCGAGGATTTCCCGCCGTGCAGCGGCTGGCGTGCTGCCTACCAGCAGCCGAATTTGCTCTGGGGCGAGCACGCCTTCTTCTTCGGCGAGCAGGCGCTGTAAACTGCGGTAGTGTTGCTCGGCCAAGATGGCGGTGGGGGCCATCATCGCGGCTTGAGCGCCGTGTTGCACCACCATGGCCATCGCGAGGGCGGCGACTACCGTCTTGCCAGAGCCGACGTCGCCTTGCAATAGGCGGTTCATCGGGTGACCGGAGGTGAGGTCGCGACGAATCTCGGCGAGGGCGCGCTGCTGTGCGCCGGTTAGCCTAAAAGGCAGGCGAGCCAGGCGGCTTTCCAGCCAGGCATCGTCTATCGGGAACGTGCGCGCCGTGCGCTGGCGCCAGGCTTCCCGCTGGCGGAGCACGCCCAGCTGCAGCAGGAAGACTTCGTCGAAAGCCAGCCGCCGCTGCGCTGCCCGCAGGGCTTCCCACGAATCGGGAAAGTGCACCTGTTGAAGGGCGGTGGGCAGGTCGGGCAACGCGGCTTCCTCTCGCAGGGCGGGCGGCAAGGGGTCGGGCACGCGCGGGGCCCATTGGCTTACCACCTGGTGCATGACGCGGCGCATCCACCGCTGCGTAATCTTGGCTGTGAGCGGGTACACCGGCACGATGCGTTTGGTGCTCAGCTGTTCAGCGTCCAAGGGTTCCCATTCCGGATTGGTGAGCACCAGCCGCCCCAGGTACTGGTCGATTTTTCCGGCCAGAGCCACGGCCATACCTTTGCGCAGCCGGTCGGCCACCCATACCTGATTGAACCACGTCACCCGCAGGACGCCGCTGCCGTCGGAAACGATGGCCTCGACCACTTTGCGCTTGCCGCCATGCAGCACTCGCACCATGATTTTGTCGACCGTGCCGACCACTGTGACTTGCTCGCCGTAGCGCAACTGGCGGATGGGCTTGCACTGGCTGTAATCGTCGTAGCGCCGCGGCAGGTGGTAGAGCAGGTCTTCGAGGGTGGTAATGTTCAAGCGCACAAGGGTTTTGGCGCGGCGCGGGCCGACATCGGGCACCACGGTGACGGGCTTTTGCAGCATTTCAGGCGCGACGGGTTCTGCCGCAGCGCGGGAAGGCAGCCGCGCCGCCGAGGGGGCGTCGGCGGCCGAGGGCGATGGCGCGGCCACTGGAGTAGGCTGCGCCCCCCGGTCGGGAGTGGCCGCTTGGCGCTGGGCCGGGCTTGCTGGCGCTGCGGTGGGTGGTGCTGCTGCCCTTAGGTTCATCCCGTTCTCCAACGCCAACGTGCGGCGGATGCGCGCCCACAGCCCATGAAGCACTTCGGCGCGCGAAGCGGGTGACAGGCGGCCGTAATCGCGCAGGCGGGCGCTCACGGCGCGAATCAGCTCCTCCGGCAAGCCGTCGGCGCGGGCTTCGGCTTCCCAGTTTTCCAACATGCGCCCCAGACCACCCATCACCGCGCCGTTGTCGTAGCCGCGTTGGGCTTCCAGGCTGAAGAATTTGTGCAGTTTTTCCACACTGGGTTGAATGCTCATAGGA
>CAYVHG010000123.1:0-15959 GCA_964450875.1 uncultured Anaerolineaceae bacterium | reverse complement strand
CACGAGCACCGGCACGGTCAGGCTTTCCCCCAACACCAGCGGCGAAAGCAGCCCCACCCACAACGGCGTCGTGGTCACCAGCACCACCGAACTCGCCACCGTGGTATAAGCCAGCGAGGAAATCCACGTGGCAAAATGCACCGCCAGAAAAGTCCCTGAAACCAACGCCAGTGCGAGTTCTCGGCGGGAAAGCGCCCGCAAAGTGTGCCGGTGCCGCTTCAGCATGGGGAACAGCAACAGCAGCCCGGCAATGCTCAGCCGATAGGCTGCAATGACCAACGAAGGCGCATCGGCTTGAGCATAGCGGATGAAAATCGAAGCCGTAGAAACAGCCAAAATGCCGATTGTGAGCACCACGACGGGGAAAAACCGCTTCTCGCTCACCGTGTCTCCTCCGGGCGCAAGCGCCAGTTGCGCCCATTTTATCACGGGGTGCTGTTGCTCTTCCCGCCGCAGGAAGCCCGCCGTGCCCCTTTCGTTTGCAGAGAGGTTTTCATTAGATGGTCGCTGCCCCGTCAGAAACTCTTTTGACAAAAGCCCCCCAGCAGCAAGCCTGCTGGGGGGAGACCGTTCGAACGCGATTCACACGCAGCGCCTCAGCGCTTTTTGTGAATCTGAACATACATCGTCACACCCAAGGAACCGATAAACAATCCCGTCAACGAAGAGGCAAACGCCGAAATATTGAGCAACCAGGTCGAAGGCAACACACCTATCACCATCAACATGGGCAAAACCACGCCCACCACTTCAAGCGCTCCGGCAATGCCAATCAAGCGCCACGGAGAAAGGGGTCGCATCAAGCCTCCTCACGATACAGCCAACAAGCCACGTCGTGGTCCGGGGCAACGGAAAAATGCGGGGGCACTTCGACCTCGCACAAGCCTTGAATGGCCTTCTGGCAGCGCGGGTGAAAACGGCAGCCCGGCGGAGGGGTGATGAGCGAAGGCGGCTCCCCCGGCGGGATGTCGCGCAACTTGGTTGCATTCTCGGCCAAGGGGTCGGAAATGGCGTTGAGCAAAGCCCAGGTGTAAGGGTGCTTGGGGTTGTGCAGAATTTCGCGTGTGCTGGCTTTTTCGATCAATTTGCCGGCATACATCACGAAAATCCGCTCCGAGAAGTAACGCACCGTGGAAAGGTCGTGGGTAATGTAAATGACCGAGAGGTGGCGTTCCTTTTGCACCTCGTCGAGCAGTTTGAGAATTTCCACCCGCACCGAGGCATCGAGCATCGAAACTGGCTCGTCGGCGATGAGCATCTTGGGGTTGCGGATGAGGGCGCGGGCAATCACCACGCGCTGCTGCTGGCCGCCGCTGAGCATGTGCGGGTATTTGTTGAGGAAGTCGCTCGGCGGCGTCACTTTGACCTCTTCCAGGCTGCGGATAACGCGTTCCAGGCGCTCTTCCTTGTCTTTCACGCCAGCCAAAATAAGCGGCTCTTCCAAAATGCGGCGGATGGTCATAAAAGGCGGCAGCGCCCCGTAGGGGTCTTGCTGGACGTACCCCACTTTCATGCGATAGGCGCGCATGGCCTCGGCGCCGCCTTCCCAAATATCTTGGCCTTCGAACAAAATTTGGCCATCGTGGGGGTGCACCAAGCCTAAAATGGCTTTCATCAGGCTGGATTTACCACAACCGCTCTCGCCCACCACGGCAATTGCCTCGCCACGCGGCAGGTCAAAGGTTACATCGTCCACTGCTTTGACGTAGCCTGCATGCAGGAAACCAAACCGCTTGAGCTCGTACCAAATCTTGAGGTGACGCACCGAGAGCAGCGGCTGATCTTGTGCCTCGGCGGGAGCAGGGGCGGCTGCTTGAACCTGTTGTTCGCTCATACCAATCTCTCCGTAAAGGGGCTAAGCGGAAACGCCCGCCAGGGCTTCGGGCGAGGAGACGATTTCATCGGCCTCTTTTTCATACAGCCAGCACTTGACCAATCGGTCGCCCACCCGGAAGGTCGGCGGCTCGACCTTGCATTTCTCCATCGCGAAGGGGCAACGGTCGGCAAAGCGGCAGCCCGTAGGCGGGTCGAGCAGGCTGGGGGGCTTCCCAGGGATGAATTGGAGTTCTTCCTCACCATAAAGTTTGGGCACTGCTGCCATCAACATCTTGGCATAGGGGTGCAGAGGCTCGGTGAAAAACTCCCCTGCCGAGGAATGCTCCATCATGTGGCCGGCATACATCACCAAAACATCGTCGGCCAATTCGCTGGAAGTCGCCACGTCGTGGGTAATGAGTACGAAACTGGTGCCCTTTTCCCACTTGATGCGTTTGAGGACGTTGTAAATATTCGCCTGGGTCAGCACGTCCAGCGCCGAAGTCGGCTCATCCAACACGATGACCGCGGGGTTGGTAATCAACGCCATCGCGATCACCACACGCTGCCGCATACCGCCGCTCAGCTCGAAGGGATAGCGCTCGATGAAGCCATCGGGCACGCCCACGAAGTCGAACACCGCGTGCACGCGCTCCAAGGCCTCTTCTTGCGTAATGCCCTTTTCGTGGAGCAAAAGGGGCTCCATCACCTGGTCCTTCAACTTGAGCACCGGGTTCAGGGCGTTCATTGCCGCCTGCGGCACCTGGGAAATCTTCACCCACCGCACTTGCTCGCGGTAAGTCTCGTCGTCCATGCTCATGGTTTCCACGCCGTCGATGTACACCTTACCGGTATAGCGGTTGACGTTGCGGGGCAACAAGCGGGTCAAAGCCCGGCCCATCGAGGTCTTGCCGCACCCCGATTCACCGATGACCACCACGGCGCGGTTTTTCTCCAGCGAAAAGCTGACATGGTCCACAGCCTGCACAATGCCATGCGTCAGCTGAAAATACAGCACCAGGTCTTCGACCACCAAAGCCTTTTCGCGAATCTCATCAGAGGGAACCATCATCTGCTTCTCTCCTTAGCAAACTACTCTTGCCGCAACCGCGGGTTGAAAATACGGTCGAGGGCAAAGCCCAGCAAGGCAAACCCCAAGCCCGTGACCATCAACAGCACCGACGGCTCCAGAATCCAATAATACAACCCTTTGTACAAAGCCGCATTTGCCTGGGCGTCTTGAATGATTTTGCCCCAGGTCGGCAAAACGGGGTCGCCAATGCCCAACACGGCCAACGAGGCTTCCAGGAAAACAAAACTGGGGATCGCGCTAATGAACCCCGGAATCAACATAGGCAAAATGCGGGGAATTAGGTAGAGGAAAATGATGCGGCTATTCCCCGCGCCGTAGGCCTGGGCGGCTTCGATGTAGGGCGATTCCCGCAGCTGGAGGAACATGGCGCGGTACGACTTAATGCCCGCACCAAAAATGCTCAAGGCGATTGTAACCACCATAATCACCCATAGGCTGCGAGAGACGAAAATGCCTACCATGATCAAAATGGGCAAAAACGGCAGCACCATGTTGATTTCGGTGATGCGCTGGATGAGGTCATCCACCACGCCGCCGTACCACACGCCAATAGCAGCGATGATCATGGTCGCCAACCCAATCACCAACGCGGAAATCAAGCCGAAAGCCATCGCCACCGGCGTGCCCCACAACAGCCCTACCATCAGATCGCGCCGCAGATGGTCCGTGCCGGCAATGCCATACACGCCGCCATAGACCAGCAGCTCGGCTTGCACCTCGTCTTGCGGCGAGAAAGTGATGATCGAAAGGTGCAGTTTATAATGGCCCTTGAGGGGGCGAAGGTCTTTGTGATCAACCGGTTGGGAAGTATCCTTGGGCAAGGACGCCGGGTCTACCAACAAGCCAATATCTGCCGGAATGTCCACGTGCAGCATCCGGCGCACCCGTCGCGCCAGGTCCTTGTCCTGCCCCATGTGGAAACTATACCCCTGGGTCACGATGAAATTCCCCAAACGGACCTTGCGCCCATCGGGCGTGATCCACTCGCCAGACACAAAGGGTTGTTTGGCGGCGTAAGTGGGGTAAAAATAGAGCACGATTTCAGGGGGGAACTCATCGGCCGTGTAATCGAATTCGTACGTCAGCTCGATTTGCTTCCCATCGCCCAGTTTCTTCTCCGTGCGCTGGACCTCACCTTCTTTTCGGGAATCCAGGTCGATGGTTGTCGGCAATTTCTTCGTGCGGAAATAGTTCACCCACGACGGCGGCACCATCTTGGGGTTGCGGTACCAAACCTCACTGGTCCCCCGCCACAAATAAACGGCGCGGTGATAGGGGATAGCAATAACGGCGTAGAGAGCCACCCCCAACAGCGCCACGATGATCAAGGTGCCTACGATCGCCGAGGGGTAATACTTCAACTCACGGAAAAAGGATTTCAAAAATCCCATGCTTCACCTCTCCGACGGTGGTAATCTCAGCCCTGACGAGACGAACCCACCCTTACCCGCGGGTCCAGGAGTGCGTAGATGATATCCAGCAAGAACACCGAAATTGCCAGCAAGTAAGCATAGATAATGGTATTGCCGACAATCACGGGCACGTCCTTCATGCCAATGGCCTGGTAATACAAGCGGCCATTGCCCGGCCAGTTGAACACCGTCTCGAAGATGATGGCGCCCATCCACAGCGTAATCACGCTCAGCAAGAAATTCGTCACGATGGTGGGCAGCGTTGGCCGCAAAATATAGCGGCGCTCCAACATACGAGCAGGCAAACCCTTCGCGCGGGCCAGGTCGACGTAGTCTTCGCTGGAGTAAATCAAGAAAAAGGTGCGGTTGCCATACACACCGATGAAGTGGGAACTCAGCAGCATTGCGCCCAACGGCAAAATCATATGTTTTGCCACGTTGAGGGCATATAGCCACGCCGTGGGCGGCTTAGGTGCATCCACCATTCCCCCAAAGGGCAACCATCCTAACCACGCGGCAAACACCAGGATGAGGAAGATTCCATAAAACCATGCCGGTGCCGCCGAGAGAGGGGCCATGGTAATGTAGATCTTATCCAACCAACTGCCATATTGGCGAGAGAGCGCCAAACCAATGAACAGGTTGAGGAAAAATATCAAAAAGAACGACGTTCCCATCAACAACAATGTTGGTGGGAGGCGCTCCAAAATAATCGCTTTGACCTGACGTGAGCCAGAATCGCTCACCATGAACTGGGCACGGCCGAGGTTCAGCGTCATTGCGTCTCGCAAGAAATACAAGCTGCGAATGAGGAAAGGCTTGTCCAAACCCAAGCGCTCGGCTTCCAGCCGCACCTTCTCTTCGATCATCTTCTTTTTCTGAGTGGTGGGGACATTCCTCAAAGACGGGTCGCGCATAATTTTCATGCCAATTTCTTCGCGCAGCTGGCTCATGCGCAACTTGTCCACATAGCCCCCCATATTCGCCACCAAAATCGTGATGTAAACGCCAATGACCGTGGTGATGAACAACAGAATGAGTTTGAAAGTCAGGTATCGTGCAAAACGCTTTGCACTGCCCATAAAGTGTCTCCTCCGCGGCAGAACCCGCTTGTTCCTTCAAAGAAAAAAAGGCCAGTGGGGGCAGCCCCCCACTGGCCTCTTCAAGAACGAACTTACGGCGCTACAACCACAAAGTCAAAGGAAGCGACGCCGGGCACCGCAACGGCCTTGGAGACCGCCACGACTTCCAGTTTCAGCGAGCCAGCGGTGAACTTGGAGGTCACGTCGCCAGGAATGGAGATCTGGTACGTGCCTTCCTCGCTCATCTTGGCCTCGCCACGGGTCAGCATGTTGCCATTTTCGTCGAAGACCAGGTATTCCACCTTCTCAAGCTGGTCCGACGGATAGGGCTTGTCATTGAAGGTGACGTAAGCATCGAAGGAAGCATCCTTGCCCTGGACAACCTGCGCGTCGCCGTCGATTTCCACGGTCGCCAGCATGGGCGCACCGAAGATCGACCACTTCGCGGAGTCATCCGGGAAGTCGGCGTAGCGCTTCAAGACCGCGGTCTTGTTGGTGGTGTCCACCTGGGTGAGGATGAAGGGCCCATTGCCAACCCAGAAGTGACCGTATTCTTTGTAGAATTTCTGCAGATTGGCGTAGCGGGTCTTCGCCTCGTCGGTGGTGATGTATTTCTTCAGCGTGGGGGCGTAAGGAATCGTGTTGTTCTTGGCAGCCTCATCCAGGTACTGAGCCAAGATCTTCAGGCTCGGGCCAGCGATGAAGCTCGTCCACTCGGCCTTCTTCTTGTCAGCCTTGTCGCTGGAGAAGGCCAGTTTGCCATCGGCCTCGGCCGCAGCAGCGATGGAGAGCACGTCCCAACCCTGGGCATGTTGCGGGAACCAAGTGGTCACCAGGTTCTCGGCATCCAGGGTCGCCACGCCATCGTCGTAGGTGGCGATGGTCAGCGGGTCGGTGGAGACGATCTTCACGCCCTTGAAGTGGCTGAGGTAAGCAGCCAAGTTGTCCGCAGCGCTCTCATCGTAGATGGGGCTGTCTGCCTTGCCGCGGTCGAAGGTGAGGATCATGTTGTACACGAAGTCACCCAGCGAGAGATGGCTGCCATCCTGCCAGGTCACCTTCTGGAAGAGGTCCTTCGGGTAGGTCACGATGGAGACCATCTTGGCCGTCTTGTAGAGGTCCTTGCCGGCCATATCGAAGGTGGCCGCATCCTGCTGAGACAGGAAGTCCACGCCATAGGCAGCCAGCGCGGCGGCCTTGTCGTCGGCCTTGTTGATCTCGGCGACCTTGTCGGTCAGCGCCTTGGCGGCGTCTTTGTCCTTGAAGTACGCTTCGACGTCGACGTCCACGCCATAGGCCTTCGCCAGATCGGCCAGATACGCCTTCACCGAATTCTCGTCGATGGTCTCGACTTTGCTCGCCAGATCTTTCGCGGTCGCCTTGGCCTTGTCGACCTTGTCCTTGGCGGCCTGGATCTTGGCGTTCATCTCGTCGGCGGTGATCCACTTCTGGTTCTTGGCGTCCCAGTCAACCCAGGCGTCGCCGGGCACCTCGATCTTGTCCACGAACTTCAGGTCGACCCAATCCAGGGTCTTCTGCACCGGGGTGCCCTTGACCACATCGATTTCAGCCTTCTCGATGCGCTCGGGGCGAGCCAAGCCGGTGTACGGATCCATGAAGACGCCCTTGTCGTTGGTCGCAGCCTGCACGGCCAGGTCATAGGCCCAGTTGCTACCGTCGACGGGGTTCCACGGGTCGATGAAGAGGCTCTTCTCGGCAAATTTGACCGTGCCACCGGTCTTGTCAGCCCAGCGGATGGTGTACGGCCACAGATCCGAACCGCCAATGCCTGCCGCCAGGTCGTAGGCCACGCTCAGCCCCTTGTGATAGGGCTGGAAGCCGGTCAACATCACCACGAACATGTGGGTGTTCCAGGCGGTGAACATCTCGGCGGCTTTGCGCATCAGCTCAGTGCGTTCCTCGATGGTGTCGTACTGGCCATTCCAGAGCTTCTTGGCAACCTCGAAGGCTTCCTTGGGCGGGTTATAGGCCTGCCACAGCGGCACGCCAATGCCCAACTTGGTGTAGAAGAAGCCCCAGTTGGAGGACTCGTCACGCGGAATCGCGGAGTTGCCCCAACCACCGATGTAGAGGTTCCAAGTGCCCTCGGTGGGGTCACTACCAAACACGATGGGGCTGGTTTCGTCACGCGTCTTGTACTCGCGATCGACGGTAAAGCCAGCCTTTTCCAATTGGTCGGAGAAGAGGTCACCGATTTGCTTGTTCTTCCAGAGGTCGGTGCGGATGAGGAAGTGGACCACGACGGGCTCGCCGTTCATGTACCACTTGCCGTCCTTCATCTCCGCGCCCAATGCCTGCATGCGGTCGGCGATCACCTTGTCGCCCTTTTCAGGGTTGTAGCGATATTTCGCCTCCAGCGCCTTCATCGTGTCGATGATGTTCACGTATTCAGGCATATTGGGCGAAAGCGCGGTGTACATCGGGGTAGCCAACCCACCCTGGATGTTCTTGGCCACGTATTCGCGGTCCAGCAGCCAGTGCAGGGCTTCGCGAATCTGAGGATCATGGAAGGGGTTGAAGCCTTCCTTGAACTCAGTGGGGTTGACGTGGATGTCAACCATGCTACCGGTCGCCGTCTGGGCAGCATCCAGGTCGGGGTTGCTCTTGACCTCTTTCAGCAAGTCGGGGTCAGTGAGCGTGTCGGCGTAGATATCCACATCACCGGCCTTCAAGCGGGCAATCGCCTGCTCTTGGTCGAATGTGGAAACCACGACCTCATCCACCCAGGCACCGGTGTGCGGCTTGGGGGTGGGGGTCGGCGGAGGCGTCGTCGGCTGCGGCGCCTGCGTCGGGGCCTCGGTCTTCTGAGGCGCAGGGGTCGGCGTTGCCGCTTGACCGCAGGCAGCCAAAACCATCGACGCCGCGATCAACAGGGCGAACACCGTAAACCAGAAACGCTTGCTCATCTTTCTCCTCCTAAAAGGTTAGGTAGGGAATAAAACGGGAACTACAGGGGACTCGTACGCGTCGCGTCACACTCTTCCGATGTCTGCACCACCTCCTTTCGTCTTGTCACGCGGTGTAAAAATAGCACAAACGCCGATGGAAGTCAAGAAACGCCACAACTTGCACCTGCCTATGCGAAAGGCCTGGGAGGCACGACGGCCTCCGCAGGCCCCATCTGCTACCATTAGGGCGGCGGCAGCACCGTCCACGGATTGATGAAGCCGCCTTTGTAACGCACTTCGAAATGCAAGTGCGGACCGGTGGAATTACCCGTCGAGCCACCCAGCCCAATCAACTGCCCTTGGAAAACGCTCTGGCCGCAATGCACGTTCACCTGGCTCAAGTGCGCGTAGAGCGTTTGGTAGCCGTTACCGTGGTCGATCATGATCATGTTGCCATAACCCACGGTCGACCAGCCCGCAAACACCACCACGCCCGCGTCGGCCGCGTAGATGGGGCCGCCAACCCACGTCGCCAGGTCCACGGCCAAGTGACTGGGGCCGTAATTGTTGCCCACCAGGCGGTGGAGAGGCGTCGGCCAAACAAACGTCCCACTGCCCACCGCGCCCGTATAGCCGCCAGGGCAAGCGCCCGGCCCAAGATACCCCAACGACACGCCAGCCTTGCCGCGCGGGATAGTCGGCACCACCCACTGCTTGAAGGGGCGACGGCCGCCAGGCACCATCACCCACGTGCCGGGTTCCACCTTCGGGTTCAAGGGGTCGATGTGGTTCCCTTCGAAATCCCGAATGGCTTCAGGGGTGCTGTGGAACTTACGGGCCACACTTTCGAAAGTGTCACCCTTCTTCCACTTGTAATACACCCCATTGACCGGTGGGATCTTGAGCTTCTTCCCCGGAGCGAGCAAGTCGGGGTTGTCGCGCAACACGCCATAATTCGCCCACAACAGGGTTTCCGGCGTAATGCCAAAACGGCGGGCAATGCTGAACAACGAATCGCCCATCTGCACGGTATAGTCGATCACATCCACCCGCGAGCGCGCCGGAATGATGGTATGCAATAGGAAATCACGGTGAATGCCCGTGCTCGCCGGGGTGTCGATCAACGGCGGCATGACCACAGGCACACCGCCGCTTCCCTCGGGGGAACCCAAAGGGCCAGAAGCCCACGCCGCCCCCAGCGGCAGCAACAGCACCACCGCCGCAAGCAACACGGCAACCAACCCGTGCAGTTTACGCAACATGGCTAAATCTCCTTGTGAAGCGTTTCCAGGAATTCCATATTATCGCGCGTCTTGCGCAAACGCTCCAGAATCGCTTCGGTTGCCATGGTAATATCCATGCCCGCGCCATGAGGTGGCGGGGTAATCATTTGCTGGAACATGCGGCGCATCAACCACACCCGCTGGGTGATATCGGGGCCAAGCAACACCTCTTCGCGGCGGGTTCCCGACCGCTCGATGTCAATCGCCGGGAAGATGCGGCGTTCCTGCAGCCGCCGCGAGAGATGCAACTCCATGTTGCCCGTGCCTTTGAACTCTTCGTAAACCACGTCGTCCAGCCGCGAACCGGTATCGACCAGGCACGTGGCGATGATGGTCAGCGAACCCCCATCCTCGATATTGCGCGCCGCCCCAAAGAACTGCTTGGGCGGATACAGTGCAGAGGGGTCGATGCCGCCGGAAAGCGTCCGCCCCGAGGGGGTGACCACCAAGTTATAAGCCCGCGCCAGCCGCGTGATGGAATCCAACAAAATGACCACATCGCGGCCAATTTCCACCAAGCGTTTGGCGCGCTCCAAGGCAACCTCGGCCACGCGCACATGCTCGGTCACCGGCTCGTCGAAAGTGGCCGCAATCACCTCGGCATCCACCGAGCGGTCCATATCCGTGACTTCCTCAGGCCGCTCGCCGATCAGCGCCACCATCAAATGCACATCGGGGTAACGCTGCGAAATGGCGTTGGCAATTTGCTTGAGAATGGTGGTTTTGCCCGCCTTGGGTGGCGAAACGATCAAGCCGCGCTGGCCGCGGCCGATGGGTGCCACCAGGTTGATCAAACGGGTCGCCAGAGCGTGCCGGTCGGTTTCCAAATCGAAGCGCTCGTCGGGGTAAATCGGCACCAGCGACTCGAAACGCGGGCGGTGCAACGCCTCTTCAGGGGGCAAGCCATTGATGGTTTCGATGCGGCTCAGGCCATAATAGCGGCCGCTTTCGCGCGGAGGGCGCACGTAGCCAATGATCAAATCGCCGTTCCGCAAATTATAGCGGCGAATTTGCGTCGGCGAGACGTACACATCATCGGGGCCAGCACGGTAATGTTGCGTGCGCAGGAAGCCCACGCCCTCGTTCATGATTTCCAGCACGCCGCCGCGGAGTTCCAGCCCTTCGGCCTCGGCCTCGGCTCGGCGGATGGCAATCAGCAGCTCCTCTTTCTTCATCCGCCACGCGCGGGGAATGCCCATTTCACGGGCTTTTTGGCGTAAGTCGGCCAACGAATGTTTTTGCAGTTCTGAAATCTCCATGTTGTCAATCCGTTTCAAAAGGAATGCCGCCGTCCACAGGCAGTTGCCGGACAGCCTTCGAATACACACCACAAAGCCGGCCTCGCCGAGGCCTCTTTGGGAAAACGTTCATTTACATCGCAAGAAAGGAAAAGGGGGAATAGTCATCACAACATCAGAGCGCTTTCCAACCACCGCCGCGCAGCCGCATTATAGCACGCCCCGAAAGGTTGCGCAAGCGTCGGCGCAAGGAAAACGCACTTTCCGCGCGATGCTTGACGCCCTTCCGAAAGGCTGCTATAATTTCGCCCGCACCCGAAAGGGGCTACCCAACATTGCGGGGTGGAGCAGTGGAAGCTCGTCGGGCTCATAACCCGAAGGTCGCAGGTTCGAATCCTGCCCCCGCTACCTGAAAACGCCGCCTTGCCCAGGCGGCGTTTGGCGTTTCAGGCATTGGCCTGATGCAACAATGGCGCGCCCCGCAGCCCAGCCAGCAAATTTGCCACTGCCACTTCGGCCATTTTGCGGCGGGTCGTGTAGGTCGCCGAACCGATATGCGGCGTAATGAGACAATTCGGCAGCCGATAAAGGGGGTGCTCCGGCGGCAAAGGCTCAGGATCCGTAACATCCAGCGCCGCTCCGGCAATCCAGCCTTCCTCCAAAGCCCGCACCAGCGCATCGGTCTGCACCACCGGCCCGCGGGCCATGTTCACCAAATACGCGCCCGATTTCATCCGCCGCAGTGCGGCTTCTCCCACCATGCCGTAGGTTTCCGGCGTCAAGGGCACATGCAGGCTGAGGAAATCGCTCTCGGCCAACAGCGCCTCCCACGGCACGCGCACTGCGCCCCAGGCAGCCTCGGCTTCCGGCTTCGGCGAGCGGCTGGTATAAAGAATGCGCATGCCGAAAGCGTGGGCACGGCGGGCTACCGCGGCGCCAATTTGCCCCAAACCCAAAACCCCCAACGTCTTGCCGTGCAGCTCGGCCCCCAACCACGCATCGGGGCGCCACAAACCCCATCGTCCGGCGCGGGCATCCTCCGCCGCAGCCCATAGCCCGCGTGCAACGGCCAGCAACAAGGCCAAAGTCATATCGGCCACGGCCTCGGTCAGCACCCCCGGCGTATGCCCCACCGCAACGCCCCGACGAGAACAAGCCTCCAAGTCAATGTTGTCGACCCCTACAGCGAGGTTGGAAACCACCTTCAAACGCGGCATCTGGGTCAGCAAAGCCTCGTCCACCGGGTCGATGAGCCACGTCAGCAGCCCCTCCACTTCGGCAAAGTAGGGCTGCAGGCTGGCATCTACCCCGGCCACGTCGGCCGGACCGACAACCAAACGCACCGCCTCACGCAACGGCGCCACCCAGCCTTCAGGCATGGGGTGCGTCAAAATCACCAAGGGTTTCGACATCGCAAACGACCTCCAGAAATGGGCTTGCCGCGATTGTATCACGGCCGCCTTTGTTGCGCTGCCCTTGACAAATTCGCCATTTTCACTACAATTTCCCCAACTTGGGGGCGGGACAACCGCATGGGAGAGTAGCGGCTGAGTCTCACGGCATCCCGGCAAGCCGCCGTGAGATGACGAGGTGGAGGTTCCACTCCGCGAGGAGTGTGCTAACCCCGGCTTTTGTCGGGGGAAAATCGGGTAGATCAGCGGATGCCTCCGAGGCCTGGCCACGGGCCTCCTCTTCCCCTCCAGAGCAAGAACGCACCCGAAAACCGCACGGCGACGGGCGGGACAAGGGGCGTTCAGTGGCACAGAGCGCCGCGGCGCTCTGTTGTAGTATGGAAGGGGCAACACCCGTGGGCTTCCGGAAAGCCATCGTTCCGGCATACAACCCCCAGGGAACCCCCGCGGGGGTGTTGTGTTTTAATCGCTTCTTTCGTAAGGAGGAAACCATGGCGAAGCACGAGCTTCTCGAACGCGTCCAAGCAGATGGGGTCAAGTTCATTTCCCTGCAGTTCGTCGACGTCACAGGGGCCGTCAAAAGCGTCGACATCCCGGCTTCCCGGCTGGGCGAAGCGCTGGAAGACGGCATCTGGTTCGACGGCTCTTCGGTCGAGGGGTATGCCCGCATCCAGGAAAGCGACATGTGGTTGATCCTCAACCCCGAGACCTACGCGGTGCTGCCGTGGTCGCCGGAAGAACGCCGCCGCGCACGCATTTTCTGCGATGTTTATCACCCCGACGGCACGCCCTTCGAAGGCGACCCCCGTGGGCGCCTCAAGCGCTACCTGCAGGCATTGCAAAAGAAACACGGCTGGGTGTTCAACATCGGCCCCGAACCTGAGTTCTTCCTCTTCAAACGCAACGGCGGCGACGCCCTGCACCCTGTGCCCCACGACGTCGGCGGCTACTTCGACTTTTCCGCCAACGACGAGGCCGTGCGGGTGCGCACCGAACTCATGGAAGCCCTCACCGGCATGGGCTTGAACGTCGAAATGGGGCACCACGAAGTCGCCCTGGGGCAGCACGAAATCGACTTCCGCTTCGCCGACGCCCTCACCACAGCCGACAACGTCTTGACCATGAAATACACCGTCAAGGCCATTGCCCACCAACACGGGCTGGTTGCCTCTTTCATGCCCAAACCCATCTTCGGCATCAACGGCTCGGGCATGCACTGCCACCAATCGGTCTTCGACACCGCGGGCGAAAACCTGTTCTACGACGCCAACGACCCCTACCATCTTTCCAAACTGGCCTACGGCTTCATCGCCGGTCAGTTGAAACACGCCCGCGCCCTGGCCGCGGTGGTCGCCCCCACCGTCAACTCTTACAAACGCCTGGTGCCCGGCTATGAAGCCCCCGTCTACATTGCCTGGGCGCAGATCAACCGCTCGGCGCTCATCCGCATCCCCCGCTACACCCCCGGCCGTGAAAAAGCCACCCGCGCCGAGCTGCGCTTCCCCGACCCCTCGGCCAACCCCTACCTGGCCTTCCTGGTGATGATCGCCGCAGCGGTAGACGGCATCGAAAACGGCATCCCCTGCCCGCCGCCGATGAACAACGTCAACCTCTACGAACTTTCCGCCGAAGAACGCCGCGCCAAAGGCATCCGCGAACTGCCCGGCTTCCTCAGCGAAGCCCTCGACGAGCTGGAAGCCGACACCGTGCTGCGCGAAGCCTTGGGCGGCGTGCTCTACGATGCCTTCATGCGCGCCAAGCGCGCCGAAGTGGAAGCCTTCCGCATGCGCGTCACCGATTGGGAAGTGGAACGCTACCTGGAAACCGCCTGAGCAGCCCCATTCCGCCAGCGCTTACCGGGCCCGGAACGCTCTCCGGGCCCGTTTGCTTACCCAAAGCAAGCCGTTTTCTGATAAAATGAAGCAAACCACGGCAACGGTACACGCCGGAGGACTTATGAGCACCTGGCCCGGAAAATTCGTCATCGGCATCACCGGCAACATCGGCACCGGCAAAAGCGTCGTCCGCAAAATGCTGGAACACCTGGGCGCCTATGGCATCGACGCCGACGCCTTAGGCCATCGCGCCATCGCCAAAGGGGCTCCTGGCTATCAACCCCTGGTCGACACCTTCGGGCAGTGGATTCTAACCCCCAACGGAGAAATCGACCGCCGCAAACTGGGGCGGTTGGCTTTCGCCGACCCCGAAATCATGCGCCAGTTGGAAGCCATCATCCACCCGCTGGTCGGCCAAGCGGTAGACTGGCTGGTGCGCCGCAGCCCCAAGTCGGTCATCGCCATCGAAGCCATCAAGCTGCTGGAAACCGACCTCCGCAAACATTGCGATAGCATCTGGGTGGTGACCGCGCCCGCCGAAAAGCAGCTCGAACGGCTGCTCAAGAAGCGCGGCATGAGCCGGGAAGAAGCCGAACAACGCATCAAAGCCCAAGGCTCGCCGAGCGCCAAAATCGCGGCGGCCGACGTCGTCATCTACAACGACGGCTCGTTCGAGAAAACCTGGGAGCAGGTCAAAAAAGCCTGGAAACTCGTCGTGCCTCGAAAAGCCGAAGGCACCCGCCCCATCACGTTGGCCGTGCAGCGTTCCGAGGTGCTCAAAGCCGGTCAAAAAGGAAAGCCCGCCACCGTGCCTTTGAAGGTCAAAAAAGCCGGCCCCAAACAGGCCGGGGAAATCGCGGCCTTCCTGAAAAAAGCCACCGGCAAAGAGGTCTCGCGCGCCGAGGTGCTGGCTGCGTTTGGCGAAAAAGCCTACCTGCTGCTCTACCGCGGCGACGAGGTGGTGGGGCTGCTGGGGTGGCAGGTCGAAAACCTGGTTTCCCGCATCAACGAATTCCACCTGCTGCCCGATGTGCCATTGGCCGCTGCGGCTTCGCTCATGTTGACCGAAATGGAACGCGGCTCCAAAGAGCTGCAATGCGAAGCGGCCTTGTTCTTCGTGCCGCCGGCGCTGGCCAAACAAACCGCGCTCTGGAAGCAGCTCGGCTACACCCCTCGCAAACCCGAAAGCCTGGGAATGCGCGCATGGCAGGAAGCCGCCCGAGAATCGCAGCCGCCGGGCACCGTCTTGCTCTTCAAGCAGCTGCGTCAAGACAGGGTGCTCCAACCGCTCTAAACCGCGAGGGCAGCGCCACGGCTTCCGAAATTTTGGTAGAATAAACCCGACCGCAAGCCTTTCCGGGGCGCCCTTGGGGCGCCTTCACTTTTGCCTTTTCATCTTCGCACACAAGGCGGTTTGCTATGAGTCATGGTCGCAAAATGTCCGTCACCCTGAGCCGCGGCATGGGGTTGATGGATGTCACGATGATTGGGGTAGGGGCGATGATTGGCGCAGGCATTTTCGGCCTCACCGGCATCGCCGCTGGCGAGGCAGGCCCGGTTGGTCTGCTTTTGGCTTTCTTCCTCAACGGCATCATCACCAGCCTCACCGGCCTCACCTACGCCGAACTCGGCTCGGCCATTCCCGAAGCGGGCGGCGGCTACCTCTGGGTGCGCCACGCCCTCTCGCGCTTTTGGGGCTTCTTCGCTGGCTGGATTTCGTGGTTCAGCCACTCGGTCGCTTGCAGCCTTTATGCCGTCATCTTCGGCACTTTCTTCGTCGAGCTCCTCAAACTGAGCAACATTCACTTCGGCGAAACGCCCCTTTTCCTCGGCCTGAGCGCTGAAGATTTGGCCATCAAAGTCTCCGCCCTGCTGATCGT
>CAYVHG010000122.1:0-4538 GCA_964450875.1 uncultured Anaerolineaceae bacterium | reverse complement strand
CGCAGGGAGCACCCCGCCGAAAATCAAAGGCCCATCGGCTTGAGCATTGCAGAAAGCCCCTCGCGCCCGCCTTGCCCCCCTGGCTCTTACCAAGCCCCAGCCAAGTGGTCAGGGCCCTTTCGCGCCCTGACCTCCGGTTAGGGTTGAACCGTGTAAGTATCGATCACTTTCCCGTCAATGGTGACGAACTGAAAAGTGAGGTGATAGGCGTCGGCTTCGACCTTCAGCGCCCCATAGTTGGCATTGTAACGCACGACACTGCCAGCCACCGGCGGCTTGTTGGGGAATTCGTAGCGGCTCACGCCCCCCAGCCCATCCACGATATAGACGATGCCATCGCGCATGATGCGCTCATAATCGTGGTCGTGCCCCGTGATGACCGCGGTAGCGCCCCATTCGGCAAAGGGCCAACGCATGCGTTCCGTGCTGCCGTGGTGGCCCGACGAGTAAGGCGGATGGTGGAAAGCCACGATTTTCCACGGCTCGGTGGCTGCGGCCAGCTGTTCCCGCAGCCATTGGGCTTGTTTGCCGTCGGGCACCGCGCCGTCGGGCTCGTGGTAGTCGCTGTCGAGGACGAAGATGTGCACCGCTCCCCGCGCGAACTGATAATACCGCCCATTGCCAAGGGGGTGCAGATAGCGGAGGTAAGCGTCGATTTTGCCGGTGCCCCAGTCGTGGTTGCCCAAGGCGGGGAAGAAGCGCCCCGCCGCGATGTCTTCCCCGTAGTATCGAAGGACGTTCTGCTGCATGGTGTCGGCGCCGCCGACGGGGTAGTCATTGTCGCCCACCGAAAGGATGAAATCGGGGCGCCAGGAATGCACCAACGCGGCCACGGCCGCCTCGGCAGGCCCGCTGCGGCCAAAGTCGCCGATGACGGCAAAACGCACCTCGGCCGGGGCGCGCGTTGCGGCGGGCGTTCCCGAGGAAGCGGCAAGGGGAGCGGTGATGGTGGGCGCTTGCGAGGCCGTAGCGGGCGCGGCAGGGCCCGCTGTGACACACGCACTCAGCACGCCAGCCGCAAACAACACGAACAGCCAAACCACGCGACGAAGGCGCACACGCATTCTCCTAAAACGCCGAAGGCCAGGGGCTTAGCGGTCTTCTGGGCGAGGGGTATCTTTGCCGACCGTAGGGTTCCAGTTCATGTAAGAAGTCAGATTGCGGTAGAAATAGCCACGCCCACGGAAGCGCACGAATTTGAGGGGGTAACGGTTGGCGTGCACGTGAATGCGGTCGCCGTCTGCCAGGGCTACGGGGTCGTGCCCATCGACGCTCACCACGGCCTCGTGAGTCACCCCCACCTCCAGGGTGACCGTACTGCCTTCGGAAAGCACCACCGCTCGGTCGACCGAGAGGTGGGGGGCCACCGGCATGAGCAAAATGTTCCGCAGTTCGGGCGGCAGAATAGGCCCCCCGGCAGCCAAGGCATAAGCCGTCGAGCCGGTAGGGGTGGCCGCAATCAGCCCATCGGCCACATAGCGCGCCAGCAGCAGGTCATCTACGAAGGCGGTCACTTTGATAGGGCGAACGTACTGCCCTCGGCTGACTACCACTTCGTTGACCACGTCCCAGCGGTGCATCAGCGTCTCGCCGCGATAGAGGTGGGCTTCCAGCATCATGCGTTCTTCCAGCCAGGCCTCACCGAGCAGCAACTGGCGCAAGGTGTTCGGCCATTCGCTGCGTTCCACTTCGATGAGGAAGCCGAAGTGCCCCATATTGATGCCAAGGACCGGCACGCCGTGGGGGGCGCAGAGGTGGCCGGCGCGCAGCATGGTGCCGTCGCCGCCGAGGGCAATCAGCAAATCAGCCCGGCCTTCTTCGACGCGCTGGCGCAGTTCATCCTCATAGAGCAGGCCGGCATAGGCTTCCACCCCGTGGCGCTTCAGGAAAGCCGCCACCTTGTGCCCTTCGGCCAGGGCTTCGGGCACCTGAGGGTGGGCTGCAATCACAATGTGCTGAAAGGGTGAGGCATTCGAGGGCGTCATGGGGGCTCCTTGCAGCGTCAGGTCAGGCGCTGGTCGCAAATTTCTCGGAAGCCGCAAGCGCGGCAGCGGGCGGCAGAAGTGTGGGAACGCTCAGGCAGCCCCCCGCGGCGCTCTGCCCGCCGAATTTCGGCCAAGAGGTCGAGCAGGCGTTCTTCGGCTTCGAAGGTGAAGTCGACCCGGAACTCACGGTCGTCATAACGCAGCAACCCGTAAGGGGGGCGAGTGCCCATTTGCCGCTCCACCAGCAGGCAATAGGCCAGCACCTGGAAGACATGGCTATCGTAAGGCACCGGCGGGGCAGCCGCGGATTTGACCTCGACGGGGATCAGCCGTTTCCCCTGGCGGATGAGGTAGTCGGGGCGGCCAGCCAGGCCCAGCGCGCGGTCGTAAAGGGGCTTTTCCAATTCCTGGCGGATGCCCATATCGCTGTAAACCACAGTGCCAGCAGGAAGCCCCAGCTGCTTGCGGCGGCGGGCGCTGAGCCATACCAGCAACAGCCCCACCACCCCCAGCAGAATGGCCACCGAGAGCACGAACACCGCTCAGCCTCCGCTCAACTGCCACGCCCACCACGCGGCGAGCGCCACGAGGGCCAGCAGCACGAATGCCCAGCCCGCCACACGCAGCACAGTAACAAAAACCACCGCTTCGCCGTGGCGGTGGTGGTATTCGGTTCCGGCCTGCATGGCCGGAGCGTTGGCCGAGGGGTGCCCCTGCCGGGCATAGCCCCAGGCGCGGGCGCAATAGAGATAAGTGCCGATTTCGGAAACGCGAAGGGTGCGCATAGGTCAGTCGGGGGGAAGGCGGTCTTCCAGGCGGCGCAGGGAGCGTTCCAAAGCGTCTTGCCGCAGGCTGAGGGTGACGTCGCCGCGAGTGCGTTCCAGCAGGCTGCGGGCGATGTCGGTCAGGCGGCGGAGGCCATAGGTGACCGCGTCAGGGTAGTCCATCGTCACGAGGACGGCGTAGATGTCGTCCATCAAGCCAAGCAGGCGCTCGGTTTCGGGGGAATAGCCGTGGCGCAGCAAGTCGAGGACGCGGCGGCGCAGTTCTCCTACGGCTTCGGCCAGCCCGCGGACGTAAGCCGAGGCCGGAATGCCCAAGTCGGCCGGGGTGGGCAGGTCGCCGCCGTTGACCAGCGCGTGGACGATGCTGGCTTCGGCAAATTCCTTGAGGGCATCTTGGGTGTAGCCTGCGAAATAAAGGTCGGGGAAGGCCGCCAGGTCGCGGCGCAGGGTGTCGGCCAGCGTGCGGGCGGCTTCCAGCCGCTCGGCAGCCTGGGCATGATCGTCGCGGTGCACGGCGCGAATGGCGTGCGCACAGGCCCGCACCAACTGCCGTGCCTGGCTAAGCGCCTGGTCTCGAGCATGGGTCCGTGCTTCCAAATCGCGATGCACGGCGTCGGCGATGGCTTCCAATGTGGGCACGGATGGCTACTCCTCGGGTGGCGGGGTGTTAGGCGGGCGGAAGAGCATGTCGGCCAGGCTGGACGAGCCCGGGATGGCGATTTCACCGTAGGCGGCTTCGTAACGCGAGAGGCTTTGCTCGAGGGCCCGGGCAAGCAGCTTGGCACTAAGCGGTGTGAGCAACACCCGCGCCTGCACCACTGCTTCCGCGTCGCCGGGAAGATAGCGCGCCAGGTCGATCAGGAACTCGGTTCGGCTGTGGGCAATGCGCGCCATGTTGGTGTAGATCAGCGGCACCTGAGCCGGCAATCGCACTCGCGGCGGCTTGTTTTCACTCATGGGGTATCCCGTTTAGAAGGGGATCTCGTCTTCTTCGGCGGGCAAATCGTCCACAGGGGCGGCGTCGCCCATAGCCCGAGCGGCGCTTTCGGTCTCTTCGCGGCTGCTGAGGAAGCGCACGGTCAGGGCGTGCACCTCGAAAGACGCCGCCGCGGCGCCATCCTGCCGCGTCCAGATGCGCGGGCCGCCGGTGGCAGGGTCGGCAATCAACCGCCCTTCGACCAGCACGCGCGAGCCCTTTCGCAGGTATTGGTTGGTGGTTTCCGCTTGTTTACCCCACGCCGAGACACGGAACCAGATGGTCTCCTTGACCTGCTCGCCGTTGGCATTGGTATAGGTGCGGTTGGTCGCGACGGAAAAGTTCGTCACCGGCGTGCCGCTGGGAGTGTAGCGCATTTCAGGATCGCGGCCCAAATTGCCGACGATGATGATTCGGTGGAACATGATATCCTCCTTTCGAGCATCGGAAGCGTGTGAAAAAATTGTACCACGCGGGCGGGCATTATTTCTTCCACCAGCGGGCCAGCCGGGCGGCGATTTCGCGTTCATAGCCCTGGTCGGAAGGCCGGTAAAAGCGCGCCCCTTGGAGGTCTGCCGGTAGGTATTGCTGTCGCACGAAGTGCCCCGCGGCGTCGTGGGGGTAGCGGTAACCCCGGCCGTGGCCGGTGGCTTTGCCGTCGCGGCTGGGGTCTTTCAAATGGCGGGGGACATCGTCGGGGTTGGCTTGAGCGCGCACCGCGTCGCGGGCCGCGAAGTAGGCTTTGGTGCTGTTGGATTTGGGCGCGGTGGCCAGGTAGAGGGTGGCTTCGGC
>CAYVHG010000121.1:0-3870 GCA_964450875.1 uncultured Anaerolineaceae bacterium | reverse complement strand
GGTGGAAGGCCCCGACCATCAGCGGCGCTTCGAAATCGAAGTGCTGGTGGGCGAAACCCCGTGGGGCCGCGGTACCGGCCCCAGTAAACGCGAAGCCACCAAAAACGCCGCACGCGCCGCACTGCAACGGCTGGAGCGCGGTGAACTTCCCCCGGAATGAGAAACATGTTGCAATCCATCTTCCCTACTTCCCCCAGTCCTCTGTTGCTGTTCGTCGATGACGATGCCGAACTGACGCACATTCTGAGCGAATTCTTCCGCCAGCAAAACTACCGCACCGCCGCCGCCCACACCCTCAAAGAAGCCATCCACGTTTTGCACCGTGAAATGCCCGCGCTGCTCATCGTGGACATGCGCCTGCCCGACGGCAGCGGCAACGACCTCATCGCCTACTTGCGCCAGCGCCCCGAAGGCAAAGCCGTGCCCATCGTCGTAGTCTCGGCCCTGGCCGATGCCCCCAGCATTCAAACCGCCCGCCGCTTCGGCGCCGACGAATACCTCATCAAACCCTTCCACCCCGACGAGCTGCTGGCCGTAGTACAAAACAGCCTGCACCGCCGCCGGGCCGTCGAGCAGCTCGTCACGCGCGAAGCCCATTTGCAAACCGTGACCATCCTGGCCAAAACCATCGAGGCCCGCGACGCCTACACCGGCGGGCACGTGGAGCGCGTCAGCGCCTACGCCCGCAAACTGGCCGAAGCGCTGGGGTGGTCTCCCGAAGACCTCACGCTGTTGGAATTCGGCGCCCTGCTGCACGATATCGGCAAGATCACCATTCCCGAAAACATCCTCAACAAGCCCGGCCCCCTGACACCCGACGAGCGCGCGATCATGCGAGAACACCCCCAACGCGGCGCTGAGATCTTGCAGCACGTCGACCACCTGCGCCCCACCATCCCCTACATCCTCTACCACCACGAGCGCTGGGATGGCAAAGGCTACCCCGAAGGGCTGCGGGGGGAAGCCATTCCGCGCGAAGGGCGATTGTTGGCCATCGTCGATGCTTACGATGCGATGACCACCCGCCGCCCTTACCGCTCCCATCCTCTCGGCAAAACCGAAGCCGCCGCCGAAATCGAGCGCCAGGCCGGGAAGATTTTCGACCCCCAGATGGCCCAAAAGTTCATCGAACTGATTCGCCAAGGGCAGATTTGAACTTCTTCACCGCGGCCCCCAAAACCAAACTGCGTACGCCGAAGCAATGCCCAGCACCACTCCCCAGAAGGCTTCCCACTGGGTGTGACCCAACACCTCGCGCAACGCCTCCCCGGCGGGCAGGTGGCCGTCTTGCAAATCGGCCACGATGCGATTGAGCAAGGCAGCGTGCTCACCCGCCTGGCGGCGCACGCCAGTAGCATCGTAAATCACGATGAGAGCAAAGGCCACCGCCACGCCAAACAGCGGCGACCCAAAGCCCTGCCACAACCCTGCAGCCCACGCCGCTGCCGAAACCAACGCCGAATGCGAGCTCGGCATGCCGCCCGGGCTAACCCACAGCCCCCAGTCCCACCGGCGGGTGCGGATGTAAGCCAAGGGCACCTTGCCCCCCTGCGCCAGCAGCCAGGCCAAGAAGGCGCTCCAAAAAACACCGTTGTGCAGCCACGCGGTCATGCGCTTTCCCCTGCGGCCTCATCGTCGGCAGCGAAAGGCTGCAAAACCCCGCCGCTCAAGCGCTGCACCTTCAGCTCCGCCTCTTCCAACAAACGGCGGCAATGCCGAAGCAGCGCCTGCCCGCGGGCATACAGCGTCAGGGCCTCTTCGAGAGAGTGTTCTTGCTGCTCCAGCGCAGCGACAACGGCTTCCAACTCGGCAAACGCCTGCTCGTAAGTCAACGCCTCGACGGGTGTGGGGGTCGTTTCATCAGCCGTCATGGGCATCCTCCAAGGAAAGGTCGTGAGCCTGCCCCAACGCGCGACGGGCATCGGGCCACCGGTCGGCAGGCACCCAAAAATAATCGGTGTCGAAGGTGGAAACGGCCAAAATCGGCACGCCTGCCGCCGCCAACACACCGCTTACCCTTGCCAGCACGCCCACCAGCGAGAATTCCAGCGCACCGGCCACTCGGAAGCCGCGCCAAGGCCCCTCTCGCCGCGTGTAGGCGGGCGCTTCACAGCCAGCGGGCAAAAGCAGCGAAAGCTCTTCAGCGGTGCGAGCGCAGAAAACCCCTTGGGCACGGCACAAGGTTTCCGGCAATGCGGTTTCTGGCGGCAAGCGGTAGACGAAATAAGCGTCGGGCAGGGGGGTCAACCGCAAAGGCTTAGGGGGCATGGTCTTCCTCATGAGCGGTCACACGGGCGCGCAGGCCGCCTTCCGCCAAGCGAATGCGAACCTCGGCATCCAGCGGCGCCTGCACCGGCCGCCGCACCACTCGCCCTTCCGCGTCGGTCACCAAGGCATAACCGCGCCGAAGCACGGCCAAGGGGTTGAGGGCTTCCAGACGGTGGCCCAGGCTTTCCAGGCGCATACGCCGCAGGGCAAACGCGTGCTGCAGCGCGATTTCCATTTGGCGGGCCAGCTCGTCGAGCCGCTGCGCTTGCGAAAACAGCCGATAGCGGGGGGCGTGGCGCTGCAAACGCACTTCCAGGGTGGTCAGCGCCGCTCGGCGAGAAGCCAAAGCCAAGGCCGCCGCACGGTTCAGGCGACTTTCGAGGCCCCGGAGCACCACCAAGAGGTCCTCGCGGTGCGGCACGGCCTGTTCCGCCGCGCCGGTGGGGGTCGGGGCGCGCAGGTCGGCGGCGTAATCGACCAGGGTGAAGTCGGTCTGATGCCCCACGCCGGTGATCACCGGCGCTTCCGAAGCCGCCACCGCCCGCACCACGGCCTCGTCGTTGAACGCCCAGAGGTCTTCGAGCGAGCCGCCGCCGCGGGCAAGGATGATGACATCGGGATGGCTATGCGCATTGAGGGCTTCCAACGCAGCCACGATAGCCGCCGGAGCCTCTTGCCCCTGCACCAACGCCGGGGCCAGCACCACTTCCGCCAGCGGGTAGCGGCGGCGCAGCGTGTCGAGAATGTCGCGCAGCGCAGCGCCGGTGGCCGACGTCACCACGCCAATGCGCCGCGGGAAACGCGGCAAAGGACGCTTGCGCGCCTCGTCGAACAGCCCTTCGTTTTCCAATTTGGCCTTGAGGCGCTGGAATTCCCGATAGAGATCGCCTTCCCCCGCGGGGCGCAACACGTCGGCGTAAAACTGGTAGCGCCCTCCGGCTTCGTAAACATCGACATGGCCGTGGGCTTCCACCGCGTCGCCGTTACGGGGCAAGAAATGGCGCTGCTGCCGCGAGACGTGCGGCTTCCACATCACACAGGGCAGCTGCGCGTTGCCGTCTTTGAGGGTGAAATAGGCGTGCCCCGAGGAAGCCACCTTGAAGTTGGAAACCTCGCCCTGCACCCACAGCTCGCGCAAGTTGCCATCGCTGGCAACGAGGTCACGGATGTAGCGCGTCAGGTCGGTAATCGACCACACCGGCGGACGGAAAAAGTCTTCGAACATGCAACAATGATAACAGAAAAACCCCTCCCAAAGGGGGATTTCGCGCCCATCCAAAGGCCAGATACGAGTTGGGAGATTTGGGAGCCCGCGCTGGCCTTTCGTTATCAGCGCGCCCTTTGCCTCGGAAAGCCAGAGGCGTGCCCCTGCGTCCTCAGGAAAGCCACCGAGACGCGGGCGTCTTCATATTGCCGCCCAAGCCCACACAAAAAGCCGAGGCTGCACACCTCGGCTCGGATTGTGGGCGGGACAGGACTCGAACCTGCGACCTCTTCCTTGTAAGGGAAGCGCTCTAACCAGCTGAGCTACCCGCCCTAACAGGGGCTGATTATACCGCAGCGGCGCGTTTCAGAAAAGCACTTCTTCGGTTTTGGGCGAGG
>CAYVHG010000120.1:0-14661 GCA_964450875.1 uncultured Anaerolineaceae bacterium | reverse complement strand
GTGGAAGACGAGCAGCTGCGGCGCTTGCGGCTGGCAGGCGGCGGCGGCGGTAGAGAGAGCGGCCCATTCCTGCTCAAAGCACCTATGCCTGGTTTGGTGGTAGCCGTGCCTGTTGCCGAAGGGCAAGAGGTTCAAAAAGGCGATGTGTTGGTGGTGCTGGAATCGATGAAGATGCAGAACGAGCTCAAGTCGCCCAAGGCGGGCAAGGTGGAAAAGGTGAAAGTGGCTGCTGGTCAGACGGTTGACCAGGGAACGGTGATGGTCACGGTGGTGTGAGAGCCCGTTGGTTTTGGTGAACGAATACGCCGCCACGTGCCAAGAAAAGGGCAGGTGGCGGCGTTGTGCTTTTGGGTGCTTTGTGCTGTGGTACGACCGTCATTCCCCTTTGGGAAAGGCGGCAGAGGTGGAGCGCGTGTAGAGGTCGCCATATGCGGCCAGGTTTTCCAGCGCGGCGGCAAAATCGGGCGGGTGGGGGGCAGTAAAGCCTACGGTTTCTCCTGTCGCGGGGTGCCGGAAGGTCAGCCGCCGCGCGTGCAGCGCCAGGCGCTGGATGGGCAGGGGGTGGTCGTCGGTGGCTTCCCCGTAAAGCGGGTCGTTTACGATGGGAAACCCCGCGGTGAACAAATGCACCCGCACCTGGTGCCGTCGGCCGGTGTGTGGCACGGCCTCTAACAGGCTAAATGCGCCAAAACGCTGCAACACCCGCAGGTCGGTGCGGGCTTCCTTGCCGTGGGCAGCCACCACGGTGCGCTTGCGGCGGCCGCGGTTGGGGGCCAGGCGCAGGGTGACCGTGCGCTGCCGCCACCTCGGCTCGCCGAACACAATGGCATGATAAGTTTTGCGGATTTCCCGTTGAGCAAACTGGGCGTTGAGGGCGCGGTGGGCTGTGGCCGAACGCGCCAGCACCATCACGCCGCTGGTGTCCTTGTCCAAGCGGTGCACCACCCACAGGCGTCCCCACTGCGGTTCCAGCACTGCCCGCACGTGGGGCAGATTGGGCTGCCAGCCGTCGGGTACGGCCAGCAACCCGGCAGGCTTGGCAATGACCAGCAGGTGCTCATCGGCAAAGAGCACGGGCACGCGCCGTTCAGCCATCATCTGCCACCACCCGTGTGCCCAGCCGAGCGCCCAGCAGCGCGGCGCGCACGTTTTCGGCGCGCCGCCCGTCGAAAATCAACACCTCCATGCCGGGGGAGGCCGCGGCAAGGGCGAGCATGGTTTCGACTTTGGAGGCCATGCCGCCGGTTACATCGGCGGCGGCGGAGCCGCTCAGCGTCGTAGCGAGTGCAGGCGCGTTGGCGGGGGTAATTTCCGGCACAATGCGGGTGCATCGAGGGAAGTCGGCCCACACGCCGGGTTCCACGCCGGCTATCAAGATGCGCCGAGGGTGCAGCCGCGGCGCGAGGAAGGCAAAGACCTCTTCGGTCGAAACGATGACGCCGCCGCGGTGTGTGTCGAAAACCACGTCGCCATAGGTCACCGGCACCAGCCCGGCGCGCAGGGCGGCTTCCAGCGCGGCGGTATCCCAGCGGCGCAGGCGGCCGTCTTCGGCCACGGCCCCAGCCGAGGGCGGGAAGGCCACCGCGGGGACGTCGGCTTCCAGCAAGGCGTCGACTACCAGCCGGTTGAGGCGCTGGGCGGCGTGCCACACCCGCACGAAATGCTGCCACTCTTCTGCGCCGCGCACGCCGTGGCGGACGTCGCCGCCTTCTTTGGCAGCCCAATGCCCAAACGAGCCAGAGCCGTGCCCCAGCAGCACCTGCAGGCCGGGGCGAGCGCGGCGGGCTGCGGCAAGCGCTTCGGCCAGGGCGCGCAATCGTTGCGGCAAGGGGGTGTAGGGGCGGTGTTTGTCGGTAATCAGCGAGCCGCCGAGTTTGAGAAAGACCATGCTGGCATTATACCAGCCGCGTGGCTTTCGTGAACGCGACCAGGGTGCAGCCTGGCGCTGCACCCTGGTGGGAGTGGGGGCTTTTGGGAAAGCGTTACCCTAAATATTCCCGCAGCTGCCGCCGGATGTTGGGGTGACGCAGGCGGCTGAGGGCTTGGGCTTCGATTTGGCGGACGCGCTCGCGAGTGACGCCCATCTTGCGCCCGACTTCTTCCAGCGTGTAGGCTTGCCCGTCGAGCAAGCCGTAGCGCAGTTGCAGAATGCGCACTTCGCGCGGCGGCAGCGAGTCGAGGATGCTTTCCAGGTGTTCCCGCAGCAAGTTGCGGGTCGCAGCTTCGTCAGGGGCCGGGGAGTCTTTGTCTTCGATGAAGTCGCCCAGCACCGAGTCTTCTTCGTCGTCGGTGGGCATTTCCAGGGAAAGCGGCCTGCGGGCTACCTTGAGCATGTATTCCACTTTCTTGGGCGGCACGCCGAGTTCCTCGGCCAGTTCGTTGATGTTGGGGTTGCGCCCCAGTTTCTGGGTGAGGTGATGTTGCACCCGCAGCAGTTTGTTGATTTGGTCGCCCATGTGGACGGGCACGCGGATGGTGCGTCCCTGGTCGGCGATGGCGCGGGTCACGGCCTGGCGAATCCACCAGGTGGCGTAGGTGCTGAACTTGTGCCCGCGACGGTAGTCGAATTTCTTGATGGCGCGGATCAGGCCGATGTTGCCTTCCTGAATCAGGTCGAGGAAGGGCACGCCGCGCCCCATGTATTTTTTCGCCACGCTGATGACCAGCCGCGAGTTGGCCGTGATGAGGTGTTCGCGCGCCCGCCAGCCGTCTTCGATCAAGCGGCGGAGTTCCTGGCGGCGTTCCGGGTCGTCGACGCCCAGCGCCAGTTCCTCGCGCGCCGCCCGCCCGGCTTCGATGCGTTTGGCCAGGTCTACCTCTTCTTCTGCCGTCAGCAACGGGATGCGCCCCACCTCTTTCAGGTAGAGGCCGATCATGTCGTCGGTGTCGATGTTGGCGAGGTAGTCTTCTTCGTCGATTTGGGGCGTTGTGTCTTCTTCTTCCTCTTCGGCCTCGATTTCTTCGTCGGTGGGGTTTTCGATGATTTCGTCTTCGACATAGGGAATGCCCGCACTCAGCAGCGCGGCAAAGGCTTCTTCCAACTGGTCTACGTTTTGTTCGGCTTCGGGGAAGAATTGCAGGATGTCGTCTAAAGTGACAAAGCCTTTTTGCCGCCCCAGGTCAACCAGGTGGGCGATGGGGGAGTATTCTTCTTCGATTTCGGTTAGCAACAGTTCTTCTTCGATCATGGTGCGCGTATTCTCCATACCAGAGGTTTTTTCGCTTCCCACGTGCGGGAAATCAGGCGCCCGAGGGCACCAAAACCGTGATTATATCACGGCAAAATGCTCTTCGGAACATTTTCAGCATACAGCCTTTCAGGGTAAAAATCAACCCTCTAAACACGCTTTCGAAGTTTTGTAATGGTTTTTTAATGGTTGTGCAGCGCGGGAAGAGGTGTGCTCTGAAGGGCAACGGGGCAGCCTTCCGCAGGCTGCCCCGAGCGAGAGAGGAGGAGGTCAGGGCGTTGGCGTGGGAGGCGGAGGGCCGCCCGCGGGGTTGGGCGTTGGTGTGGGCGTTGGCGTGGCGGTGGGGGTAGGCGTTGGCGTAGGGGTTGCCAGCGGCGGTTTGTTCAACAGCGATGCAATGCTGTCGACGGCGTATTTCTCGACCACCAGCAACTGGCCGTTGGCGCGGGCGTAGTAGCCGCTGCCGATGGGGGTTTCTTTGCCGATTTCGGCTTGCCAGGTCTTGCCGTTGGCGAGGCGAAGTTTGAGGATGTACGTTGGCTTGAGCAGGCCGAGGGCGTTCAAGTCGATGCCTTCCGGCACGCTGTTCAAGGCGCTGAGGGTGGTGATGTTGAACACGGCAGTGCTGATGCGTTGTTGGTCAGGGCGCTCGTTGCCCTGCGGGGCGGGCTGCACCACTTGCCACGGGCTTTTGGGGTCCTTGCGTTGCAACACCACTTTTTGCCCTTGCCCGTCGATTTCTACGCCTACGATGTCGTTTTCGGTGAAGGTGATGACGTCGTTGGGCGTGGGCGAAGGGGTGGGGTGTGTCTTCGTGCGCTGGTTTTTGTAGGCGATGACGCCATAGCCTGCGGCGGCCACCACGAGGAAGACGATGAGGGTAATCCATGTGCTTCGGCGAATCATGGTTGCCTCCTATGCCCGCCGACGCCGTCGCGCCCAGACCACCACGCCGGCCAGCAGCACGGCCCCGGGCAGCACGAACACGAAAGCCAGGAAGAGCAGCATCAGGGTGTCACGCCGAGGCAGCACGACGACGCGCTGCGTAGGCATGCGGGGGTTGAGGTGGATGAGCTCTTGCTGTTTGCTGAGCCAGTCGACGCTGTTGAGGAAGAAGTCGGCGTTGCCATAGGCGGGGTAATAGGCGTTGCTGGCAAAGTCGGCGTCGCCCACGACCACCACCCGCCCATGTGTTTTCAGGTTCTCCAGCGCGGCGGCAATGCCCACCGGGCCTTTGATGTCCTTCTCGTCTTCTTTGACTTGTTGCTTTTGCAGGGCGGCGAGGTCGGTTTCGGCCCACGATTTGGGCTCGCTGCGCACCAGCGTGATTTCGTCGAGGCCGTCGGGCACGGGTACCGGCACGCCCACGCTGCGCGCGGTGGGGAAGATGGTCGCGACGGTCTTGATGGGGTCGGTGATTTTGTGCGCGCCGTATTTGTAGGAAACGATCACCGTTGCCGGGTTGGCCAACGGGTCGATCACCAGGTCGGGTGTGAGGTTGAGGTGCCATTTGGCTTCCAGGTAGGCGACCAGCGGCCCGGGCTTCGCATCGGGCTTGAGAGGCGGCTCGAGCAGCACCATCACGCTGCCGCCGTTTTGGATGAAGAGTTCCAGGGCGGCGATTTCTTCTTGTGAGAGCGGCTTTTGCGGCGCGGCGATGATGACCACGTTGGCGTCCTTCGGCACGGCTTTGTGTTTCAGCAGGCTGAGCGGCTTGACGACATAGTTCTTGTTTTCCAGCTCGCGCTTGGCGGTGGAATAGCCTTTGTCGTCGAAGTCGTCGGGCGAGCGCTCGCCGTGGCCGGTGAGGAAATAGACCACTTGCTTTTGGGGGTGCATGAGGCGCACCAACGCGCTGGTGAGGTCTTCCTCGGTGACCGCGGTGACCTTCTCGGTGCGGTCGCCCATTTGCAGCACCACCGTGCCGTCGCGGGTGATGCCCATTTGCTGCGCAATGGTGGGTTGGGCTTCAGGATCGACGAATTTGTAAGTGAATTTGCCGTGAGAGGCGAAAGCGTATTGGTCGAGCAGGTTTTGGGCATTCCCTTTGGGCATCCGCGTGGTGTAGAATGCGGTCGCGGTGACCTTTTGGGGAAGTTTGGCCAGCGTATCCAGCGTGACTTGGCTGAGGGTGTGGCTTTTGTCGGCAGTGAGGTCCCAGCGTTTGGGGAATTGATAGCCGACGTAGTTGATGACGGCCAGGATGCCGATGAAAGCCAGGCTCAAGATAAGAGCGTTGCTGCCGTAGCGGGCCTGACGCCCAGTGAGGGCGCTCTGCACTTTTTCGGGCACCAGGAAGACATACAGAGCCAGCAGCAAGACCGTCCAGGTGAGGCTCACCGTGACCACGGGAGCAAAGGCGCGGTAGACGATGTAGCCGCCGAAAGCCACCGCCAGCCCTACGAGGGCGAGCGCCAAGGCCAGCGGGGCGTAGCGTTGACGTTGTTCGCGTTTCATCAGCGCCACCTCCGGGTTTCGATGATGACCGTGCCGGCAAACAAGCCCAGCGCGGCGCCGCTCAGGTAGTAGATGATGTCGCGCGTGTCGAGAATGCCACGGGCGAAGGTGTCGTAGAAATGATGGCTAAGGTCGAGATATTGCCAAATGTTGCTGCCGCCCATGCTTTGGCTGGGGAACCCCAGCAACCACAGCAGCAGGAAGAAAGCGAGGGTTGCGACGAAAGCGGCGATCTGGTTGTTGAACAGCGCCGACACGGCGGTTCCCAAGGCGGTCAGCGTGGCGGCCATCAGCAGCAGCCCCAGGAAGCCGGTGATGACCGGGCCCCAGTCGATGCCCGGCGAGACCAGCTGGTTGAGCACCACGGGGTAGATCAGCGCAATGAGGATGAGCGTAGCAACGAACAGGAAGCTGCCCAGCCATTTGCCGATGATGAGCTCTGCATCGCGCACCGGCGAAGTGAGCAGCAGTTCGATGGTGCCCATGCGCTGTTCTTCGGCCAGCAGCCGCATGGTGAGGGCGGGAACGATGAAGACCAGCAAGGTGGTCATGGGGTTGACGATGATGCTGATGTCGGGGGCCGAGCCGGGCATCATGAACGAGCGCATGGTGGTGGCAGCGATGTTGGCGTAAAAGATGATGCCCAGCACGAGCAGGAAGAGGAAAGCGGCCAGATATGCCGCCGGGGTGGTGAAATAGCGGCTATATTCCCTGCGGGCGATAATCCACAATGTGCGCATGGCTCACGCCTCCTCGGTGGTTTCGGCTTCGGCGGTTTCGGCGCTGCCTTCTTCGCCTTCCGGCGCACGCGCTGCGGCGGCCTCGCTGGCTGCTTCTTCACCGATGAGCTGCAGGAAGATCTCTTCCAGGCTCATCGCGAGGCGGCGCATTTCCAGCAGGTTGTGGCCGCTTTCCAGCACCGTGCGGGCTATTTGCGGCCGCACTTCGCTGCCTTCCTCGGCTACGATTTCGATTTGACCGTCGCCTTGGTTGGCGACCATCCGCACGCCTTGCAGCGCTCGCAGCCGTTCCAGCAGGTTCTCTTGCGGTCTCCCCTGCACGGTGACCAAGATGCGCGTGCCGCCCTGAAGCCGCATTTGCAGGTTCTCGGGGGTGTCTTCTGCGACGATGTGCCCTTTGTTGATGATGAGCACTCGGTCGCATAGCTGTTGAGCCTCGGCCAAAATGTGGGTAGAGAGCAGCACCGTGTGCTCTTTGCCGATTTCCTGAATGAGATTGCGGACTTCTACCACCTGGGTGGGGTCGAGGCCGATGGTGGGTTCGTCGAGGATGAGCACTTCAGGCCGGTGCAAAATGGCCTGCGCCAGCCCGACGCGCTGGCGCATCCCCTTGGAAAGTGAGCCGATGAAGCTGTCGGCGCGGTCTTCCATCCCCACCTGTTCCAGCACTTCCCAGGCGCGGTCTTCCACCTTAGGCACGCGGCGCAACTGCCCCATGTAGATGAGGTAGTCGAGCACGCTCATGTCGTTGTAGAGGGGCACGGTTTCGGGAAGGTAGCCCACCCGTTTGCGCACTTCCAGCGATTCGTCCACCACGTGGAAACCCGCGATGCGGGCTGTTCCCGTCGTGGGCGGCATGTAGCCGGTCAGGATGCGCATGGTGGTGGTCTTACCAGCGCCGTTAGGGCCAAGGAAGCCCAGAATTTCCCCTTTTTGGGCGCTGAAGTCGAGGTGGTCGATGGCGACCCGCGGACCGTATGTTTTGGTAAGGCCTTGCACGGCAATCATGGTTTGGGTCATGGCGTCGCTCCACGAGTGGAATCGAGGGCGCGCGCAGCGTCCCCACAGGCTTTACTATAGACCCGCGGGAAGGCGATAGTCAAGAGGGTATGTCAGATTTCTAATGGAATCCTAATCTTGGGGGGGCGGGGAAGGCGGCTGGGCCGCTGAGGAGGCGTCCGCTGCGGGGGTGGGTTCCGAGGGCACGAGGGCATCCAGCCGCTGCAGTTTGGCATACAATTCCCGCCATTGCACCTTGGAAACCCCCAGTTTCTGGCGGATGGCGTTGGGCTCCATGCCGGCCCGCAGGTCCATCAGTGCAGCCGTCCAGCGGCACATGGAAAAGGAGAGGTGCTTGTCCAACCCGGCGGCTTCGCCGAGTTCTTCCAGCAGATATTCCAGGCGTCGGGCTGTCCACGGGAAGAGGCGTTCTTGGAGGGTGTATTGGCTGCGGTATTCTTCGAAGGCTTCCAGCCAGCCTTCCGGCAGCGGAATTTTGCGCTCGCGATAGCGGTGTTGCGGGCTGGCGTAGCGCACGAACAGGTAAGGCTGCGGCGCGTCGATGGCCAGGTGGTTGAGGTGGATGTTGACGGTTTCGCTTTTCTTGATGCCCGTGCCGAGCAGGAGGGTGAGCAGCACGTACGGGCGGGCGTCGGCGGGGTGGGCTGTGCGCAGAGCCTGAGCCGCCGCAACCACGGCTTCCACCTCGGCAGGGGAAAGCACCTCGGGCAAGGGGCTGAGGACGGAGTGTTGCACCAGCCGCTCGGCGGGGTTGGTGAGGATGACACCACCTTCGTATAGCCATTTGAAGAACGACTTGAGGGAGGTGATCCGCCGAGCGCAGGTCTTGGGGCTGCAGGGGACGCCGCGGCCTTCTTTCACCCAATCCATGAAGCGGTTGAGGTCGTCGGTGCTGATGCGGCCGAGGGGAGTGTCGGGGGGGAGGTAGGTAGCGAGCAACCGCAGGTCGCCGGTAAAGGCCTTGATGGTGTGCGGGGAACGCCCTTGGTCTTGCAAGTAGATGCTCCAAGCTTCGATGACGGGGGTGAGGGGCATTTCGGGCGTCAGGTGAGCGCTGTGAGGTTGCGGGGTGGCTTGAGAAGCATTCTCGGGAGTCATAAAGGCCTGCCTCTTGCGTGTAGTATGTTCGTATAGTCGCTTGGTTACTGTGCAGTATAGCCGAGTTTGGCGGGGGCGTCAAGAAGGCATAGGGTGTGGGAGGGGCGTGCCGGTTTGCACGCCTCTGCGTTTTCGCCTCGTTTTCTCTCCTTTTTTCAGAAGGGCGGTTGACTTTTCGCCTTCCTCTCGCTATAATGCAGGCAACTGAATTACTGCCGCACGGGGAGCTCGGTGTTGCCGGGCTGAGAGGCGGGCCGGAAGCCCGCGACCCGTAGCACCTGATCCGGGTAATGCCGGCGGAGGGATGGCGAGCACCATGCTTTGCACACTCCCCAAACCCTTCGCCGCGCGCGGAGGGTTTTTGTCATGGACGTGCTGATTTGCGCCAACGGTGTGGCCGAGGCCACGGCGGCGGCACCCACGGCCGACCTTGTGGTGGCTGCCGATGGGGGCGCGCGGCTGTGCGAGGCTCTCCGCACGCGGCCCGATGTGCTCATCGGCGACTTGGATTCCCTCACTGCAGCCGAGGTCGCCCGCTGGGAAGCCGCAGGGGTGGAGGTGCTGCGCTTTCCGGTCGATAAAGACCAGACCGACTTGGAATTGGCCCTGCGCCTGGCGGTGGAGCGGGGGGCGACCCGCATCACCGTGTTGGGAGCCTTGGGCGGCCGTTGGGACCAGAGCATGGCAAATTTGCTCTTGCTGGCCCACCCGCGCTGGCGCGACCTGGATGTGGTGCTGATGGACGGGCCGCAGCGCGCTTTCCTGGTGCATCGCAGCGGGGTGGTGGAGGGTGAGCCGGGCGATACGGTTTCGTTGCTGGCGGTGGCAGGCGACGCTCGCGGCGTGACGACCACCGGCCTGGCTTTCCCCCTCACCGATGGTGTGGTGCCCTTTGGCTGCGCGCTGGGGGTGAGTAACCGCCTGACCGCCCCTCGCGCCGAAATTACCGTGCGGCAGGGGCTGCTGCTGGTGTTCCACATCAGCGGCACGCACCGCTAACCCTGTTTTGTGGAGGTGCTTCGATGAAAACCCGTCCTTTTGTCTATGCCGTGCTGACGGCGGCTTTCATGCTGTTGGTGTATTATGCCGCGGCGGTGTTGCGCGCCGACGCCGAGGGCATCGCGTGGAATACGGTCGATGCGGTGGTGCTGGTGGTGTTGGGGCTCGCGGCTGGCGCGGCTTGGGGGTCTCGCCCGGCGTTGGCGAAGTGGCGCACGATCGACGCCATCCTCGCTGCCAACCTCGCATTGGTGTTCGGCCTGCTGTTCGTGGGTTGGAGCATGCTTTGGGATTTGGCGAAGCCGCTGGAAGCCGCCTTTCCTGGGGCGCGTGACCTGCTTTACGGCTTCTGGTTCATCGCTGGCGTCATTGCGCCGTATATCATCCGCAAGCCCGGCGCGGCCATTGCCGCGGAAACCCTGGCTTCCCTGGCCGAGTTCCTCGCCGGTGGCTATTGGGGGCTGACGTTGCTGATTTCTGGGCTGGTGCAGGGCGGTATGGCCGAGGTGGTGTTTGCCGCTACGGGGTACAAGAAGTACAATCTGACCACCCTGATGCTCGCCGGTGCGGCCGCGGGCGCGGGCAGCTTGGTGGTGGATTACATGTTCTGGTACAGCAACCTGCAGGTGGGTGTGCTGGCGGCTATGCTGGTGGCGCGGTTGATTTCCGGCGCGGTGCTCTCGGGCTGGTTGGGGAAGGCCATTGCCGACGGGCTTTACCGCGCCGGCGCGTTGAATTCCTTTGCCATCGCGCGCGATGAGGCTTGAGTTTCTCGCCGCGAGGGGCGCGGCCTTTGGGGCCTAAAGGCGCCTCTCGCGGCTTTCCCCTTTTGGGGTAAGGCGTTTTTCGTGATCTCCGTTGCTCATTTGACCGTCCGTTATCCGCGCACGAGCGCACCGGCGGTGCAGGATGTCACCTTCGACCTGCCGGCGGGCGAACTCGCGTTGCTGCTGGGGCCTTCCGGCGGTGGGAAATCGACCCTCGCACTGGCTTTGACGGGCATCGTGCCGCACCACATTTTCGCGCGGGTCGAGGGGAAAATTCGAGTGCACGGCCTCGACCCTGCCAAGGCCGAGCCGGCGCGCATGGCAACCACCGTGGGAATGCTTTTTCAGGACCCGGAGGCCGGGTTTGCTACCCTTACGGTGGAGGACGAATTGGCTTTTGGCTTGGAGAACCTGGCGGTGCCGCGGGAGGCAATGCCGGCGCGCATCCGGGCGGCGCTGGCCAAGGTGGGCATGGAGGCTTTTCTCAAGCGCCGCCTCGATACGCTTTCTGGCGGTGAGGCTCAGCGGATTGCCCTCGCAGCCTTGCTCGCGATGGAACCGCCGGTCCTCATCCTCGACGAGCCGACGGCCAACCTCGACCCCCAGGCCACCCGCGAGTTTTTCGCGACTTTGCAGCGCTTGAAAGGCGAGCATACCATTTTGCTCATCGAACACAAGCTGGATGCCTGCTGGCACCTTGCCGACCAGGTGCTCTTTTTGGGAAAGGGCGGCCGATTGTTGGCCGCTGGGGAGCCTGCAACGACCCTCGAAACCCATTTGCCTCACATTTTGGAAGCCGGCATTTGGGTGCCTTCTCATCTCGACCCGCGCGCCGGTCGTCGGCCGCCTCGCGAAGCCTTCCCTTTGCGCCTCGATGCCCCGCCTGCAGTGGAGGTGCGGGGGTTGACCTTCGCTTACCCCCACAGCGCGCCGGTGTTGCGCGGCATCGATTTGCGCATTCCCCAGGGGGATTTCGTGGCCTTGATGGGCCCCAACGGTGCGGGGAAGTCCACCCTCGCACTGCACATGGCCGGGTTGCTGCCGCCGCCGCAGGCGGGCGAGGTGCGTTTGTTTGGGCGGCCGCGGAGAACGCTTTCCCCTCGGGAGCAGGCCGAGCTGGTGGGGTTCGTCTTTCAAAACCCTGAGCACCAGTTCGTCACCGACCGAGTATGGGATGAGCTGGCCTATAGCCTGAAAGTGCGCGGCTGGCCCGAGGCGCGCGTGCGCCAGCGGGTGGAAGCCCTGTTGCGCGATTTCCACCTCACCGCCCATGCCGACCGCAACCCTTTCACCCTTAGCCAGGGGCAAAAGCGGCGGCTGAGCGTGGGCACGATGCTGGCGGCGGGCCAACGTTTGCTCGTTTTGGACGAACCGACGTTCGGCCAAGATCGCAACACGGCTTATGCCCTCATGGACCGCCTCCGCGCGCTCAACCAGCAAGGCGTGACCATCGTGATGATCACCCACGACGAGCGGCTGGCGCGCGAGTATGCCCGCCGCAAGGTGGTGCTGGCGGAGGGGCGGGTCGTTTACGATGGCGGCTGGGTCGACCTGTGAGGGGGCGGTTTTGGGCAATGGCTGGCGGGCGAAGCAGCGGCTGCTGGGTTGGCCGACGCTTTAAGGGAAAAGCCGCCGCGCTTTGACCTCGGCCACGGCATCGGGTTTGTAGCGGTAGAGCCGCGCCGGGCGGCCTTCCCGGCCGCGCTGGTAGTGGGGTGTGGCTTCGATGACGCCCGATTGTAGAATGCGCCGCCGGAAGTTGCGTTTGTCCAGCTTTTCCCCCAGGATGATTTCGTAAACCCGTTGCAGTTCGCTGAGCGTGAAGGTTTCTGGCAAGAGCTGGAAGCCCACGGCGGTGTATTCCAGTTTGTAACGCAGGCGGCGGAGGGCGTAGGCGATGATGTCGCCGTGGTCGAAGGCCAGGGGCGGCAGGTCGTCGATGGGGAACCAGCTCGCCTGTGCGGCGTCGTCGCCCCCCTCGGCGCGCACCGTGGCGTCGGCGGGGATGAGCGCGAAATAGGCGACCGTGATCACCCGCCCGCGCGGGTCGCGCTCCGGCTCGCCGTAGGTGTAGAGCTGTTCCAGGTAGGCGTTTTCGACGCCGGTTTCTTCGGCCAGCTCGCGGTTGGCGGCGGCTTCGAGGGATTCTTCCATGCCCACGAAGCCGCCCGGCAAGGCCCATTTGCCTGCAAAGGGCGCTCGCCCGCGGCGAATGAGCAAGACGTGCAGCCGATTTTGCCGCACGGTGAAGGCCACGACGTCGACCGTTACAGCGGGGCGGGGGTATTCGTAGCAGTAGGCCATAGGTGTGGCAGGCAGGCGCTCGGGGAAGGTTAGCGGGTTTCGCGGTTACGCTTTAGCCGACCCAACAGCCCGTGCTTGATGGGGTTGTAACGTTTGACCATGATGACGTTGACCTCGGCCTGTTGGGCGATGCGCTGGGGAATGGTGCCGAACACGGCTTGTTCCAGGAAGCCTTCTTCAGAGGCGCCGACGATGATTTGCTCGAATTGGCGCTCTTTCGCATAGGCAAGGACGTCGTGCACGACGTCGTCGCCTGGCAAAATGCGCAATTCGACCGGGAAATCGGTGATGGTGGTCAGTTGCTCCATCAAGGCGCGCTGGCGTTCTTCGGCGGCCTTCATGTCGCCGTCGCGCGGCACGAGATGGAGCGCGACGATTTGCGGCGGCGGGTCGCCGGGCTTGAGCACTTTTTCGGCGGTGTAAACCGCCTGGGCGACCGCTATTTCTACGGCGAACTGGGTGTGCGGCCCCCCAGCTACGGGCACCAGGATGCGCCGCGGCGGGGTCACGGGCTTGACCAGCCGCACCACGGCCAGGTCGCAGGGCGGGTTGGACGAAATGGCGTCGATGATGCTGCCCAGATGGGCGTCGCGAGTGTCGGAATAGCCAGGCCAATGAAGCAGCATCAGGTCGGCGTGGCGTTCTTGCGCCGCAGTCACGATCGAGCGGGCGACTTTGCGCCCCAGCCGCAACTGGGTGCGCACCGGCACATCGTATTCCTGCCCCACTTCGACCACGGCTTCCAGCAAGGGGCGGCCCTGTTTCAGGAAGGCCCGACCGTCGTGCAGGCTGAGCTGGTGCGGCACCCGCACGACATGCAAGGCGAACAGCTCGCCTTCGTAGTAGTAGGAAAGCATCGCGCCCAGTTTGGCAATTTCACGCCCTTCGGTGGCCGAAACCACCGGCACGAGAATGGAAAAGCGCCGTTCTGCAATGGTTTCTTCCAGCAAGATGGTGTCGGCTTCTTTTTGGGCTTCTTCGCGGCCGCCCCAGCGCCGGAAGAGGTAAATGCCCAGCAAAATCCAAAGGATGGTCGCGCCCCAAGCAATCGGGCTGGCGCGCAGCAGGTCGACGGCCAGGAAGCCCTGCACGGCAATGGCAAGGATGGGCAGCGCAGGCACCCACGGCACTTTGAAGGGGCGTTCCAGGTCGGGCTGGGTTTTGCGAAGCTGGATGAGGGAGATGTTGGTCAGCAGGAAGAGCATGAGGAAGGTAAGGGAAGCCCCGCTGGCGACGTCGGCCACCGGCAAAGCGACCGCCATGAAGCCAATCAACAGCCCGCTGAAGAGGATGGCCATGTGGGGCGTGCGGTTGCGGGGGTGCACTTTTCCGAAAAGGGCGGGCAGGTCGCCGCCGCGCCCCATGGCAAAGGAAACCCGCGAGCTGGAATAGACCGTCGCGTTGAGTGCCGAGATGGTCGAGGCCAGGCCGCCCAGAATCATGATCAGCGTGCCGTAAGGCATGATGTGGGTCGCCAGGCGAATCATGGCGCGGTCGCCTTCTTTGCCAAGATACACCCACGCCGGCAGGCCGCCGGTTTCGGCGTGGGTGAGCGCACCCACGGCGACGAAGGCCACCAGCAGGTAGATGGCGACCACGATGACGATGGAATAGAAAATGGCTTTGGGCAGGTTGCGGCCGGGGTCTTTCAGCTCTTCGCCGCTCTGGGCGATGATTTCGTAGCCTTCGAAGGCCACAAAGGTCAGCCCCATCGCGCCGAACACGCCCCAGATGCCGTGGGGGAAGGGGCTGGGGTCGCGCAGGAAGTGGTCGGGCCAGTTGGGAATGTTGAGCATGGCTTTGATGCCAAAGCCCACCAGCACCAGCAGCACCACGATTTTGAAAATGGTGACCACGTTGCCCACGGCGCCGGTTTCCGAGGCCCCTTTTAGGTTGACATACATGAACAGCGCGACGATCAGCAGGGCGGAGACTTTGATGGCCAAATCTTCGGCGCTCAGGCTGAGGAAAAGGGGCGTTTCGCCGAAGTGAATGTTGCCCAGTTTGAGGAGCTCGACGAAGAAAGTGCCAAAGATGACGGCATAAAGGCTGCGAGCGACCGAGTGGCTGAACCACGAAATCCAGCCA
>CAYVHG010000119.1:0-4557 GCA_964450875.1 uncultured Anaerolineaceae bacterium | reverse complement strand
CGAAACCTTAGCCCGCGCTGCCTACAAATGGGCCGACCGGCTGGGCCAGTTGAGCGTGTACGACGCCTTCTACCTGGCCCTGGCCGAGCAATTGGGCGCGGCATTCTGGACAGCGGACCGCCGCCTCTATCGCCGTGCCCGGCAGGTGGGCGCAGACTTTGTGAGAACCCTCGAAGGGTGAAACGACGCCGCCGAGTTAGGAATGAGGAATGAGGAATTGCGAAACGCTTGCACGGTTAGGAAGTTAGGAAGTTAGGGAGTTAGGAGCACCATCACCCCCAAGCGCTCAGCGCCCCGCCCCACGCCCAATACCCAGCACCCAATACCCAGTACCCAATCCCCCCTTTCCCTCTATCTGCGTCCATCTGCTCTCATCGGCGTGCATCTGCGTTCTTCGGCGGGCGAGGGCGGGGCAAGGCACGCCTTGCCCCTACAAAAAATCGGCGGAAATCTGTGTAAATCGGTGGATTCATCTGCGTCCATCTGCCCCCATCTGCGTCATCTGCGTTCCGCCCTCATCCCCCTGCATCCCCCTTCTCCCAGAGGGCAAGGTAACCAGGCAACCAACCCCCAAAATGCCCGCCAGGGCATGCGGCGGCTGTCGCCGGCGAGGGGCTTCATTCCAAACGCCAAAGGGCGCGCGGCAAATCGCTCAAGCTGCGCGCGCCGTCGGCGGTGACGACGACGTCGTCTTCCACCCGCGCGCCGCCGCGACCGGGCAGGTAAATGCCGGGCTCCACCGTAAACACCATGCCGGGGCGCAGCACTTCCTCATTGCCGGCGAAGATGAACGGCCGCTCGTGCACATCCATGCCCAACCCGTGGCCCGTGCGGTGGGTGAAATATTCGCCATAGCCCGCGGCGGCAATGAGGTCGCGGGCGGCTTTGTCTACATCGCCAGCAGGAATGCCCGGGCGGGCAGCCGCTCGCCCCGCCGCGTTGGCCTGCTGCACGATGGCCGCGAGACGCGCCAGTTCTTCGTCCACCTCGCCAATGGCAAACGTGCGGGTGAGGTCGGAAAAGTAGCCTTGGTAAGTGGCCCCCCAATCTACGATCAAAAGGTCTCCGGCGGCGATGGGGCGGTCGGTCGGCACGGCGTGGGGGTTGGCGCTGTTCGGCCCCGCAGCCACGATGGGCTGAAAGGGCAGCTCCGGCTCGGAGCCGTGCCGCAGCAGCTGGGCCACCAACTCGGCCGCGAAGGCTTTCTCGGTCATGCCAACGCGGAAAGCGCGCAACGCTTCCCTAAGAGCGTCTTGGGCGATGCGCACGGCGGTTTCCATCGCGGCGATTTCCTCGGCGTCTTTGCTTACCCGCAAGGCAGCGATGACTTTGGCCGCCGAAGGGAAAACCGCGCCGGCCGCGGCGGCTTCCAGGAAACGCAGTTCCAACACCCGCAGGCGGTCGGGTTCCACACCGATGCGGGCATGCCGAAGCCCCAAAGCCTCCACTGCCTGGCGGAAAGCGTCGTGCCAGCGGGCAGGGTCTTCGTCATAGAAGAAAGGCTGAAGATCCTCCCGACCGGCCACTTTGGGGGCTTCCAGCCGCGGCAACACGATGGCTTGCTGGCCTTCCGCGGTAAAGAAAGCCACCACCGGCCGCTCCATCAGGTGAAAGTGCAAGCCGGTGAGGTAAACCAGCGAAGGGCCGGGATTGAGGGCGAGGGCGTCCAGTTGGGCGCGTTGCAATGCTTCTTGCAGGCGGCGTTGGCGAGGATGCATGACAAGGGCCTCCTGGAGATGAGATGCTGCTATTATAAGCCCACCCAGCCCGCTGCCCTTTCGGTGGGGCTGGCTTTTCAATCGGCGTCGAGGTCGATTTCCAAGCCGCCGGCCATTTTTGCCACCAGGTTGTAAATCAGGGCGCCGATGAGCCAAACAACGGCTGCTACCACGGCTTCGGTGATGATGGCCACGATGTAGAGAACGGCAGCCCCAACCACCCCGCCGCCCAGCACGTGCAGCGCGCCCGATTGGTCCGGCGCGGCAGAGGCCAGCAGGCCGGGCATGACGGCCATGGGCAGGAAGAGGAAAAAGCAGCCGAAAATGGCCGTCAGCAGCCCGCCTAACAGGCAGCCGACTTTGCCGGCAGAGAAGGGGTTGATGGAACGGATTTCCTTGCGCATGAGGCACCTCCTGAGGGGAAACCATAAGGGCGACTGTTTGGGCTTGCTGCTTTCATATTAGCACACAAAGGGCGGTTTTGCGGCGAGGAAGGAAGCGGTGTGTGCGCGCTGCCGCCGAAAGAGAAGGGTGGCTTTGCTTAAGGCCCTTTAAAACGAAACAGCCCGTCCGAAGACGGGCTGAAGGGGGTGCGTCGTCGTTTAGAGAGGCACAACGTTGGCAGCCTGCAATCCTTTCGGGCCCTGCTCGATGGAGAATTCCACTTTTTGGCCTTCTTCCAGGGAGCGGTAGCCGTCCATCTGGATGGCGCTGTAGTGAACGAAAACGTCCTCGCCATCCTCGCGCCCAATGAAGCCGAAGCCCTTGGTCGCATTGAACCATTTGACCGTACCGATGTAACGTTCAGACATGCTTACTATCTCCTTACAAAAAATTTGCAGCGGCCCCTCGGCCGCCGCCTTGGGTAGTGCTCTTTGGCTGCGGTTATCCGTGCCTCCGATGCGCACCAAGGATAACACCCCCCGCCCCCTACGTCAAGCAAATGGCGGGCGTTGGAAGAAAGTGCAAGGAGCAGCCCTGATTGGCTGCTCCTTGGTTACGACAAAGCGAGGAGGTCAAGCGTCTTGTTTTTGCTGTTCGGCTTCCAGGTGCTGGCGCACCAATTCGCGGCGCAAGATCTTGCCCACGGTGGTTTTCGGCAGTTCGGTGCGGAATTCCACGTGGGTGGGCACCTTGAACTTCGCCAGTCGCTCACGGCACCAAGCTTTGATTTCCTCGGCGGTGAGGCTTTTGCCGGGTTTGGGGACGACCCACGCTTTCACGGTTTCTCCCCGGTAGGGGTCGGGGATGCCAGCGACCGCGACTTCCAGCACGTCGGGGTGGGCGGCGATGACTTCTTCTACTTCCCGCGGCCACACCTGGTAACCACCGGGCTTGATGACCTCTTTCTTCCGGTCGACGATGTAGAAGTAGCCGTCTTCGTCCATGTAGGCAATATCGCCGGTGAAGAGCCACACCTGGCCGTCTTCCCGCTGGCGCAGCACGTTGGCGGTCTCGGTGGGCATGTTGTGGTAGCCTTTCATCACTTGGGGCCCGTGGATGACCAGTTCGCCCACTTCGCCGACGGGCAGTTCGGTCTTGCCGTCGTCGAGGCTGATGATTTTGGCATCCACATCGGGCATGGGCAGGCCGATGGAGCCGGTGCGGTTTTCGCCCAGCACGGGGTTGCAGTGGGTGGCTGTGGGGGCTTCCGAAAGGCCGTAGCCCTCGAACACTTTGCCGCCGGTGAGGGCTTCGAATTTTTCCTTGGTTTCCCGCATCAACGGCGCCGAGCCAGAGATGCACACTTTGATGCTGCTCAGGTCGTATTTCCCGGCCACCACCTCGGGGTAGTTGTTGATGGCATTGTAGAGGGTGGGCACGCCGGGGAAAATCGAGGCGTGGTATTTCTGGATGTTGCCCAAGACGTCCTTCAAGTTGCGCGGGTCGGGCACCATCACCAGCGTCGCGCCCGAAGCGATGCCGAACAACATGCCGGAAACCATGCCATAGACGTGGAAGAGCGGAATCGCCATCAGCACCACTTCGTCGCCTTCTTCGAGGTTGGGCACCCAGTTTTTGATTTGCAGGGTGTTGGCGACCAAGTTGCGGTGCAAGGCTACCGCGCCTTTGGAAAGCCCCGTGGTGCCGCCGGTGTATTGGAAGAGGGCAACATCTTCAGGCCCTACCGCGACGTTGGGGCGGTCGGTAGGCTTGTGCGCCGCGATCAGGTCCTGCATCCAAACGTCGCCGTCGCGCAAGGTGACGCGAAAGCCGCCTTTTTTCTCTTGGGTCAGCGTAAACAGAAAACGGAGCACCGGCGGCAGGGTCTCTTTGATGTTGGTGACGACCAGCCGCTTCAATTGAGTTTGAGGCTGCACCTCTTTGATACGCTCGTAGTAGTTGCTCATCACCACCATGTACTCTACGCCCGCGTCGTTGAGCTGGTGCTCGATTTCGCGGGGGCTGTAGAGGGGATTGGTGGCCACGACCACGCCGCCAATTTTCAGGATGGCAAAATAAGCTATCACAAACTGAGGCGTGTTGGGCATGAAAAGCCCGACGCGGTCGCCCTTGCGGATGCCGAGCTCATAGAGGCCTGCCGCGAGGCGGTCAGTCAGGTCGTTGAGTTCCCGGTAGGTGATTTTCGCCCCCTTGAAAACCGTAGCCGGGCGGTGGGGATATTTACGGGCATCTTCTTCCAGAAAGTGGAACAGCGGCACAGGGGGATAATCAATGTGGAACGGCACCCCCTCATCGTAGTGCCGGAACCAGGGGCGGTTTTCCATCGGTGTACCTCCTCCATCCATCAAAGGGAAATCGGCCGCGGCGACGCGCGGCATGTCCATCCATCCGCGAGTAAGTATAGGATGAGAGGAAGGAAAAGTCAACTTCACAA
>CAYVHG010000118.1:0-6364 GCA_964450875.1 uncultured Anaerolineaceae bacterium | reverse complement strand
TTTCATCAAGCCCACCATGACCTCTTGAAGAATAAGGCTCTGTGAATTTACATTCTATGCCATAGGCTTTAACCTTTCTTGGGTTATCAGGGTATATCACCACATCAAGATTGGGTGAATACTGAAATCTGTCGTCGATGGGAAATTTTTGCTCAAATTGTATTCGGCCTGTTATAGCGCTATTGGCACGAGCGAGCCTACACGCTGACACGATGACGGAAACATCAGAGTACTTACGCCAATAGTCGAAAATATTTACTCCAAGGGCTGATGATGAATGAAGCGCCTGAATTTTCGATGGGTAACCACTCCCAACTTTTAGTTCCGAGCCATCACCTTCGACAAGTTCCTTTCTGGTTTGCTCATTGAGCGACTGAAACAAATTATCCTCAACTGTCGGGGTATAAACCGGACGGCCTTTCGTTCCTCGGCTTCCAATCAGATTCATGTTCCGATTTTTCGCCCATTCAATTTGTTTAACAATGATCTTTTCCGATGTATTCACGTCCCATCCCTTCCTTTAGGAGACCAACGAGGAATAATGCAACATTCCTTCTGTAAAAAAGGGCGAGCCAGGTAGTATCCTTGAAGGCGGTCAAACCCCAAAAGGAGGGATCGCCATGGCTCACCAAAGGTGATTATACCTTACTCGCGATACTGCTGGCATCGTTGTGGGCGCAAGAACCAGGCGGCTTGCGCCTGGTGCTGGAGCATTTGCTCGACACCCTCATGCTGGCCGAGCGAGAAGAACACCTCCAAGCCGCACCTTACCAACGCACGCCTAAACGCCGTGACCACGCAAACGGCTTCAAACCCAAGACCATCGAAACGCGGCTGGGGCCTCTGGCCCTGCGGGTGCCGCAGGCGAGGTACAAACCACTGGGGTGGTTCTCGGTGACCGCGGCGGTGCCAAATTTGCACGGCATCGCAAAGAAGAAGCCACACCCCCTCGCCACCTTTGCTTAGGCCTTCCTCTCCCCCTTGGTGCACTTAGGCGCTACCTTGGCTGCTCGACCTTCATCTCCTGGCGTCTGCGGGAAGTCAGCAACAAGGCGGCCAGCAAGGCCATTCCCCCCACCACGGCCATTCCACCGCCCCACGACAACAAAGGGTGCAGCGTGCGGCTGACGTAAAACGCCACCGTCCCTTCCAAAGCACCCCGGGCCCAGGAAGGCACCTCCGCGCCCGCCTGTCCCATCACGGCCGCTGTTACGGGCTGGGAGGTCAACCCCAGAACGGCCACCGAGAAACCGCCCAGCAACAAGGTCACGCCGGCCGCTCCCAGCCATCCCTCCAACGAACGACCGACCAGCAGCACCCCCAACAACCACAAAACCACCACCGCGATCAAAGCAAAGTTGACGGCCCGGCGCGCCCGCCACAAATCGCGCTTGGCAGCCTCGAAATCAGCAGCCGATCCTTCCCCCGCATTCAACAAATTGACTTTGTTGGGGGTCGCTCGGATCTCATTCACCACCGCGGCGGTCATAGCCTGCACCAATGTCTGGCGAGGGGCGCCCAACGGCACGCACAGGGGCGGCAAGGTCCAGTCGTCTCGCACCTCGGCCTCAGCCCAACGCGCGGTTTCCAGCACCGTGCATTCCCCAAATTGGTTCATCAGCCAGGAAACCATTGGGGCGACATTGGGTTGTACAGCCTGCTTCCACGGGGTGAGCACCACGTCGACCTCCGGCGGCGCATCTGGGTTCTGCAACCACTGGATAAAGGCATCCGCACTTTGGGCAATCACCGTATGCACCGCCTGCTTCGGGACAATATACGACAACAACGTGTGCCACTGGGCCTCATCCAATGAATCCAACGCGCGCCAAACGACCAGCGTGCTATCGTTGGAAGGCGTTCGCTGAACCTGCTGGTGGACGTAGAACTTTCCCATCGGAACGAGCGCATCAGGCCCTACCCAATAGGTTTCGATGGCCTGAGCCAGCGTGGGGGCATCGTAGATCGTGCGGAAAGCCCGATGAGCCACGCTCACGAGAGGCCAAGACAACAACACCCCTAACAAAATCAACACGCCCAGAGCCTTCGTCAAACCATCAAGCACGCGCACGTTCGCCTCCTTCTACGGACACGACCGGCGCCACAGCCGCGAGGTACATTCCTACGCCGATCAAAGCGCCGCCCAACACAAAAGGCCAGGTAAGCGCGTCGCCCAGCCACAACACGCCCACCAACACACCGACGACAGGCTGAGCAAAGAACGTCAAGGCCGCGGTGCCGCTTTCCAAATGCGCGAAGGCGTAATTCCACAAAAATATCGCCGCGGCGGTGGCACCAAAGGCCACGTAGAAGATGCCCGCCACCGTCCCCCACGTAACGCCTTCCCAACGCACCTGGCCGCTCTGCCACGCCGCCAAGGGCAATACCACCGGCAAGCCCCCCAGCATGGCACCCCAGCTTACTTGCAAGGTATCCAAACGGCGGGTCAGCGCACGCACCAGCACCGAATACAGCGCCCAGCCCAACGCCCCCAACAAAAGGGCCAAATTACCCAAGAACATAGCATCCAAGCGGGCTTGACGGGGGTCGATGACCAGGAGCACGCCCACCGTCGCCACAATCAACGCCATGCCCTGCTCACGGCTCAAACGCTCGCGCAACAACAGAGTTCCCAAAAGCACGACGAAAGCCGGGGTGGCCGTCGTGACCAAGGCGCCATTGGAAGCCGTCGAGAGGTGTGTGCCAATAAACTGAACACCCAACGCCAGCCCAAAACCCACCGCCCCCACTGCCAGCACCTCCAACCAGGTCCGTCGGTCCCAGTGGATACCCCCACGCCGCCACACGAAAGGCCACAACACCAACAACGCCAACGACAGGCGCACCGCCAACAACACGAACGGCGGCATAACTTCCATGATGACTTTGATGGCAGGGTAAAGGCCGCCCCAAAAAGCCGAGGCCCCCAACCCTGCCAACACGGCAGATGTACGCGTAGACATGCCGCAATTGTACCAACAAGCCATCGAGAAGCAAACGATATGAGCAACGTTTGAGGAAGCCGCATCGCCTCGCCATCTTGGAAACCGCACCGTGTCCATTAAAAGCAAAAAGCCCCGCCAGAGGCGAGGCTTCGATTGGCCAGACACAGCCGTTTTAGATCGCGCTGACCACGTTGCTGAACACGTTCCCGATTGCCGGGCCCAAAATGGCCAAAATAGCAATCACGACAATAGCCACCAACACAAGAATCAACGCATACTCTACCAGGCCCTGGCCTTTCTCTTTCGGAGCAAACAACATAGCGATTCACCTCCTTTCCGATAGGATACGCCTTGGGTTACCAAGGGTACTTTCATTATACCATACAGGTAACCGTTTTTACACCAAAAAGGTTACAATTCCGTTTCAATTGACCTGAGGGGCCAGGACTTCGAACACAATCCGGTTTTCGCCACCGTCGCTGCTTACCGTCATGGTACCACCGAGCATTTCGACCCGCTCGCGCAGCAAACGCAGCCCCATCGGCGCATTAGGCCCTTCGGCATCGGCTTCGAGCAGGTCTCCATTATCCGTCATTTCTACTTTCACTTGCCGCTCGTCCAAGTCCATCCGGATGCTCACCTGGGTCGCCTTGCGGTCATGGATGGCCGCGGAGACCAGTTCCTGAATAGTGCGGAAAACGAAGACTTCCAAATACCCTGCATATCGGCGCTCTTCGCCGAAGACCCGCACTTCGATTTGGGCTTCCCCTTGCTTGCTCAAGGTTTCCAGATACCGCTTGACGGTTGGCACCAGTCCCAGGTCATCGAGCATCATGGGGCGCAGTTCGAAGATGAATTCGCGCACTTGCTGAAAGGTGTGCGCTGCGGCGGTTTTCAACGCCTGCAATTCCTGACGGGCGCTATCAGGGTCGACTTCGAACAGGCGGCTCGCAATTTCTGTCTGCAAGATGAAGTTGGAAAGCGCCTGGGCCGGGCCATCGTGCATTTGGCGGGAAAGCCGTTGGCGCTCAGCCTCTTGGGCCTGCACCAGCATTTCGAGCACGGCCAGCGAATTTTGCCCATCGCTTCCCTGCTTGGCCACGGGCTGCTGTTCGCTGGCCTTTTGCAAAGCCAAAAGCGTTTCTTCGAAACGCCCCAAGGCCTCATACACCTGCTGCAGCTTCTCCAGCTGGCCGCGCATGATGAGATAGCGTTGCTGGGCATCCAATGCGGTCTCGCACGCCGAAGCAAGGTCTTCCCACTGCTTGCGCTCGCGCATCTGCTTGACGTAAGCCACCACCGAGGCGCTTTTTTGCCCCAGGCGGCTGACCTCGGCCTGGCTTTGTTCCAACATCAGGGCTACTTCTCGCTGCTCGCGGCGCGTGTCTTCCAGTGCCTTGCGAATCATCTCAGCAAACGAACCCTCCTGGGGCTGTTCTGCCGTTTCCTTGGGTTGCGCCTCTCCCGCGGGTAACTCCTTCATGGCAAGCCTCCTCCAAAAGCGTTAATCCATCCGCACCCAGCCATGCTGCAACGCATAAACGGCCGCTTGCGTGCGGTCTTCCAGCTGCAACTTGCGCAAAATCGCCGTGACGTGGTTCTTGACCGTCTGCTCGCTAATGCCCAACTCGCGTGCAATGCCCTTGTTGCTCATCCCCTGGGCGAGCAATTGCAACACTTCCATCTCGCGAGGGGAAAGGGGCAACATTGCCCGCTGAGCATCAAGCCAAGCCGTCCGGGCAGCGGCATCCATCACCCGCTTTTCCACCACATAGCGCCCCGCGGCCACATGCCGAATGACTTCGGCCAGCCACGCGGGGGGCACTTCCTTGCTGCAATAAGCCGCCGCGCCTTCGGCCAGTGCCTGTCGTTGCTGGGCCTCGTCGTCATAAGCGGTCAAAAGCACGATGCGGGTCGGCAGTCTTTCTTGCTGCGCTCGCCGCACCACCTCGTGGCCGTTGAGGTCGGGCAAATTGACATCCACCAACGCCACATCGGGGCGCAAGCGGCGCATGACTTCCAGCGCGGCTTCGCCCGAGGCGGCCTCGGCCACCACCTCCAGCCCTTCCTCCAGCGAGAGCACATCGTGCACCCCCCGCCGAAAGACCGGATGGTCGTCTACCACCAAAAGTTTGATTACGGCCATGCCCAAAGTATAGCACAACTCCCCCGCCAAGCGTACACCGTCATGTGCGTTCCACCCAGGCGCGGCCCCCACCCCTGAGCGTTCGCGTACAACGGCGTCAGCCCCGCCGTCAGGCGCGGATACCAATCGGGGAAGGCCACCAACACACGTACCCCGCGGCGATCGAGGAAAGCGCACAAAGCCCGCTCGTCCCGGATGAACGGGATGACCTCCGGCGAAACCAGACCGGCCATATCCACCAGCGGGAAGTCGGTAAAATACCCCACCGCGCCAATATCGTGCGCCGCCACCACCGTGCCAGGCGGCAAATGGGAAGGTAGCCAACGAGCCGCAGCGACCATCTCGCTTTCCACAAAAGCCACATCGCGAGCATAAGCCCGCGCACCAATACCCAGAAAGAGCAGCCCGGCAACCGCTGCAGCCAGCGCCCACGTGCGGGAAAGCGCCCAGGCCGCGGTCAAGCGGCCTTCCCAACGAGGCCAGGAAGCCGCCAGCCCACGCCATCCCCACACCAGCAACACGGGCACGACCGGCAGCACATACCGCCCATGCTGATACGCCACCGGAAGCCGAACCCCATAAGCCGCCACATGCAACCCGACCCACAGCGGCGCGGCCATCCACGCCCAGCGACGCGCGCGCACATCGGCCACCACCTGGGCTATCGCAGGCAGCGCCAACACGCCGCCCATCCCCGCCAGCAACGGCGCGCCCACATGCCCAAAACGACGCCACAACGGCCATTGGCGCAAGGCGGCATATTCGGCCTGCTTGGCGTAAAAAGTATTCGGCCACATATGCCCCGACAGCCAGGCGTTGAACCCCAAGTAAGGCAAAAAGAGCGCACCGAACCCCAGCCCCAACACCACGACTTGCCAAGCCCATTCTCCCCACGGTTGCCGAGGAAGCCCCGTCCGAGGGCAACGCGCCTGCAACAGCCACGCCGCCGCGAGGGCTGGCAACGCCAACATCGCTTCGGGGCGCAGCCAGACCGCAACGCCCACCGCCGCGCCCCAGGCCAAACCACGCCATCGCCGCGGCGCACGCCCGCCCCAAAGCAGCAGCGCCGTCATCAGGGAAGCAAAAAGAGCCGTCTCCATGCCTGAGAGGGCTGCCCAAACCAAATGCCACGCGCCGGCGACGCTGGCCCCCGCGACCCACGGCCACCATCCTCCATACTCAGGCAGCACCGCCCGCCACCACGCCCACACCAGCAGCCCCAACGCCGTCAGCGTCGCCCAGCCCAGAGCAGCGCTCCACACCAGCGGCGAAA
>CAYVHG010000117.1:0-19622 GCA_964450875.1 uncultured Anaerolineaceae bacterium | reverse complement strand
TGTGGGCGGGACAGGACTCGAACCTGCGACCTCTTCCTTGTAAGGGAAGCGCTCTAACCAGCTGAGCTACCCGCCCTAACAGGGGCTGATTATACCGCAGCGGCGCGTTTCAGAAAAGCACTTCTTCGGTTTTGGGCGAGGTCAGCGGCGCTTTGCCGTAAAACTGGCGGTACAAAGCCCGCAAGTTGCGCCTGTGGAGTTCCGGCGCCAGACCGCCCAGCAAAATATGGCTCTTGCCGCAATCGTCCACCTCCAGCTTGTCCAAGTAATCGCCGGCGTACTTGCGTCGCGCCGCCTGCCGCACTTCCTTCCGAATGCACGCCAGGTAATCGAGGTGCTCTTTGATGGTCTCTTTGATTTCACCCCGCAAGATGATGTCGCCGTGGCCGGGAACGATGTTTTCCAACCGCATCCTGCCCACCCGACGCAGGCTTTCCACCAGCGCTTCGTAATCGCCATCCACCAGGTAAGGGATGGGCATGATGGCATCGCCCGCGAACAAAATGCGGTCGGGTTCCACCAACACCCCCATGCCATCGGGGCTGTGGCCGGGCAAGGGGATCATCCGCAGCACCTTCTTCCCTACTTTCAGGCTCATTTCGCCCTCGGTCACCACCATTTGCGGCAGCACCAATTTGATTTGCCGATAGGCTGCCGAGGTGCGTTGGGCTTCTTCCAACGCAGGCAGGCCTTTGGAAAGCATCAGGCGGCGGCAAAGGGCGTGCGAAATCACCGTCGCCCCAGGGAAGAAGACATTTCCCCAGCTGTGGTCGGCGTGGTAGTGGGTGTTGAAAATGTAGCGCACGGGCAGCTGGACGTGCTCTTCGACGAAATCACGCAGCGCCAGCGTTTCGGCAGGCAGTGCGAGGGTGTCGATCAAGACAGCCCACTTGGGGCCGACCACCAACCCTGCCGTCACCTGAGCATAGCGCTCGCTCTGGAAGTAATAAACGTTGTCTGCGACGCGTTCGTACTGGAACATAACCCCTCCTGCGGCGGCTTACGTTGCCGAGTGATGCGTTGCAGCAAGGATAGCACAAAGCCAAAAGGCTGTCAAAAAACACGACATAAACAAGGAAGGCCCCATCCAGGCTCGCCTTTCCCCCGCGCGGGCGAAGGGCAACCTGCCGTGCTAAGCACGGCCACGGCGGAGCGCCCACGCCCGCAGCCGTCGAGCCACCGCCAGCGCCCGCGGCAGCGCTCGGCCATACGCAGCATAGAGCCCAGGCCGAGCCGGGTAATCCCACGCGCCCAAAGTGCGTACCACTTGCGCCCCAAACCCTCGCTTGAAGCGGAACACCCCCCACATTGGGTCACTCGGCGAGAACTCGTCGGGTGCACCCCAAAAGTCATACCACCGGCAACCCGCTGCCTTCGCCCGCCGAATGGCTTCCCACTGCAAGGCGTACGTCGGCATTTTGTTGCGGTGCCTGCCCGTGGACATGCCGTAAAAGTAGTATGCCCGCCCCGCAAAGCGGAACACCACCACCGCCGCAACCGGCTCGCCTTCCACTTCGGCAATCAACGGTTCGGCCATATCGGCCTGCATCAACGTCTGCCACACGGCGAAGTAGTAATCTCGCGGGCGGATGATGAAACCGTCGCGCGCCGCGGTTTCGGCATACATGCGATAGAGCAAGGGTAAGTCGTCCTCGCCGCCCACGCGCACGCGCACGCCTTTGCGGAAGGCAAGGCGGATGTTGTAGCGGGTCTTTTGCTTCATGGCGGCGAGCAGTTCGTCTTCGGCGGGGGTCAAGTCGAGCAGCACAGTGTTGCGGAACTGCACCTGCTCCGAAGAAAAGCGCCAGCCGCGGCGGCGCAACGCCGTGCGCACCGCGGCAGCAAGGGGGGCTTCCCGCGCCTCGGGCTCGCCCGGCACCCCCGTGCCCACCACCACATCGGGGTCCATTTTGAGGAAAATAGCCCCGCTGCGGCGAGCAAACGCCTGCAAGTCATCCAACACGCGCGTGCGCAGCGCCTCGTCTTCCCACGAAAGCAACAACGGCCCCTTGGGTGCGTAGAGCACGCTCCACGGCAAAGGGGAAGGCAAGCGGCGGCGCAGCAACAAGGCCGCCGCCGCCAGCCGACCGTCGGCATCGCGCCACACAAAAGGCTCGGGCCGCCAGCCATAGCGCGCCTTGATGCTTGCCCACTCGCGCGTGTGCAAAACATGCGCCTGGGGGAAGGCCAACACGGTCTCGTTCCAAGTGGTGAGGTCAGCAGGTTGCATTTCGGCCTTTCCGGCGCTCATTTTGCCATCCAAATGACCCACAATGCGCCCAAGATCAAAAACGGCCCATAAGGGATGTAAGCATCGAGCCGCCAGCGCCGCCAGCGCAGCAGGCCATAAAGCAAAAACAGCAAGCTGAAGGCCCCTCCCAGCAGCACGGCAAAGGTCAACCCGGCCCACACCCCAGGCCACCCCAAAAGCAATCCCAACCCTCCCATGAGGGTCACATCGCCGAAGCCCAAGGCGGGCTCGTCGGGCGGGGGTTCACCGGCGCGGCGGGCCTTCCAGAGCGCGTAAGCGTTGCCCAAGAAGAAAAGCGCCAGCATGACCCCCGCCCCGGCCGCTCCGCCCAGCAACGTGGCGAGCCAGCCGTGCCGCCACACGCCCAGCCCCAGGCCCAACAGCGCCCCCGCGCCGCTCACCGAATGCAAAATCACGCGGTGTTCCACATCCATCACGATGACGGCCAAGGCATACATCACCAGCGCCCACATCGCCCAAAAGCCCCACTTCGGCGGCGAGAGCCATAACGCCGCGCCCGCAGCCACCGCCAGCGCCAGCACCACGCCATGCCGCCACCGCCGCCGCCCACAATGCGGGCAAGGCCGCCACCAACGCCCATACGCCGCCAGCGAGAGCGCCTGACCGCACAAAAAGCACACCGGCTGAGCCGTGCCGCGCGGCAAAACATCGGCGAGATAGTTCACCACCACGCCCGCCAACAAGCTCAACAACACCACGCCTGCCAACGCCATCTTTACCGCCTCTGCCAAAACGAAACGGCCATGCCAAACAACCCCAACGCCAGCAAACCGATGATGACCAACGCGCTGGGGAAGCGGGTGGTCGCGGGCACGCTCTCCACGAACGTCGGCACAGCCAGCGGTGGCGGCGCGGTAAACGTCGGCAGGCGCGTCGGCGGCACATCGACCAAAAACTGGGCGGCCAAGGTGGGGTCGACCGTCGGCGTCACCTTGGGCGTGGGGGTCGGCGGCGGCTCGACAATCGGCACGTCGCCGCCCTCCAGCCGCACGACGTAGGCATACACCCAGCCCGTGCCGTCAGGCGAGCCAGGATACACGATTTTGATCCACTCGCCTGCGGGCGTGCGCCCAATGGCGGGGACACGCTCCCCCACCACCAGAATGCCGATAATCGGCCAGCGGCTGCTGGGGCCGGCGCGCACATGCACCTGCGGGTTACCGCCGCCCAGCACCACCACGGTGGGGCCGGTGGGCGTGCCCGTCACAGTGGGGATAGGCGTGGCATCGGCAGCCTGAAACGCGGCCTGCCCAGCTGCCGCATGCCAGCCCGCCCACAGCAAGGCAACCGCCAGCACCGCGAGAACCCAAAAGGCTTGCTTTCGCTTGGTTTCCATCATGGCGGCGATTATAACACCCCCGCCGCACAAGGCAAAGTTGTGTTATCATCGGGTAAGTCCACCCCTCCACTTTGCGAGTTTTCTCATGTCCCCACGGCCACGCCGCACTTCTTCCCAAAAATACCTCTTCGTGCTGCTGCGTCACGGCGAATCGGAAGGCAACGCCCGCAACGTGCACCAAGGGCAGGCCGACTTCCCCTTGACCGAAGCCGGGCGCGAGCAAGCGCGTCGGCTGGCACAAGCCTGGGCCGAACAAGGCGTCACCTTCGACGGCATCATCGCCAGCCCCCTGAAACGCGCCGCCGAAACAGCCCGCATCGTAGCCGAGGCGCTGGCATTTCCCCTCGAGGCCATCGTCTACGACGCGGTGTGGAAGGAGCGCGACAAAGGCGTCTTCACCGGCCGGCCCTTCCACCAAACGGCGGCCAGCCCGGCCTCGCTCTACCACCCCGTGGGCGAAACCGGCGAAAGCATTTGGGAAGTCTACCAGCGCGCCACCGAAGCCCTGCGGCGGCTGTTGGCCAACCCGCCCGGGCGCTACCTGGTGGTCTCTCACGGCGGCATCACCAACCTGGTCATCCACGCCATCTTGGGCATTCCCCCCCAACCCTACCCGCACACGCCGAGTTTTCGCTTCCCCAACACCGGCTACATCGTCTTCTCTTACCGCCCCGAACCTCACCGCTGGCACATCCTCGGGCTGTGCCACCGCCTCGAAGACGGCGAATTCCCGTGCGTGTAGCCCCCCTCGCCTGAGCAACGCCATGCGCTACCTCATCATCGGTGCAGGCGCCATCGGCACCTACTTAGGCGTCAACCTGGCCTATGCCGGGCAGGAAGTCACCTTCCTTGCTCGCTCTGCTACCGCGGCTCACTTGCAGGCTCACGGCCTGAGCCTGACCACCGCCTCGGGGGAAGTGCGGCGCATTGCCGCGCCGCGGGTCGCGGCGTCTCCTGCCGAAGCCTTGGCCAACAGCCGTTACGACGCTGCGCTGCTGGCACTGAAGACCTACCACACCCCCGCCTTCTTGGAAAGCATCGCCCCGTGGCGGGCGCAGTTCCCGACGGTGGTATGCCTGCAAAACGGCGTGGAAGCCGAAACCGCCCTGGCTGCTTTCTTTGGGGAAGGCCGAGTGCTCGCGGGCACCGTGACCACCGCGGTGGCGCGCCGCGCACCAGGGCAAGCGACGGTCGAACGGGCGCGCGGGGTAGGGCTGGCCGCCAACCATCCCCTGGCCGAGCCGCTGGCCGCCGCGCTGCAAGCCGCGGGGGTCGAAACCCGGCTTTACCCCAACGCCGCTGCGATAAAATGGTCGAAACTGCTGACCAACCTGCTGGGCAACGCCACTTCGGCCATTCTGGATATGCCCCCCGCAGAAATCTTTGCTCACCCCGCCCTCGCCCGTCTGGAAACCGCCCAATTGCGGGAAGCCCTTGCCGTAATGGCTGCGCTTGGGCTGCCGGTGGTAGACCTGCCGGGTGTTTCCGTCCGTCGGCTGGCGTGGGCAGTGCGCTGGCTGCCGCAATTTTTGCTGCAACCCTTGCTGCAAAAAGCCGTAGGCCGCGGGCGGGGCGGCAAAATGCCTTCCTTCCACATCGACCTGCACGGCAAACGCGGCCAAACCGAAGTGGACGCGCTCAACGGCGCCGTCGTCCGTTACGGCGCGCGGTTGGGCATTCCCACCCCGGTCAACCGCACCCTCACCGAGACGCTGCAAGCCCTGACCCAGGGGGAACTACCGCTGGAAGCGTTTCGTCACAAGCCAGAAGCCCTGCTGCAGCGCGTCGCTGCGCAACCGTGACCCCCTTCCTTCACGGCCTCACCCCTCGGGCCGCCCCGGCACTTCGTGGTGGGCGCGGCAACGGGCTTCGTACATCTCCGAAGCCCCCACGATGACCACGGGGTCGTCGTAACGCGCCGGCTTCCCATCGATCAAACGCTGAGAGCGGCTGGCGGGGAAACCACAAACCACACAAATGGCCTGCAACTTGTCCACCTGGTCGGCCTGGGCCAACAAAGCCGGCATGGGGCCAAAGGGTTCTCCTCGGAAGTCCATATCCAGACCGGCGACGATGACGCGCACGCCTCGGTCGGCCAAGCGCTGCACGATGGCGGTGATTTCCTCGGAAAAGAACTGCGCCTCGTCGATGCCCACCACCGTGGTTTCGGCGTTCAGGTGCTGCTCCAACTCGCCGATGTCGTTCAAGGGGATGGCATCGAAAACGCCGCCCGCGTGGGAAGCGACCGCGGTTTCGGCGTAGCGATTGTCGAGGGCAGGCTTGAACACCTGCACTTTCTGCTTGGCGATCACCGCGCGGCGCAACCGGCGGATGAGCTCTTCGGTTTTACCGCTGAACATTGGGCCTGCAATCACTTCCAGCCTGCCTTGCAAATGCCGCATAAGTCCCTCCAGAGAATTCGTGTCTTTCAGCGTCACCGCCGCGCTTCGTCAAGCCAACGCCGCCGTCACCTCGTCGAGGGGGACGATGTAGGCTTCGCCGCCGCGGGGTTTGACTTCAGCGCCGCCCTGTTTCAAGCTGCGCTTGCTCACCGTGACCCGCATCGGCAAGCCGATGAGGTCGGCATCGGTAAACTTGACGCCGGGGCTGGCCTTGCGGTCATCGTAAAGCACCGCGAAGCCCGCTGCTCGCATCTCGGCGTAAAGCGCATCGGCCGCCTCTTCGCCGCCGCGCAGGGCAATCAAATGCACGGCATACGGGGCCAGGGCAGGGGGCCAAGCCAAACCATCGGGCTGGCAATGGGCGCTGGCCAGGGCTGCCACCGCGGCCTCGCCGTCCAGCCAGGCCGCAGCCACGCCCAGCGGAGCGGTTTTGCCCTCGGGGGTGAGGTAAACGGCAGGGGTTTCCAGGCCCTGGGAAGCCGTGACCACCCACGCGGCGGCGGCTTCCAGGGGCGCGCCGCAGTGGGGGCAGGGATCGCCTGCCGCTGCGGCGGCAATGTCGGCCACCCAATCGGCCTGGAAGTCGCGGCCATAGTTGACGCCGGTCAGGTGATAGCCCTCTCGGTTCGCGCCGGCCACCAAATTCGGGCTGCGGGGGATGAGATCGTCGACGACCACCAGCGCGCCGCGCACACCCACCGGCGAGGCATAGCCGGGCACCGCGCCGACAGCGCGAATGTCAGCGTCGGTGGCCGGGACCAGCTCGCCCACCCCCAAGAGGCGCGCCAGTTTGGGCAGGGAGACCTGCATATCGCCGCGCACCACGGCAAAGACCAGGCGCGGCGCGGCTTCTTGCGTGCGCAGGAAGACCGCCTTGGCCGTGCGGCTTTCGGGCACGCCGAGGAAATCGGCCAAAGCGCGGATGGTGTCGGCGTGCGGGGTGGCGATGGGCGTCAAGGGGGCGGGGGGTTCGTTCTCGGGCGCTGGCTTGGCGCGCCGCGCCCACGCCACCGGGGCCTCGTAGCCACAGCGAGGGCAGCGCAAGGTTGGTTCACCGCCGTGCAGGGCAGGTGCGAGGCCCACGGCTGCCAGGCCGTGCCAGGCCGCCGGGCCTTCCCCCCTGTGCAGCGAAAGCCCCAACTGCCGCAACGCCGCCTCCCAGCGGTCACGCACCGCTTGGGCGGTTTCCAGCGCGGCTTCCGGCGTCGCACCCAACGCCAACGCGGTGAGGCTATGAGGGCCGCGCCAGAGCAACAAACGCGGCAACTGGCGGTAGGAAGCCACGTGGGCTTCCAGCAGCGCGATGAGGGCGGCGGGCAAACGCCGCGGCCACGGGAAAGCCAACCCAACGGCCAGGTCGGCTTCTTGAGGCAAGGTCACCGCCTCCAGCGCGGCTTCCAAATGCCCGAAAAGCCGCGCCTGCAAGGCCATGCCCAACGGCAGCCATAAGCGCGCCTGGTCGGTCTCGTGCCAGTAAGCCGCCCGCAACAGCCAATGACGGCCATCCTCGGGGGGATAACGCCCCGCCTGGCGCTGACTTTGCCCAAAAAGTTCGCTCAAACGCATAAGAGTACCTCCCTCACAAATCGCCACGCCGCTTCGAAAAAGGGCCAAGAACCCCGCGCGGGCGCGGGGTTCTAAAGATTCAACGGCGTTTACAGGTCGTCATCCTCCCATAAATCGTCGTCGTCCAAGAAGTCATCGTCGTCCAGCAAGTCGTCGTCTTCCAGCAGGTCGTCGTCCCAGGATTCCAGCACCTCAGCGACGGGCTTATAAGTCAGGCACCCCTGGTCGGGGTCGATTTCCACCTCCGAGGCGGTGCAATAGTGGCCATCCAAAAAGGCGCAATCCTCGTAGGCACAACGAATGCGGGGCATCTAACGCCACCTCCTGAAAGAAAATCGCTCACTGCGGCGGGGCCTCGTTGAGCAGGCGAATGATAGCCAAAACCAGCAAAAAAAGCAAGATTGTGGCCGAAAGCAGGCAGTAAGGGCAAAAAGCGTGAATCACCTCGGCTTCCAGGTAAGTGAGGTAACCCGAATAGAGCACGCCAGCGAAAATCAGGCCAAACTCGGCCAAGGTGCCGTAGGCCTCGCCAAGGGGGTGTCGGCGCTCCAGCCACAGCAAGGCCAAAATGGCCAAGTAAGCCAGCGCGCCCAGCAGGGCAATCGGCACACCGTGGATTTCGGCGTAAGGGCTGGTGTTGACGGTGTAGCAATCGCCGACGCCGGCGCACATGGCTTCGTGGTGGGTGAACTTGAGGATGGTGAGGTAAGTGGCATCGGCCAGGCCGAGCAGCGCCAGCACCACCGAGGCCCAATAGGTTTTCGTGGCGGGTCGGGCTTGCATGGGAACACCTCCGTTGCAGGGGATGAAGGCTCACCCCGCCCGTTTGCGGGAAGCCTCCAGCACGTTGGGCAGGTTTTCCAGCCGGTTGAGCACTCGGCTGAGGTGCGCGATGTCGCGCACGCTGAGCACCAGATCGACGATGGTCTCGCCGTCGTGCTCTTTCACCTCGACGCGCACGCTTTCGATGTTGACGCCCTCGTCGGCAATCACCATCGTGATATCTTTCATCAGGCCGCCACGGTCGTAGGCACGGATGCGCACCGGCACGGCATACGATTGGGTCGGCGTGCCCCAGGAAACCTGCACCAAGCGGCCCTTGTCGCGCACGCGGAGGATGTTGGGGCAATCCTGACGGTGAATGACAGCGCCGCGGCCGCGGGTGATGTAGCCCACGATGGGGTCACCGGGGGCCGGATGGCAGCAACGCGCCATGTGAATCAACATGCCGCGCAGCCCCATGATGGTGACCTCGTCTTTGCCGGTTTCGCGGCGAATGGGGTGCGCGGCGAGGTAATCCTTTTCCGTGGTCTTCTCTACCTCGGCCAGGCGGTTGATGACGCGGTTGAGTGAAACATCGCCGCACCCTATGCCCACGTAGAGGTCTTCTACGCTTCGATAGCCGAAGTAGGTCGCCAGCGAGTGCAAATCGACGTTCTCCAGCCCCAGGCGCTTGAATTCCTTTTCCAGCGCAGCCCGGCCGTGCGTCAGGTTTTGCTCGCGCGCTTGCTTCTTGAACCACTGGCGGATTTTGGCCCGCGCGCGCTGGGTTTTCACCAGTTCCAGGTGAGGGTTGAGCCAATCGCGGCTGGGGCCGCCCCGCCGCGCGGTAAGGATTTCCACTTGGTCGCCGGTTTTGAGCTTGTAACTCAGCGGCACCAGTTTGCCGTTCACTTTGGCCCCGCGGCAGCGATGGCCGATTTCGGTGTGAATGTGGTAAGCAAAATCGATCGGGGTCGCCCCGGCCGGCAAGTCGAGAATATCGCCGCGCGGCGTGAAAACATAGATGCGGTCGTCGAAGACGTCCGTCTTCATACCGTCCATGAATTCCGACGCGTCGGAAACATCCTGCTGCCACTCCATCAGCTGCCGCAGCCAGTTGATCTTGCGCTCGAACGCCTCATCCAGCCGCTCGTCGCCTTCTTTGTAACGCCAGTGGGCTGCGATGCCGTATTCGGCGTTGCGGTGCATCTCTTGCGTGCGGATTTGGACTTCCAAAATCTTGCCGTCTTCGAACAACACCGCGGTGTGGAGCGACTGGTAGGAATTGTCTTTGGGGTTGGCGATGTAATCGTCGAACTCGCCCGGGATGGGCTTCCAATGGGTGTGCACCACGCCCAGCACATGATAACAGGTGGGAACGTCATCCACGATCACCCGCACGCCGCGGATATCGCGCAGCGCCTCGAAAGGCAACCCTTTGCGCTGCATCTTGCGGTAGATGGAATAAATGTGCTTCGGTCGTCCAAAGACCCTGGCCCGAATGCCTGCTTCGGCCAGCACCTCTTCGATGCGGGCTACTGCCCGTTGGAGTTCTTTTTCCCGCACCGTGCGGCGCTCGGCCAGCTTGCGGGCAATCTCCTTGTAGGCTTCGGGGTTGACGTAGCGGAAACCCAGGTCTTCCAGTTCCCACTTGATCTGCCAAATGCCCAGGCGGTTGGCGAGGGGAGCGAAAATATCCAGCGTTTGGCGGGCAATGCGGCGCTGCTTGGCGGGCGGCAGGGCCGAAAGCGTGCGCATGTTGTGCAGGCGGTCGGCCAGTTTGATGATCACCACCCGAATATCCTTGCTCATGGCCAGAAAGGTCTTGCGCAGCGATTCGTTGGTGAGTTCCCGCTTGCGCTGGCGCTCGGTGGCGTGGTCGTCGGCCGGTTCGTCGCCTTCCGGTGGCGCCTCTGGCGCGCCATCGGCGCGCGAGACGCGCGGCAGGGAAACCAGCTTGGTCACGCCATCGACCAGCGACGCCACCTCGTCGCCAAAATCACGGCGGATGTCTTCCAGCGTGAGGTCGGTGTCTTCCACCGTATCATGCAAAAGCCCCGCCGCCACAACGACGGGGGGCATGCGCAGCTCTGCCAGAATATCGGCCACGGCGAGGCAATGTTGAATGTAAGGCTCGCCCGAGGCGCGCTTTTGGCCTTCGTGGGCCCTCTCGGCCACACGATACGCGCGCGCCACCAGCTCTCGGTCGGCGACGGTGTAATAAGCAGGCAGGTGTTCCAGCAGCTGTTCGATCTTCATGGCATCGTGTTCAACACTCGGAAAGCACGGCGGCGTCGAGAGGGTATTATAGCGCATTTCTCCTCCCCCGATGTTATAATCTCCCCATGCCCGATGTTCTCGGTTTTCAAATGCAGCGTTACCACATCCACACCCCTGTGTACCAGGGGCCGCTGGACCTGCTGTTGCAGCTCATCGCCCGCGCCGAGCTGGATATTACCAAGATCGCCCTCGCCCAAATTACCGACCAATACCTCGCCTACCTCGAGCAGATGGAAGAGCGCTCGCCGGAGGAGGTTTCCGCCTTTCTGGTGATTGCCGCCAAGCTGGTACAAATCAAATCGGAAGCCCTGCTGCCCCGCCCGCCGGAACGGGAGGCCAACGAAGAAGACCCCGGCGAGGCGCTGGTGCAGCAGTTGAAAACCTACCGGCGCTTCAAACAAGCGGCGCAATGGCTGGCAGACCGCCAGGCAGCAGGGCTGCACGCCTTCGTGCGGTTGGCCGCGCCCCCAGCCACTGCAACGCCCCAAATCGACTTGCACGGCTATACCGTGGAAGACCTGGCCGCCGCGGCGCGCGGCGCCTTCCAGCTGCGCCAGCGCGAACCGCTTGGCCGCGTGATTCGAGCGCCCAAAATCACCATTCGGCAGAAAATTCGCACCATCATCCAAGCCCTTGCCCAACGCGGGCAAGCCACCTTTTCCGCCTTGCTCGGCCGCCAGCCCACCCGCTTGGAAGCCGTAGTCACCTTCCTCGCCCTGCTGGAACTGGTCAAGCAACGGCTGGTGCAAACCCGTCAAGCCACCCTCTTCGGCGAAATCGAAATCCTGCCCGCCACCGAAGACCTCTCGGCCGAAATCGACATCGCTTCGGAGTTCGGAGAATAACCCATGCCCCACCACCATCACAAAGACCAGCCCCTCGACACCGCCTACTACGCCGAGCGCGCCAACGACGCCCTCGCCTGGCAACCCTGGAACGAAGCCACCCTCCGCAAAGCCCGACAACGCAACAGGCTCATCTTCTTGAACATTGGCTACACCGGTTGCTACTGGTGCGAGCGCATGGCCTCCGAGGTGTTCCGCCACCCCGTCGGCGTGGCTTACATCCACCGCTACTTCATCCCCGTGACCCTTGACCGCGCCCAGCGCCCCGACATCGCCAACGCCTTCATGCAGGTGGTGGCGGCGATGACCGGCAAAACGGGCTGGCCGCTGACCGTCATCCTCACCCCCGAGGGGAAGCCCTTTCACGGCGGCACCTACTTCTCCTTCGAAAGCGAAGTGCCCGGCAGCCCCACCCTGCACCAACTGCTGCGCGAAGCCCTCGAAGGCTGGGAAAAGGACCGCGAGCGGGCGGAAGACACCGCCAACGAAATGGCCCGCCAGATGCGGGAAGGCATGCTTCCCCTGCTGGAAGCCCCGCTGCCGCAGCCGGAAGACGTCGACGCGGCGGCGCTCGCCGCCGCCGAAGCCATTTACGAGCCCCACAGCGGCGGCTTCGACCAGGGGCCGAAATTCCCGCGGCCCTTGCTGCTGCTGTGGCTGCTGCGCCTGGCCGAAGAAGGGCACCCTCGCGCCCGCGAAATGGCGCTTACCACCCTCGTCGGCATGGCGCGCGGCGGCATTTACGACGTCTTGGGCGGCGGCTTCCACGAATACGCCCGCGACGCCGCCTGGCGAGAACCCTGTTTCGAGAAAAGCCTGCCCACCAACGCCCTTCTCGGCCTGGGCTACGCCCGGGCTTACCGCCTTACCGGCGAAGCGGCATTCCACCGCATTGCCACCAGCACGTTCGATTACATCCTCGAAACCCTGCGCCTTCCCAACGGCTTGCTGCTCAACGGGCAAGGCAGCGAAAGCCTCCAGCGCGGCGACCGCGGCGCTTATTACCTCTGGACGGCCGAGGAAGTCCGTGCAGCGCTTTCCCCCGCCGAAGCCGAAGCCCTGATTGCCGCCTACGACCTTGGCAGCGCGCCGGCCACCCTGCACCGCGTCCTAAGCGACGAGGCGCTGGCTTCCCGCCTGAACATCACGACCGCCGAAGCCGCCGACCGCCTTGCCGCGGCCAAAGCCCGCCTGCGGGAAGCCCGCCAGCGCCGCACGCCTCCCATCACCGACACCACCGTGACCACCGCGTGGCACGCCCTTGCCACACGCGCCCTGGCCGAAGCCGCCGACCTGCTGGCTGCGCCGCGCTACGCCGAAGCCGCTGCCCAAGGCGGCGCGGCCCTGCTGAGCCACCTGCGCACCGCCGACGGCCTGGCGCGCAACTGGTACGAAGGCCGCGCCACCGGCGCCGGCCTGCTGGAAGACTACGCCGCCGCGGCCCTTGCCATGCTCGCGCTGCACCGCCTCGATGCCCCCCCGCCGCCCGACACCCCCTCTTGGCTATACGAAGCCACCCGCTGCCTCGAAACCCTCACCCCCCGCTTCGCCGCCGACTGGGGCTATTACGACACCGACGCCGAGCGCCATTTCACCCCCTTCGGCCGCGCCCAGGAAATCGTCGACGGCGTCACCCCCAGCAGCAACGCCCTCGCCGTCACCCTGCTGCTGGAATTTTCCACCGCTACCAACCAGCCCGCCTTCCAAAACCTGGCGGCAGCCATGCTCTCACGCCTGGCGCCCGCGATGGCGAAATATCCCACGGCCTTCCCCCAGTGGCTCATCGCCCATCACTACCTCGAACTCGGCAGATGAACCGCTCACCCACCCCCTCGTTTGCGCCTTCCGATGCCCCCTTCACAAGCCGCGCGCACCATCCCAAGGAGTGCGAGATGCCATGTCCGCTTCCACACTTCCCCCACCGCTGATCATCGGCGTCGCCGGCGGCACCGGCTCAGGCAAGACCACCGTCGCCCGTGTCATCCTGGAACGCGTGGGCGAGGAGCACATCGCCTACCTGCCCCACGACGCCTATTACAAAGACAACAGCCACCTGCCGCCCGCCGAGCGCGCCAAAATCAACTACGACCACCCCGACTCGCTGGAAACCACCCTGCTCATCGAGCACCTCAAGCGCCTGCGAGAAGGCTTCCCCATCGAACGACCGGTTTACGACTTTACCACCCACAGCCGCACCACCGAAACCGTTACCGTGCAGCCCCACCCCATCATCATGGTGGAAGGCATCTTGATCTTCGCCGAACCGGCGCTGCGCCAGCTCTTCGACGTCAAGATCTTCGTGGATACCGACGCCGATATCCGCTTCATCCGCCGCCTGGTGCGCGACATCGAAGAGCGCGGCCGCACCATGACCTCGGTGGTGGAACAATACCTCAAAACGGTCCGCCCGATGCACCTGGAATTCGTCGAGCCGTCGAAGCGCTATGCCGACGTCATCATCCCAGAAGGCGGGCTGAACAGCGTAGCGATGGACATGGTGGTGGCGCGCATCGAATCGCTGCTGCGCGAGCGAGGGCTGGGGTGAAGCGCGCTCGCGCCGTCTGGCGCCGCTGGGGAGCCAGCGCCGCCGGCCTCACGCTGGTCACGGCGCTCAGCCTGTTGCTTTACACCCACCGCGCGACCATCGCCCGCTTTCAAGGCTACGGCTACCCTGGCCTGTTTCTGTTTGCCTTGCTCACCAGTGCAAGCGTCGTGCTGCCCATGCCCGGCCTGGTGTTGCCCTATGTGCTCGGGGCGGTGCTCAACCCGTGGGGCGTCGCGCTGGCCGCTGGCACCGGCGCAGCCCTCGGGGAACTCACCGGCTACCTCGCCGGATGGAGCGGCACCGCCATCGTCGCCGACACCCACCGCTATGCCCAAGTGCGCGGCTGGATGCAACGCTATGGGGCGCTGACCGTGTTCCTGCTGGCCTACCTTCCCCTCCCCCTGATGGACTTTGCTGGCATCGCCGCCGGCGCGACCCGCATGCCAATCGCCCGCTTCCTCTTCTGGTGCTGGCTGGGCAAAGTGGGCAAGATGCTCACCGTCGCCTTCTTGGGCGCCAAAATGTTGTGACTTCCCCAACCCGCCACTTCCCGACTTCCGAGGCAACCATGAACCCCATCGACCACTACCTGGAAACCCACCTCGACGAAAGCATTGCCGAACTCAGCCGCTTTTGCGCCCAACCGAGCGTGGCCGCGCAACAGTGGGGCATCACCGAAGCCGCCGAAATGACGGCCGAAATGCTCCGCCGCCGCGGCTTCCGGGTCGAAATCATCCCCACGGGCGGCTCGCCGCTGGTCTATGCCGAGCGAGCAGGCCGCAACCGAAACCGCACCCTGCTGTTCTACAACCACTACGATGTCCAGCCGCCCGAACCCCTGGCGCTGTGGGAAACGCCGCCTTTCGAGCCCACCCTGCGCGACGGCAAGCTTTACGCCCGTGGCGTCAGCGACGACAAAGGGCAGCTCGTCAGCCGCCTCTTCGCCCTCGACGCCTTGCTGGCCACCGAAGGGGAGCTGCCCTGCAATGTCAAATTCGTCATCGAGGGCGAAGAAGAAGTGAGCAGCGTGCATCTCGAAGAGGCCATTCGCACCCATGCCGAGAAATTTGCCGCCGACGCCTGCATTTGGGAATTCGGCGGCGTAGGCCAGCACGACGAGCCTCACCAGGTCATGGGCATGCGGGGCATCTGCTATGTGGAACTCTCGGTGCAAACCGCCGAGGTCGATACCCACTCGGGCCTCACGGGGGGCATCTTCCCCAACGCGGCTTGGCGGCTGGTATGGGCGCTGAACACCCTCAAAGGCAGCGACGAGCGCGTGCGCATTGCCGGCTTCTACGACGCCGTGGTGCCCCCCAGCGAGCGCGACCTGGCACTGCTGGCCGCCCTGCCCGACCCCGCCGAAGCCTACAAACAAAGCGCCGGGGTCAAGGCCTTCATCAAGGGCGTGCAAGGCGGCGCAGCGCTGTGGAAAGCCGCCCTCTTCGACCCCACCTGCACCATCTGCGGCCTGACCGCAGGCTACCAAGGGCCGGGCAGCAAAACCGTGCTGCCAGCGCGCGCCACCGCCAAGGTCGATTTCCGCTTGGTGCCCAACCAAACCCCCGACGAAGTCTTCCGCCTGCTGCGCGCCCACCTCGACGCCCACGGCTTCCACGACGTGGAAATCACCTGCCTGGGCGGCGAGCACCCGGTCAAAATGGACCCCGACGACCCCTTCATCAACCTGGTGGTGGAAGCCGCCCGCCCCGTCTACGGGGTGCCGCAACAGAAAATTCCCCTCAGCGGCGGCTCCGGGCCGGGGTGGGTGTTCCACCACTACCTCGGCGTGCCCATCGCCACCGCAGGCATCGCCTACCCCGGCAGCAACATCCATGCCCCGAACGAAAACATCCGCATCGATTTGTACCTCAAAGGCGCGCGCCACATCGCCCGCGTGGTGCAAGCCTTTGGGCGTTCCTGACCCCCTATGCGCACCCTGTTTTCCCGCTTCGACACCTCCCCGCGGCTCTCCCGCCGCCGTTTCAGCCCGCGGCGCGACCTGGGCATCCGCCTGCTGGCGATTTACGCCCTCTTCGTGCTGCCGCTGGTCGGCATGACGCTCTACTTCGACCGGCTGGCAACCCGGCGGCTGCACACCGACGTCGAAAGCGCCAACCTCTCGCTGGCGAAAGCCATCGCCGAAGAAACCAACCTCTCCCTCGGCAGCTTCCTGGGCGCTGCCCGCCGCCTGGGGGCCGACCCTGCCGTGCTGCACGGCAACATCGCTGCCATGCAGCCCCTCTTCAAGGCACTTTCCCAAAGCCGCCCCGAAGTCAACTTGGTCTATCGGCTCAACGCCAAAGGCATCATGGTGTACCACTACCCGCGCGGCAGCGACGTCGCTTGGTCTACCATCGGGCTGGATTTCTCCTTCAGGCCCTACTTCAAAAAAGCCCGCACCGCGCACCTGCCCTTTTTCTCACGCGGGCGCATCTCGCCCACCACCAACGAACCGGTGGTAACCGCCATCATGCCCCTCTGGGAAGGCAACACCTTTCAAGGAGTGCTGGGCATCAACGTCAGCCTGAACGCGCTCAGTTTGGCGCTGCAACAGATTGCCCAAGCCCACCCCCCTGCCGAAAACTTCACCATTTTCATCGTCGACAGCGAAGGGAACATCGTCGCCTCTTCCAACTTGCAGCATCCCCAAGCGGGCGAAGGTCTGCTCGACAACATCACCGCCCTCTCACCGGCCTTCGCCGACCTGCCGGGCAGCGACCGCACGACCACGCTGCTGCTCCACGTTCACGACACGGACACGCTGTACGCCTACACGCCCATCCCGGCGGTGAAATGGGGCGTGCTGGTAGGGCGCTCGGCGGCAAGCGCTTTCAACACGGTGAGCGCCTTCCGCCACGCCACCCACTTGGCGCTGGTGCTGGTGGTGGTCGCCGGGCTGCTGTTTTGGCTGGCGCTTTCCCGCCAGGTGTTGGGGCCGCTGGAAGACCTGGCTGCTTACAGCCGCCACATCGGCCAGGAAGGCCCCCACCCGCCGCCGGAACGCCGGACGTTGGAAACCCTCACCCGCCGCACCGACCAGGTGGGGCACCTGGCGCGCACCCTGCTGCGCATGGAAGCCGACATCGCAGCCCGCATGCAAGAACTGCACACCCTGCTGGAAACCAGCGCCGCGGTGGCTTCCACCCTCGATTCGCGCACCGTGCTGGCGCGCATTCTGGCGCAAGTCGAGCGCCTGCTGGATGCCAAAAAATGCGCCATCATCGCCTGGGATGAGCAACGCCAGGCTTTCATTGCCAAAGCCAGCCGCGGGCTTTCCCCTCAATATGCCGAGCGGCTGGTCATCGGCCGCGACGAATTCAACTCCCTCACGTTGCGCGCCCTGCAAGCCAACCGCCCCCTCCAAATCAGCGACACCGAAACCGACCCCACCGCGATGGCCATCCGCCCGCGGGCGCGTGCCGAAGGCTATCGCGCCGTGCTGGCCGTACCTCTTCCCACCCAGCACACCCCTCCAGCCGCCCTGGTGGTGTATTACCCCGAACCCCACACCTTCACGCCGCAGGAAATCGAACTTCTGAGTTCCTTCGCCAACCATGCCGCGATGGCCATCGAAAACGCGGCCCTCTTTGCCCGCTCCGACGCCCGCCTGCAGGAACAAACCCGCCGCCTGGAAGCCCTCATCCAATCCATGGGCGACGCGCTGCTGCTGGAAGACCACGCCGGGCGGGTGCTTTACGCCAACCGGCGGATGGCGGCGCTGGCCGAGCTGGCCCCCGAAGACCTCACCGGCACCGAAACCGAGCGGGTGGTGCAACGCATCCTCGCCCATGCCCCCAACACCGCGGCAGCACGCGCCGCGCTGGGGCGCGCAGCCGCCGAAGGCACCGCAGAAATCAACCTCCGCCTGCGAGGGCGGCTCACCACTTGGCAAGTGCAGGTCTTCTCCGTCACCGACTCCCAAGGGGTAGCCATCGGCCACGGCCAGATATGGAAAGACATCACCGCCGACCGCGAAATCGACCGCATGAAAGCCAGCCTGATGTCCACCGTCTCGCACGAACTGCGCACCCCATTGGCCGCTATCAAGGGCTATGTCTCTACCCTGCTGGCCGACGATGTCTCGTGGGAGCCGGAGGCGCAGCGCGAATTCCTGCAAACGATTTCCGAAGAAACCGACCGCCTGAGCGACCTGGTGAGCGACCTGCTCGACCTTTCCCGCATCGAAGGGGGAAGCCTGAAAGTGCGCCGCGACCTCATCGACCTGGAAGCCCTGATTGCCCGCGCTGCCCAAAGCGCCCATCCTTCCCCCGGCGACCGGCTGGAAGTGCACCTGCCGCCCGACCTGCCCTCGCTGTTGGCCGACCCCCGCCACATCGAGGTTGTGCTGCGCAACCTCATCGAAAACGCGGTGAAATACGGCGGTGAAGACTCACCCGTGCGCGTCACGGTCACCGTAGAAACCGAGAACCTGGTCGTCCGCGTCGAAGACGAAGGCCCCGGCATTCCCCCAGAGCACGTGCCCCACATCTTCGAGAGCTTCTACCGGGTCGAAGGCGGCCTCACACGGCAGGCCTCCGGCGCGGGCTTGGGCCTGGCCATTTGCCGCGGCTTCGTAGAAGCCCACGGCGGTAAAATTTGGGTCGAACCGCGCGCCCAGGGCACGTGCATTGCCTTTTCCCTGCCCTTGAACCCACCCGAAGACGGCGAAACTTCCCCCTAACAGGAGGTCGTATGGACGCCCGACACCCCACCGTGCTGGTCGTAGACGACGCCAAAAGCCTGCGCGAATTCGTGCGCCGAAACTTAGACGTGCGCGGCTACCGCGTAGTCACCGCCGTCAACGGCGCCGACGCGCTGGCGCAATTCCAGGCCCACGAAATCGACCTCGTCATCCTCGACCTCATCATGCCTCAAATGGACGGGCTGGAAGTCATCCGGCGGCTGCGGATGACTTCCAACGTGCCCATCATCGTGCTTTCCGCTTTAGGCGAAGAAAGCACGAAAATTCAAGCCCTCAACCGCGGTGCCGACGATTACCTGACCAAACCCTTCGGGGTCGGCGAACTTCTGGCGCGGGTGCAAGCCGTTTTACGGCGAGCGCAGCAGGTGCCCCAAAAACAGGAAAGCCCCATCATCGTCCGCGGCCCCATCGTGCTGGACCGAGAACGCCACGAAGTGACCATCGACGGCCACCCAGTCAACCTGACGCCTACGGAATTCAGCCTGTTGGAATACCTCATGCGGAACGCGGGTAAAGTGCTGCCCCATCGCGCCATTCTGCAAAACGTGTGGGGGCCGGAATACGGCCAAGAGGCCGAATACCTGCGGGTGTACATCGGCCGCCTGCGCCAGAAAATCGAACCCGACCCCAACAACCCGCGCTACCTACGCACCGAGCGGGGGGTGGGGTATTCGTTCGACGCGTAAATTAGGGGAAGGCCCCGCCGCCCGCGGGGGAGCGAATGGCGAATGGCGAACGCAGATGAATCCACCGATTGACACCGATTACCGCCGATTGGCGCTCCCCCTTCGCCCTCTGGAAAAAGCAGAATACACAGATCAAAAAGGAGGCAAGGAGAGAAAGAAAAAAGGTCAACGATGACGACGAAACAATAAAAAAAAACCAATACCCAATGGCCGGTGCCCA
>CAYVHG010000116.1:0-21057 GCA_964450875.1 uncultured Anaerolineaceae bacterium | reverse complement strand
TGGGCTGGGCGGAAGACGGCGAGCGCCTGCGGTTGACAGCGCGCGGGCGGTTGCTGGGCAATTGGGTTTTTCGGGAGTTCGTGTGATTGGTATGTGGGTTTTGTGTGGATTTGGGGGTGTTGGCGGTGCGCTGATAAACTGGCTATACGAAATCCGTGCCCTCGGCCTTCGTTTGCCCCCCGCCGCCTTACATTGGCTTTCGTTTGGCCTTGCATTGGCCCTCCCCTGTTTGGCATCGCATTGGCCTTCCCCTGTTTGGCTCTTGCACTGGCTTTCGTTGGGCTTTGCGCCTTGGCTTTCGTTGGGCTTTGCGTTTTCCGATGGGCCTTCCCTTCTGGCCTTCCCTTTGCGGCTATTTTTCTTTACTGTGGCTATACGAAATACGGGCCGCACAGCCTTGACATTCCGCTCCCCAACCCGTATAATCAAGCCTAACAAGCGAAAACTCCCGCTGCCCTCTCGGAGGAGTAAGCAGCCCGCAGGCTGACAGAAAAGACGCGGCCACCGGCTGAAAGCCGCCGCAGCCCTGCCCTGCTGAAGGTCGCCGAGAGATGCAGGCCGAAGAAAGCCGCCCACACGGCAAGTAGACCGGCCCGGGTGCGCCCGTTACCGCGCAGCCCCAATTCGGCGAGATGCCCGCTGGGGTACTGAGTGCGTCGCCGCCGCAAGGCGCGGCGAAGTGAGGTGGTACCGCGGATTCCCCTTCCGTCCTCATGGGCGAAGGGGCGTTTTGTTTTAACCAACGCACGCCAAAACACAGCCCCTCGACACGCAAGCAGCGAGCCAACCCCGACCATCCAACTCCCCGACCACCCAGGAGGTCATCATGCCCCAATACGAACTTCCCCCCACTTTCAACTTCCGCGAGCTGGAAAGCGAGATCTACCACCGCTGGGAAAGCCGAGGCTATTTCGCCCCCACCAACGACCCCGCCGACCCCGGCCACGACCCCCACAAGCGCCCCTTCGTGATTTCCATGCCGCCCCCCAACGTCACCGGCGAGCTGCACCTGGGGCACGCGATGTTCGTTTCCCTGGAAGACCTGATGACCCGCTACCACCGCATGAAGGGCGAACCCACCCTCTGGGTGCCCGGCACCGACCACGCAGGCATCGCCACCCAGCTCATGGTGGAACGCGACCTGGCAGCCAAAGGCATTCAGCGCGCAGAACTGGGGCGCGAGGGCTTCCTGAAACACGCTTGGGCCTGGAAAGAGCGCTATCACGACCGCATCGTCGGGCAAATTCGCCGCCTGGGCGCCTCGTGCGACTGGTCGCGCGAGCGCTTCACCCTCGACCCGGGCCTCTCGCGCGCCGTCCGCGAAGCCTTCGTGCGCCTTTGGAAGAAAGGGCTGATTTACCGCGGCCCACGGCTCATCAACTGGGACCCCAAACTCAAAACCGCCGTCTCGGACCTGGAAGTGGAATATCGGGAGCAAGAGGGCAAGCTCTACTACTTCAAATACATGCTGGCCGATGACAGCGGATACATTCCCGTGGCCACCACCCGCCCCGAAACCATCCTGGGCGACACCGCGGTCGCCGTCCACCCCGACGACGAGCGCTACCAAGCCTTCGTCGGCAAGGAAGTCGTGGTGCCCATGTTGGGCCGCCGCATTCCGGTGATTGCCGATGATTACGTCGACCCCGAATTCGGCACCGGCGCGCTCAAAATCACCCCCGGCCACGACCCCAACGACTACGAAATCGGCCAACGCCACAACCTTCCCATCATCAACATCTTCGACGAAGACGCCCGCATCAACGAAAACGGCGGCCCCTACCAAGGGCTCGACCGCTTCGAGGCCCGCGAAAAACTGTGGGAAGACATGCGCGCCGCGGGGCTCGTCATCAAAGAAGAACCTCACGTCCACCAGGTGCCGGTTTCCCAGCGAGGCGGCACCCTCATCGAGCCCATGATTTCCACCCAGTGGTTCGTCAAAATCAAACCCTTGGCCGAAGCCGGACTAAAAGCTGTGCGGGAAGGCCAAATTCGCATCATCCCCGAACGCTTCGAAAAGGTCTATTTCCACTGGCTGGAAAACATCCGCGACTGGTGCATCAGCCGCCAACTGTGGTGGGGGCATCGCATCCCGGCCTGGTATGGCCCCGACGGCGAAATCTTCGTCGCCCACGACGAAAAAGAAGCCCACGCCCTGGCCGAAGCCCACTACGGCCACCCCGTGGAACTCACCCAAGACCCCGACGTTCTCGACACGTGGTTCTCTTCCGGCCTGTGGCCGTTTTCCACCTTGGGCTGGCCCGAAGAGACCGCCGACTACCGCTACTTCTACCCCACCAGCGTGATGGAAACCGGCTACGACATCCTCTTCTTCTGGGTCGCCCGCATGATCATGATGGGGCTGGAATTCACCGGCCAGCCGCCTTTCCACACTGTGTATCTCCACGGCTTGGTGCGTGACGAGCACGGCCAAAAAATGTCCAAGACCAAGGGCAATGTCATCGACCCGCTGGTGGTGATGGACGAGCTGGGCACCGACGCCCTGCGCTTCACCCTCTTGGTCGGCTCCAGCCCTGGCAACGACATGAACCTCAGCCTGAAAAAAGTGGAAGCCAACCGCAACTTCGCCAACAAAGTGTGGAACGCCGGCCGCTTCGTCATCGGCGCGCTGGAAAAGGCCCCCGACCGACGCCAAGGCAAAACCGAGTGGACCTTAGCCGACTCGTGGATCTGGGCGCGCCTCCAAGAGCTGATTCGCCAAGTCAACCGCCTCTTCGAAGCCTACCAATTTGGCGAAGCCGGGCGGCAGATTTACGATTTCTTCTGGAGCGAGTTTGCCGATTGGTATCTGGAAATTGCCAAAGTGCAATTAGCCGAAGGCGGCGACCGCGCCTTCACCACAGCGCAAACCCTGGTCAAAGTGCTCGATGCCACCCTGCGCTTGCTTCACCCCTTCACCCCCTTCGTCACCGAAGCCCTCTGGGGGCACCTCAAAGCGGCGGTCACCCAGCGCTACGGCGCAGGCAACGCCGATTTCACCCCCGCGGGCGGTTGGCCGGAAGCCCTCATCATTGCGCCCTGGCCCGAAAGCCACGCCAAAGAAGGCTGGGAAGACGAAAAGGTAGCGCAATTCACCGCCTTCCAGGAAGTTGTGCGCGCCATCCGCAACCTGCGCGCCGAGAAAAAAGTCAAACCCAGCGCAAAAATTGGCGCTACGCTGGCCGCGGGGGAACACACCGCCGCGCTACAAAGCCTGGCAGCGGCGTTGGCAGCGCTGGCGCGCCTCGACCCCGCCCAGCTCACCGTTGTCGAGCACCTGACCACCCGCCCCGAAAACAGCGTGGCGCTGGTCGCGGGCGCGGTCGAAATCTTCCTGCCCCTGGCCGATTTGATCGACCCGCAGGAAGAACGCGCGCGGCTGGAAAAAGAGCTCGCCGAAGTGGAAGGCCAAATTGCACGCCTGGAAAAGCTCCTCGCTGGCCCCTTTGCAGAAAAAGCGCCTGCCCCCGTGGTGCAAAAAGAGCGCGACAAGCTGGCCGCAGCCCAGGCTCAAGCAGAGAAAATCCGCAAGCAACTGAAAGCGCTGACGGCATAGGCCTTCCTCACGCTACTGCTCCCAACACGAAAGCCCTGGCAGCACCACGCAGGAGCGCTGCCAGGGCTTGAGATTAAACATAAAACCCAGCGATCTATTATTGCCTGCTTTCCCAAATCTGCACTGCCCGTCGCACGAGCGCTTGCACGGCTTCGTCGGGGATGTGTTCGATATACTCGTAGCGCTTCAAGCCGACCAAGATGTTCACGCCCCCTGTCGCCCCGCTAACGACCCGCACCGGCTCGGGCAAATCGGCCTCTGCTTGGAGGTGCTGAACGATTTCATCGATTTGCTCGATCATGCGCTGCGAAGCCGAGGCGCTCCCCCCGCCCGCTGCATCTACAGATGGCGGAGCATCGGGTTGGGGTTTTCGCTGAGGCGTCGCCGCTGTGACGATTTCACGCGTGGGCTTGCCTTCCATCCACGCCCCCACCAGCCGCAAATAAGCCACCAACCGGCGGCGGCTATCGGCAGGCATGGTAGCATAGCGCCGATACGCCACACCATCCAGCGTCACTTCCAGGCCATCCTCGCGCCGGCGCAACATCACCCCCAGCGATGGCGGCGACGTTTTGGCTTCCGGCGGCACAGCGCCAACCTCGGCGACACCCGGCGGCGGAGCGCTGCGCTTTCCAAAGAACCAACCAACCCCCAACCCCACCAACAAACCACCAGTGAGACCCAAAAGCAAGAACAAAATCAAAGCACCATCCATCGAATTACCCTCACGAAAAACGTGGCCACCAAGATCGGCGTTCTTGACTGTAATTATACCAACACCACCGCCGCCCTCAAGACGCGCTTCCCTCGGTGTGTGCCTCGAAAGCAATGCGCCTGTTTTTGCGGGCGAAAGATGATAGAATAAAGACGTCCACGGCTGCATTCAGCCTGATTCGCGAGGAGAGAAGCATGTCCGACATGGTAGAAGTCGTCATCGACAGCATCCGCGTCAGCCTGGTTTCCCAACAGCAAGTCGTTCTGCTGCGGGAACGCCACGCCAACCGCTATTTGCCCATCTGGATTGGTGCGTTCGAGGCCAATGCCATCCAGCTGGCCTTGCATGAGGTGGAGCTAGCCCGCCCCATGACCCACGACCTCATGCGCCGCATCTTGGAAGTGCTCGATGCGCGGTTGGAGCGGGTGGAAGTCACGGCGCTGAAAGAAAACACCTTCTACGGCAACCTGGTCGTTTCCCATCAAGGCCGCGTGTACAACATCGACGCCCGCCCCTCCGACGCCATCGCGCTGGCCGTCCGCGCCCACGTGCCGATTTACGTCGCCCGCGAAGTGATGGACGAAGCCGCCATCGTGCCCGACGAAGGCATGGAAGAAAGCGGCGAGCAACCCCCAACCCCGCCGCCTCCCGAAAGCACGCAGGCCCAACCGCCTGCCTCTTCCCCGCCCCAGCCCTCTCCCCAAAAAAGCCCCGCGCCCGAAGCCGCCGACGAAGACCGCCTTTCCGTCTTCGCCGATTTCCTCGAAAAAATCGACCTCGACGACCTGGAAAAGCCCGATAGCAACCCCGACCAACCGGAAGAAGACGACAAACCATGACCCCTCCCGACGAAACACCCCCGCCCGCCGAAGCCCCTCAAACCATGCTCGCCCCTCACGACACCCAAGCCGAGGCCGCTTTGCTGGGGGCGGTGCTCATCTCGCCCGACGTCTACCCCGAGGTCGCCCAAATCCTCAAAGGCGAAGACTTCTTCATCCTTCGCCACCGCTGGATTTGGGAAGCCATCGCGCGGCTAAGCGAGGAACGCCAACCGGTCGACATCCTCACCGTGATGGAAGAGCTGGAACGGGCAGGGCATTTGGACGAGGTGGGCGGTCGGGCTTACCTCGTCAAACTCACCACCGACGTACCTTCTTCCTTGCACGCTCCCCACTACGCTCGGCTGGTGGAAGAGAGTTCGGTGCGCCGCCGCATGTTAGCCGCCGCCGAACGCATCGCCCAGCTGGCCCACCAGCGCGAGCTCGGCGTGGAAGCCATCCTCGACGAAGCCGAAAAGACCCTCTTCAACGTCAGTGAACGGCGCATTACCCGCGGCGTCAAGCCTTTTCGCGAAGTGCTGAGCGCCTATTACGACTACCTCGACCACCTGCGCACCCACCAGGGCGAGGCATTGGGCATTCCCACCGGCTTCATCGATTTGGACAAACTCCTCAGCGGCTTCCAACCCTCCGATTTCATCATCGTGGCCGGCCGCCCCGGCATGGGCAAAACCGCTTTCCTGCTCAGCATCGCGAAGACCGCTGCCCAGCGCCACCGCAAACGGGTGGCCATCTTCTCGCTGGAAATGTCCAACGAGCAGCTGGTGCAGCGCCTGCTGGCCCAGGAAACCGGCATCGATTCGCAGCGGCTGCGCACCGGCGAAATCAGCGCCAAAGAATGGGATAAAATCTCCCAAGCCGTCGACGCATTCAGCCAGGCGCCAATTTTCCTGGACGACACCCCCGCCATCACGCCCATCCAACTGCGCACCAAATGCCGCCGCCTGCACATGGAATACGGCCTCGACCTCATCATGGTGGACTACCTGCAATTGATGAGCAGCGGCACCCGCTCCGAAAACCGCGTGCAGGAAGTCTCGCAAATTTCCCGCAACCTGAAAGCGCTGGCGCGCGAGCTCAATGTGCCGGTGCTGGCCGCGGCGCAGCTTTCCCGCGCCGTGGAACAGCGCACCGACAAACGCCCGATGCTTTCCGACCTGCGCGAATCGGGCTCGCTGGAGCAGGACGCCGACGTCGTGATGTTCCTCTATCGCGAAGAAGTTTACGACGAAGAAACCGAAAAAGAGGGGATTGCCGAGGTCATCGTCGCCAAACACCGCAATGGCCCCACCGGCAAGGTGGAACTGGTCTTCCAGAAAGAGCTGGCGCGCTTCTTGGACGCCGCCCACCAACACATCGACCCCAGCGTGCTGATGCGCTAACCCCTCCGAGGTGCCGCGATGCCTTTTTCCGGCTTTCCCCCCGGCAAGGTGCTGCTGGTGCCCCTTCCGGCGCCGTTTTTCACCCGCCTATTGCCGGAAATCGACCACCTCGGCGAGCTCAAGGTGGTGCTCTATGCCTTCTGGCGGCTGAGCCAAGCCGAAGGGCGCTATCGCTACCTGACGCGGGCCGACTTCCTGGCCGACGAGCCCTTCATGGCAGGGCTGGAAAGCGAACCCGCTCGGCGGGAAAGCGCCCTCGACGAAGCCCTTGCGCGGGCCGTGGCGCGGGGCGTCTTCTTGCAGGAAACCGTCACCGTCGGGGACGCAGCCGTACCCCTGTATTTCCTCAACACCCCGCGGGGGCGCGCCGCAGCCGACGCGGTGCGCGCCGGACACTGGCGGCCTTCCCCCGACCCCGCCGCCCCCGTGCACCTCTATCTGGAACGCCCCAACATCTTCCGGCTCTACGAAGAACACATCGGCCCAATCACGCCTCTCCTCGCCGAACAGCTCGAAGAAGCCGAAGCCGCCTACCCCTACGAATGGATCGAAGAAGCCTTCCGCATCGCCGTAGCCAACAACGCACGCAGCTGGCGCTATGTGGAAGCCATCCTCGCCCGCTGGCAAAAAGAGGGACGCCATGACCGAACCGTTGGAGGAGATTCTGAAAAGGATCGCCGCCGCTACCTCAACGACAAATTCGCCGACTTCTACGAATAAACCCCGCCACCTGCTCCCCGGCGACCCCAACTGCCCGGTGTGCGGCGGCGTGGGCTACGTGCGCTTCGACGTGCCCCCCGACCACGCGCTGTTCGGCAAAGTGCTGCCGTGTGTGTGCCGTTACGAATCGCTCGACGAGCGCCGCCGCAAGCGTCTCTTTGCCCTCAGCCACTTGGACGAGCTGAGCCACCTCACCTTCGAAACCTTCCAGCCTCGCGGGCGCATCGGCATCGGCCCTGTGCAAGCCGCTTCCCTGGAACAAGCCTACAACACCGCCCGGCAGTTCGCCGAGCACCCTGAAGGGTGGCTGTTGCTGATGGGCGGCTATGGCTGCGGGAAAACCCACCTCGCCGCGGCCATAGCCAACGACGTCGTCAGCCGCGGCACCCCCACCCTCTTCCTCACCGTGCCCGACTTGCTGGACTTCCTGCGCTTTGCCTACGGCAACCCCACGAATTCTTTCGAGGAACGCTTCGAGGAAATTCGCCAGGTGCCGCTGCTGGTGCTGGACGATTTCGGCACCCAAAGCGCCACCCCGTGGGCCCAGGAAAAACTCTTCCAAATTCTCAACTTCCGCTACATCAACCGCCTGCCCACCGTGCTCACCACCAACCTGATGCTGAACGAAATCGAGCCGCGATTGCGCTCGCGCCTGCAAGACCCCGAGCTGGTCACTCGGCTGCACATCCAGGCGCCCGACTACCGCCGCCCCACCGACGACACCGGCCACTCCGAGCTTTCCACCCTGGCGTTGATGAGCAAATACACCTTCGGCAACTTCAGCCTGCGCGAAGACGAACGCCTGCCAGCCCGCGACGCCGAAAGCCTGCGAAAGGCCTTCGAAGCCGCACGCGCCTTCGCCGAAAACCCCGAAGGCTGGTTGATTTTCACCGGGCCTTACGGCAACGGCAAAACCCACCTCGCGGCGGCCATCGCCAATTACCGGGCCGGCATGGGCTTCCCGCCGCTTTTCGTGGTGGTGCCCGACCTGCTCGACCACTTGCGGGCCACGTTCAACCCCAACAGCACCGTCACTTACGACCGGCGCTTCGAGGAAATCCGCACAGCCCCGCTTCTCATCCTCGACGACCTGGGAACGCAAGCCACGACCCCCTGGGCACGCGAAAAGCTCTATCAGCTGTTCAACTACCGCTACAACGCCGAACTTCCCACAGTGATCACCACCGCCCTGCCGCTGGAAGACATCGACGCCCGCCTGCGTTCCCGCATGTTGGACCCGCGGTTGAGCCGCATCTTCCTCATCAGCGCGCCGCCCTACTACACCGCCCCCACCGGCCGCAACAAAAAACGGCGCTGAAAGCCCCCACACGCCGCCGCGCTTCACCCACACCCCCGAGGATGGCGGTATAATTGCCCTATCCCCTTGGAAGGAGACGCACGCATGGAAGCCACCCTCTCGTTAGAAGGCAAGGTTGCCGTCGTCACCGGCGCCTCACGCGGCATCGGCCGCTCCATCGCGCTGGAACTGGCGCGCCGCGGCGCAGCCGTGGTGGTCAACTACAACCGCGCCGCCGAGAAAGCCCAGGAAGTCGTTGAAGCCATCCGCAGCGCGGGAGGCCAAGCCGAGGCTTTCCAGGCCAACGTGGCCGAGTTCGCCCAAGCCAAAGCCCTCATCGATTTCGCCATCAAGACCTTCGGCGGCATTCACATCCTGGTCAACAACGCCGGGATCACCCGCGACAACCTCATCATGCTGATGAAAGAAGACGACTGGGACGCGGTCATCGACACCAACCTCAAAGGCACCTTCAATTGCAGCAAAGCCGCCGTGCGCCCGATGATGCGCAAGCGCTGGGGGCGCATCATCAACATCAGCTCGGTTGCCGGGCAAATTGGCAACCCCGGGCAGACCAATTACTCGGCCTCCAAAGCCGGGCAAATCGGCTTCACCAAAGCCCTGGCCCGCGAGGTCGCCAGCCGCAACATCACCGTCAACGCCATCGCCGTCGGCTACATCGAAACCGATATTTGGGAAGGCGTGCCCGAGGAAGCCCGCGAGCAAATCCTGAACATGATTCCATTAGGGCGCAAGGGCGAGCCCGAAGAAGTGGCCTACGCCGTCGCCTTCCTGGCCTCGGACCAGGCCGCCTACATCACCGGCCAAGTGTTAGGTGTCAACGGCGGGATGACATGACCAACCCACCGCGTAAGGAGCCTACGATGACCGAAGAGACCACTCCCGGAACCACGACCATTTCCCCTGAAGTGCTGGTTGCCATCGCCCGCCTGGAAGCCCTCAAAGTGCCGGGCGTGCATGCGCTGGCACCGGTGCCGGGCGGCGTCAACCGCCTCTTCCGCCGCGGCGCCGACGAAGGCGTGCAAATCGAAATCGCCGACGGCGTGGTCGACGCCGACCTGTACGTCGTGCTGGAAGGCAACGTCAACCTGCGGCGCGTCAGCCGTGAAGTGCAAAAGGCCGTGGCGCGTGCCATTTCCGAAATGGTCGGCATGACCGTCGGGCACATCAACGTCCATATCGAAGACATCCACTACCCCGAAGGCTAAAACTTTTCCCATGAAGGCACGCACCCGCGCCCGCAGCATTGCCCTTCAGGTACTTTACGAAGTCGACCTCACTGGCCATCCCCCTGGCACCGTGCTGCGCCACAGGCTGGAAGAAACGCCCCTCGCCAACGAGCGGCTGGAAGCCTTCGTGCGTCGGCTGGTGTTCGGCGTGGTGCCGCTGCGCCCTTACCTCGACAAGCACATCGCCCGCTATGCCCCCGAATGGCCGGTCGAGCAAATTGCGCCCATCGACCGCAACATCCTGCGCATCGCCCTTTGGGAAATGGCCCTGGACGACGAAACGCCCCTCAAAGTCGCCATCAACGAAGCGGTAGAACTCGCCAAGACCTACGGCTCCGACAGTTCGCCGCGCTTCGTCAACGGCGTGCTCGGCAGCCTGGCGGAACACGCCAACGACGTCCGCCAGGCTTTGCAGCGCGCGGCAAAAACCATAAGTTCCACACAGGCAGACCCATGAGCTTCTTAGGTGTTGGGCCCTTGGAATTGCTGGTGGTGCTGGTGATTGCGCTGCTGGTGGTCGGTCCTAACGACCTGGTGGCTTTCGCCCGCCGCATGGGGAAATGGCTGCGCAAGATGCGCCACACCGAAGCCTGGCAAGGGGTGGTGCGGGCTTCGTGGGAATTGCAGCACTGGCAAGAACGCCTGTGGGAAGAAAGCGGCCTCCAGGAAATCCGCCTGCGGCAGCCGGGCGAATCCGCCTGGCATGCGCAAGCGCCGTGGCTCACCCCGCCCCCTGAAAACCCGCCTTCTCCCCCGCCGGAACCCCCTGTAGAGGCCAGCGCTGCCGGTGCGCCGAGCGGGCCCTCTACCGAAGCCCCACCGATTGGCGAGCAAGCGCCCTCCTCTCCGCCCGACAATGGCCGCCGCTAACCTGCTGTGCCCCCTTTGGCTCTCGCCTTGACCTCACCCCCAACCTCCCCCACCGAAACCATCGTTTTTGCCAACGCGCCGCGCGGCCTGCGCGCGTGGGGGTACTTTGCCTTGCTGGCCACAGCACCGGCGGCGGCAGCGGCCTATGCCGCCTGGGTGAGCATTTATGCCTACACGCACTACGGGCCGGTGGCGGCGTGGTATCGGCCGCGTCCCTATTGGCTGCTGGCCATCGTGCTCGCCGCGGCGTCGCTGCTGTTGACCTTGCGGGCGCGTTGGCGGCGGCAGACTTACCTGCGGATGGGGCCAACCGGCCTCACCGTGCGGCTGGCGCCTCGACCGCCCATCTCGCTGCTCTGGCGCGATGTCGCAGGCGTCGAAACGCTCTTTAGCCGCTCCCTCTTCGGGCGTACGCACGGCGCCATCGTGCTCCGCCTCCGCGACGGCAGCCGATTGCGCCTCAATGGACGCTTCCCCAACTTGCCCAACCTGGCCCGCCGCTTGCAACGCCACCTTTACGCCGACCAGCTCCCCGCCATGCGCCGCCGCTGGGACGCAGGCCATGCCCTCGACTTCGGCGCAGTGCAAATCGCCCGCCACGGCCTGACCTGCCGACAGCGCGCCTTCCCCTGGCACAGCATCACCCAAATCGACATGCGAGGCGGCCGCCTCGTGATAGAATTGACCGCCGGCAAACCCTTCACCCTCTCTCTCCGCCACCTGCGCAATCCGGATATCTTGCTCTGGTGGCTGCATGACGAGGCCAAACGATGAAAACTTCCTTGTGGCGCTGGGGGCGTTACGCCACCCTTGCCTTCCTGTTGGTGACTATCTTTGCATGTAGCGTGCCGCGCGGGCTTCCGCTGCCGGCACCGCAGCCCACCGCGACCTTCGCAGTGCCGCCCAAGCCAACCCCTACGCCCCTCCCGACAGTCACCGTCACGTTCAAAGCCCACGTGCCGGAGGGCGAAGGCGAAGTTGTGCTCGCCGTACTCGACGAAGTTACCGGCATCAACATCGTTCCCCAACGCTATCCCATGAAACGCGTCGCGAGCGGCCTTTACGAGGTCGAAGTACCCGCCGCGGTGGGGTCGGTGCTGAAATATCGCTACGAACGCCACGACGGCAGCCAAGTTGCGTTGGAAGCCCTGGTCCCCGGCCAGTTGGTCCGCTACCGCCTTCTGCGGGTCGATGGGCCTATGCTCAACGAAGACATCGTTGCCCGCTGGAACGACACTCTCTATCAAGGGGCGGTGGGGCGCATTGCGGGGAAGGTAACCGACGAAGCAGGGCATCCCATCCCCGACGTGCTGGTCACGGCGGCAGGTGCGCGAGCACTGACCTTGGCCGACGGCTCTTTCCTGCTGGAAGGCCTGCCCACCGGAGAACACACCCTGGTGGCCTACGCTCTCGATGGGCGCTACCGGACGTTCCAGCAACGCGCCCGCGTGGCCGCAGGCGCCAGCACGCCCGCCCCCATCCGAATGGCAACCGCGCCGTTGGTCACCGTCACCTTCCACGTCGTGGTTCCCCCCGACACCATCCCGGGCGCGCCGGTGCGCCTGGCAGGCAACCTCTCCACCTTAGGCAACACTTTCGCCGACCTGGGCGGCGGCTTGAGCACCCTTGCCAGCCGCATGCCGGTGCTGAAACAAAGCAGCGCCCGCCAATACACCCTCGCACTGCAGCTGCCAGTCGGCGCCGATGTGCGCTACACCTTCACCCTGGGTGACGGCTACTGGAACGCCGAACACGATGCCGCCGGCAATTTCGTCACCCATCAGCTCATCGTACCAGCCCACGATCTCGAAATCCAACATATCGTCGAAACCTGGGCCAGTGGTCCCATGCACCCCGTCTGGTTCATAGTGACCGTTCCGGCCGACACGCCTGCGGGCGACACGGTCGACCTCCAGCTCAACCCGGCGGTGTGGACGCCGCCGCTGCCAATGTGGCCGCTTGGGAACGGCAAATGGGGCTACTTGCTGAGCAGCCCCACCGGCACGACCGAAATAGGCTACCGCTACTGCCGGGCCGAAGGATGCGGCGCAAGCGACGAAGCCGAATTTGCAGGCCAAGGCAAGCGCGGGCGGCGTTTCGGCTTCACCCACGTGCCGCAGCAGCTGGAAGACGACATCCAATGGGAATGGTGGGGCCAGCCCACGGAGATTTCCGCCCCCCAAGGGAAACCCCAGCCCCGGCAGGGCGCTTTTTGGCAAGGCGTAGCGCTGATGCCCGCCTACCGCCCCGCATGGCAACCCTACATGGGGCGCACGCTTGCGGAAATCCGCCGCCTGCACGCCCATTGGGTCGTGCTCACCCCCACTTGGACGCCAACCTCTGCCGCGCCGCCGGTGTGGGAACCCCGCCTGGGCAGCGACCCGCTGACGGCCGACCTGCTCGCGATGAGCAACACGGCCCACGACGACGGCATGAACGTCGCCCTCTTCCCGCAAGTGCGCCAGCCAGAACACGGCTTGGCATGGTGGAAAAGCGCCCGAGATTTCGCGTGGTGGGTCTCGTGGTTCGACCGTTACACAGCCTTCACCCGCCACTTTGCCATCTTGGCGCAACGCAGCCACGCCGGTGCGCTGGTGTTGGGCGGGGAATGGGTCGCGCCCGCCGTCGAAAACGCGCTGCCCAATGGCGCGCCCGCGGGCGCGCCAGCCGACCTCACCGCCCGCTGGCAAGCCATCTTCACCACCGCCCGTCAGCACTACCACGGCCCCATTTACTGGGCCATGCCGCTGGAAGCCCTCGACGCCCCACCCGCTTTCCTCGATGCGGTCGACGGCATCTATTTGCTTTGGCACCCCAACCTCGGCGCCGACCCCGCCCAATGGGAAGCCGCCACCGCCGCGCTGCTCGACAAAAAAGTCAAGCCTTTCGCCCAAGCCTTCCACAAACCGGTCGTGCTCGTCGTGGCCTATCCCTCGGCGCAAAACGTGCAAGGCGGCTGCGCGCCCCAGCAAGGGCAATGCCTTCCGCAACAGGCGCTTTTCCCGGAAACCCCAACGGCGCACCAAATCGCGGTAAACTTGGCACGTCAAGCCCAGGCTTACGCTGCCTTGCTGGCCGCCGTCGATGCGCGGCCGTGGGTTAGCGGCGTCATCACCGCCGACTACTACCCCCCGGCGGCATTGCAAGGCCCTTCGGCTTCGGTGCACGGCAAGCCAGCGGCTGCGGTTTTGGGCTGGTGGTTTGCCCACTGGGCACCCTAATCCCCCCGTAGCCCTCTTTTCTGCCCCGTCACGACCGGACGCCTCACCATGTCCCTGGAAATCCACACCACCATCGTCATCGCAACATGGCTGGCCGCCCTCGGTGCAATAGCCAGCCTCTTGAGCAGCATCCGCGCTTTCCGCACGGCTCGACGGCTGCCTTTCTTCCGTATGCGCCGCGCCCGCCTGCTCGCCGGCTGGAAATTGCTCTTTGCCGCGGCCGGCCTGAGCCTGCTCAGTGTGGCCTTGCCCCACACCGAACCCGTGGTATACCACTTTTACCGGCCTTCCCCTACCCCAACGCTTACCCCCACCATCACGCCCACCCCCACCATTACCCCTACCCCCACCATCACACCCACGCCAACCGTTACCCCCACGCTCTCGGCTACCTACACGCCAACACCTACCCCCACGCCCTACATTCCCCTGGCCATCGCAGCCAAATTCACCGCCTCGGCCACCCCCAACCCCGACACGGTGTTCAGCCCCCTGGTCTTCACCCAAGGGCTGGACCTGCACAGCTACAAGCCTTTGCACCCGGGCACCGTTTTCAAGAACCCCGTGGGGCATCTCTACGCAGTGTTCACTTACGACAAGATGGACAAAGGCGTGCAATGGACGGCCATTTGGTATCGCAACGGGGAAATCGTGCACTTCGAAACCAAGCCGTGGGCTGCTTCCCGCGGAGGCTACGGCTTCACCGATTGGAACCCGCCGCCCTCGGAATGGCTTCCCGGCACGTATCAGGTGGTCATTTTCGTGGGGCAACAGTGGAAAGTCAGTGGCACTTTCACGGTAGAAGGCGAGCCGCCCACCCCCGCGCCGACCGCCTCGCCTACGCCGACTTTCTTGTTCACCCCCACGCCTTCGCTCACCCCTACCCCCACGCCGACCTTCACGCCAACCCCAACCCGCACGCCTTACCTCTCCCCCACACCCTCGCCCACCTCCTCCTCGTAGCCTCTCACGCCTTCCCAAAAGCACAACCGCCCCGCGATGTGTTCGCGGGGCGGTCGAACGTCAGGGCCAAAGCAATTGCAGGCAATTTCAAGCGCCGAATTTCTCCAACCGACCGGCATGGGCAAGCGCCAACGGCATCGCGTCGTGCGCCTGGAAAGTGCCCAAACCGCCCTGAGCGCAGGCGGTTTCCCCAAAACGGGTTTGGGCATCGGGGCGGGCGGTTTCCGGCGCCCATAGCAAGAAGGGCACAGGATGCCACGAGTGAGAGCGCAACTTCGCGGGTGTAGAATGGTCGCCCGTAATCATCAAGACATCGGGCTCGAGCGCCAGCAGCTTGGGCAAGGCAGCATCTACGCTTTCGATAATGTGGGCTTTGCCCTCGAAATCGCCGTCTTCGCCTTTGCTGTCGGTCTTCTTGATGTGGACGAAGAAGAAATCATAGTCGTTCCAATATTGGGCGACGGCGGCGAATTCGTCCTCGGGGTGCTCGCCCTCGAAGTGTTTGACATCCATCCCCACCAAGCGCGCCACGCCTTTGTACATGGGGTAAACGGCAACACAAGCCGCTTTCAAGCCATACGAAGGGCCAAATTTCGGCAATTCGGGGTCGGTGGCGAAACCGCGCAGGGTGACCCCGTTGGCGCGCGGCTGGTCGGCCAAGACGCGCCGCGCCTCGGCAACCCATTGGTCGAACAGCTGGGCAGTGCGGCGGGCGGCAGGGCTGTCGGCTTTGGGGCGCACAGGCAGCGGCGGCACGCCGGTTTTCTGCGGGTCGGTATCCTCCAGGTCGGCGGAAAGCCCTTCACCGCGCATCACGACCACAAAGCGATACTCCTTGACCTGCCGCACTTCCACTTCCACGCCCGGAATGCGAATTTGCGCCAGTCTTTCCACCAACGGCGCCGATTCCTCGCTGGGAATGCGCCCCGCGCGGCGGTCGGTGATGTTGCCGTTGGCGTCCAGAGTGCAGAAGTTGCCGCGAGCGGCCACGTCGCCCGGGCGAATTTCCATTCCTACGCCCAGCGCCGAAAGCACCCCCCGCCCCACCGGATGATGCAGCGGGTCATAACCAAAGAGCGCCAAATGCGCCGGGCCTGAGCCGGGGGTGATGCCCGGCCGAATGGGAATGGTTTGCCCCAGCGTGCCTTCCGCAGCAAGCCGGTCCATGTTAGGCGTGTGGGCAAATTCCAGCTCGGTAGGCCCACCGGCTTCCAGCGGCAGACCACCCAAGCCGTCCATCACCAACAGCACGATTTTCTTGCCGTTGGCCTGCAGCAAAGGGGGGATGTAATCGAAAGGCATAAGGCTCCTCAATTAGTGAATGGCAATTAGCGAATGGCTTTCTCGGTATCGGGGTCGAAGAGGTGCATTTGTTCCATGTCGAAGACCACTTGCGCTTTGGTGTTCATGCGATAATCGGCCCGCGGGTCAACCCGAGCAACAAAGGGCGTGTTCCCCGCCCGCATGTAGACGAAGGTTTCGTTGCCCATGAGCTCGGTCACATCCACCTCGCCCTCCACCGGCTGAGGGGTAATGCCCGGCGGGGTGAAGTCGGGGGCGTGAATGTGCTCGGGGCGAATGCCGAAAATCACCGGCCGGCCGACGTAATCGCCATAAATTTCCTTGCGGTCGTCGGGCACTTGCACTCGAAAAGCGTCGGTTTCCACATAGAAGTGGCCATCTGCCTGGCGCAAGTAGCCGTGGAAGAAGTTCATCGCCGGTGAGCCGATGAACCCGGCAACAAACATGTTCGCCGGACGCTCGTAAAGCGCTTGAGGGGTGTCGATTTGCTGCAACACCCCGTGATTGATGACCGCAATCCGATCGGCCATCGTCATGGCTTCCACCTGGTCGTGGGTCACGTAGATGAACGTGGTTTGCAAGCGCTTGTGCAGTTTGGAAATCTCGGTGCGGGTCTGGACGCGCAGCTTGGCGTCGAGGTTGGAAAGCGGCTCGTCGAAGAGGAACACCTTGGGGTTGCGGACAATGGCGCGCCCCACCGCCACGCGCTGGCGCTGACCGCCGGAAAGCTGCCGCGGCTTTCGGTCCAGGAGCTGTTCGATGCCCAAAATCTCCGCGGCTTCCTGCACGCGACGCTTGATTTCGTCCTTGGGCACCTTCCGCAATTTGAGGCCAAAGGCCATGTTTTCGTACACCGTCATGTGTGGATAAAGCGCATAAGACTGGAACACCATCGCGATATCGCGGTCCTTGGGCGGCACATCGTTGACCACCTGGTCGCCGATCAGAATGCGCCCCTCCGTCACCTCTTCCAGCCCCGCGAGGCAGCGCAAAGCCGTGGTTTTACCACAACCGGAAGGCCCTACAAGCACAAGGAATTCCTTGTCTTCCACATGGATGTTGAGGTCATTGAGCGCGGTCACGTTGCCGAACCGTTTCGTGACGTGTTCATAAGTAACACTGGCCATAAGAATCTCCTAACAATGGGAAATAAGGAAACAGAGCCTACTTCTTTTGCAATATTATACCCCATCAGGGATGGCGTGCCCAAAAATCGCGATAGGTCTCCCACAACCTATTGGGAACGTCGCGGCGATTGGCAGGGTTGGGCCCCAAACGGAAGTTGAAATCATGGTCGCCTTCGGCCAAGGGCGGCCAAGCAGGATACCACATCCACACCGCGTAATTGACGCCCAAGGATTCCAGCAAATCGAGTTCGTCGCGCATAAATCGCGCCGCACCGGGTGCCCAACGCTTCACGCCTGTTTCGTTGGCCGCCACTGGTGCTCCTGTGCGAGCCGAAAAATCAGCAGCGGTCTGCAACAGCGCAGCCAGCCAAGCACGATCCACCGTCTCGGGTTCGCCATCTCCATCGGCGTCGAAACGTCCAGGGTAAACCAGCGGCGCTTCCGGTTCCTGGTGTGTGTACACGAAAGGGGCATATTGGTGAAAAGTGTAAACCACCCGCGGAGCTTCCACCGCCCGCATATAAGGCAGCCATTCCAACGCACTGTATCCCATACATCCCACCAAGATAGGCGTGGCGGGGTCAACTTGTCGAATGGCTTCCACCAAATCGGGATACCAAGCATTCCAATCATAGCCCGTGCCGCCATAACGCGCGTAGAACGCGTCGGGGTTCCACAAACCGACGATGTCATTGGCATTAGGCTCCACCATCAAGTCGTACCCCACCACGGCGGCGTTGCTGCGGTACCGCGCGGCAGTGTAACGCCACATTGCCGCCCACGCTCGCCGCGCAGCAGCATCGTGCCACACGCTTTCCACAAGGTACGAAGAGGGGAACCAATCGCCCGCCCCCTCACGCAGAATGGAGAACTCGCTCCGGCCGGGCCCGGTGCGCGCCGAAAGCACAACCCGCAGCCCCGCGCGGGCCGCCATTGCAATCAAACGATCCACGCCCTCCACCACCGCGGGGTCGGGACGGTAGGGAGGCTGCACGGTGAAGAGGCCAGGCACGGAAAGGTCCACCCAATTTGCGCCTTCCGCAGCCAGGGCGTCGAAGTCAGCCTGGGTATACGGCGGCCCCAAAGGGCCGGGGCCCAAGAATGTTCGCCCATCCAGCTCAGGGAAAACACGCCGCTGATAGATATCTGCCCCGCGCAAGCGTGTGCCAGAAACCCAGAAAGCCCACTTCGCATCGCCGAGGGTGGGCGTAGGCGCGGGCGAGGGTACAGCCGAAGGGCGCGAGGCAGCACCGGCCCCCTCGGTCACAGGAGAAGGCATCTGTGCGGAAAGCGCAAGCGTGGGAGTCGCCGCGGGGCCAGGGGTTCCCGTCGCAGCACGCATCGCGGCAGGCCCAGCGCCCGTTTTCCCCAGGTTGCAGGCCGCCAACGCCACCCAAAAGCCCCACACCAGCAAACAAATCACGCCGCGTCTCGACATCGCTCCCTCTTCAAAACGAAAGGGCAACAGAGGAGGTTCTCTGCTGCCCTTTACGCTTCCAACACGGTGATCCCGCTCCGCCCCAAGCCGGAATTCAATACGGCGACGCCAACGCATCCACAGGGCAGCGGGAAAGACACACGCCGCACTTGAAGCAGTTTTCTTCTTCGATGGTGATCTTGCGGTTCTCGTCCAGATGCAAAGCGTCGTACACGCAGCTAAGCACACAGAAGTTACACCCCGTGCACTTTTCAGGAATCAAAATCGGCGGCGCTTCCATAGTGGGGATTTGCTGCCGCAGCGTCAGCCCTTGCAAATCGGCAATGGTGGCATAGCCATTCTTGTCCATCCATTTTTCCAGCTGTTTGGCGATTTTGCCAAACACCGCCGGGCCGCGGGTAATAGCCGCGGTGCAAATACCTACCGCGCTCGCCCCAGCCATCAGATATTCCACCACATCCGTGCCCTTGCTAATGCCGCCCACGCCAATGATGGGCACATCCACCACCTGAGCAATATCGTACACCATCCGCAACGCAATTGGCTTGAGCGCCGGGCCGGAAAGCCAGCCGTAGCCCTTCCCGCCCATCAAGGGTCGGCCGCCGCGTTCGATGTCGATGCCAAAAGCAGGGCCAAAAGAGTTGGTCGCCACGATGCCATCCACCCCCGCTTCTACCGCAGCAATGGCCGCCGGTTGCGGCTCGCGAAAGGGGCTCATCTTGACAAAGACCGGCACATCCAGGGCTTCCTTAGCAGCACGAATCGCGTCTTGCATCGGGCGAGGGTCGTCTTCGATGTAATGCGTGCTGAGCTCCACCGCGTCGGCAAAAGGCTTGATCTTGGGCGCCAATTGGGCAATTTCTTCGGCGGTGTAGCCCAGGCTGATGATCACCGGAATGCCCGCTTCGTCGGCCAGGCGGCGAATTTCAGGATATTCCACCTCCAACCAGTGCTCCGGCGAAAGCTCCGACCATAGTTCGGTATTGAGGAAGTAGCTTTTCAGATCCCACATGTTGGGCGTCGGCACGTCGGCCGCGCGGGTAGAAATGGTCTTGGTAACCAATGCGCCCACGCCTCCCTCGATGCAGGCCTTGGCCATGCGGGCATCACGCACCGGCGGCCCAGCGGCCGGCATAATCGGGTTTTTCAGCGTCCAGCCCAACAAACGGGTCGTCAAATCTGCCATGTCAGCCTCCAGGGATCAAGGAGTAGGTGTAGGTTGTGCCGTCGGCACAGGTGTGGCCTCGACGAACATCACTTCGGGAAAACCCAACGAACGCAACAAACGCTCCAGATAAGCCTCGGCATTTTGGCGGGCGATGCGCAAAATGCCGTCGTCCAACGCGGCCTGACGGATTTCCCGCTCGGCCGCACGGCGGGCTGCGGTTTCCAACTGCACGTCGCCGTGCCGAAACAAGCCGGTATCACGGTCGTAGACATAAGATTTTTGATTATCCAAGGTCGCCACGAAAATCTCGGGCGCGGGAAGGCGCACATAAAGCACGCCGTCCTGGGTCCAGAGGTCTTGGGGCTGGAGCTTCTCCAAATCCACACCCGCGATGACCACCCCGTGCGCCACGAACAGCAAGCGGTCGCCAAAGAGGAAACCCAGTTGGTTCTGGCCTTCCTCGGCCGTGACCACCTTTTCGACCGTGTACTGCACGGTTTCCAAGCGCGCCAGGCTGCGCACGCTGTGGATCACCGTGACAGGATCGGGCAACACGGTAGGGGTAGGATGCAGCACCTGGGAAACCTGAGTGCTCAACGCCCCCACCGGCTTGAGGGCGCGGGCCATCTGCGTGCTCATCTGTTCCACCGGCTGCAAGGCGGCATTCGCCGCGCTCGAGACAATGCCCGTGACACGATAAGCCATCCAAGTCAAGATTGCCAGCAAGCCCGCGACCAGCAAATAGACAGCCCAATTCCGACGCGTTTGCATCTTCACCTCCGCAGCCATTATACTATAAGCCGGTTTACACCGACGCGCCCCCAGCAAGCCCCTGCCCGCTGGCCGTCAACAACGCTTTCATTCGAGTTGACAAGTTCGCAATTTTTATGACGGTTACCCAAATAATCACCCTTGACCTGCCTTTTGAGCACCCTCCAGGTGACAAAAGGCATACCCAAATCTCTGAAAGTAGATTACAATAAACGCGCATTCGTTAGCATTGATTCCCTCACGTGGAGGTAAACCATGGCCTACGTAATTACCGCTCTCTGTCTGCGCGATGGTGCATGCACCGAAGTCTGCCCGGTGGAATGCATCATCCCCGGCAAACCGGTCGATGAATGGCCGCTGTATTACATTGACCCCGACACCTGCATCGACTGCGGTGCGTGCGTGCCCGAATGCCCCCTGGAAGCCATCTTCCCCGAA
>CAYVHG010000115.1:0-8355 GCA_964450875.1 uncultured Anaerolineaceae bacterium | reverse complement strand
GTGCGGTTAGCGTAGCCGCGTTCCACCGGGCGCAGTTCGTAGGTGTATTCGGCAAGCACTTTGTGGGCAGCCTTCATTTTTTCTACAGGTGCCGAGATCGTGGCCATGGAAGCCTCCTCCAAGGATCTTTGGGGTTCTGCGGTACGCTTCCATTATACCCTATCGCGCCCGCCGGGACGCTTTGCGGTTCTTTAAGTGGATGAGAGGATGCGGGAAAGCCTGCAAGAACGCGGTAGAATGGGGGTGGTGAGTTCTTTGTCGAAAACTATGGAGGCAACCATGTTCAACAAGAAAACCGTCCGCGATGTCGAGGTGGCCGGAAAGAAGGTGCTCGTGCGGGTAGATTTCAATGTGCCCTTGAAGGAAGGCCAGGTGGCCGACGACACCCGCATTCGGGCAGCCATTCCGACCATCGAGTACCTGTTGCAAAACGGTGCTGCTGTGGTGTTGATGTCGCATTTGGGGCGTCCCAAGGGCAAGCGGGTGCCGGCGCTTTCCCTGCGGCCGGTGGCTTCCCACCTGAGCGCGCTGTTAGGGCTGGCGGTGGCCTTTGCCGAAGATTGCGTGGGCGCCCCGGCGGTTGCTGCCAAGGCGGCGCTGCGCCCCGGCGAGGTGCTGTTGCTGGAAAACACCCGTTTCCACCCCGAAGAGAAGAAAAACGACCCCGAGTTCGCCCGCCAACTTGCGGCCGATTGCAGCCTTTTCGTCAACGATGCGTTTGGTTCGGCGCATCGAGCGCATGCGTCCACCGTGGGCGTGGCGCGCTACCTCCCGGCGGTGGCCGGTTTCCTGATGGAAAAGGAACTGCGCTATCTCGGCCAGGCGCTGGAAGCCCCGCAGCGGCCGTTCGTCGCCATTTTGGGCGGTGCGAAAATCAGCGACAAAATCGGCGTCATTCGCAATTTGCTCGGCAAGGCCGATGCCATTCTCATCGGCGGCGGCATGGCCAACACCTTCTTCGCCGCCCAGGGCTTCCAGATGGGCGATTCGCTCGTGGAAACCGACGCCATCGAAACCGCGCGCGGGCTGCTGGCCGAAGCCGGCGACAAGCTGCACCTGCCGGTCGATGTGGTGCTGGCCGATGCCTTCGCCGCGGACGCCAACCGTAAGACCATGCCTGTGGGCGATGTGCCCGCGGGCTGGCGGGTGCTGGATATTGGCCCCGAGACGGTGCACGCTTTTGGAGAGGTCATCCGCACGGCGCGCACGGTGGTATGGAACGGTCCGATGGGCGTGTTCGAGCTGCCGCCGTTTGCGGAAGGCACCTTTGGCGTGGCGAAAGCGGTGGCCGAGAGCGATGCAGTGAGCATCGTGGGCGGCGGCGATTCGGTCGCAGCCATTCACCAGAGCGGCCTGGCCGACAAAATCACTCACCTGAGCACCGGCGGCGGCGCTTCGCTGGAAATGCTGGAAGGCAAAGTGCTGCCCGGCGTGGCCGCCCTGCAAGACCGCTGAGCGGCCAGGCGGGTGATTTTTTCGATGCTGGCTCCTGCGGTTTCTCGAACGCTGTTGACCCTCAACCGCGAGTTCTACGCCCGCTTCGGTGCCGCGTTTGCCGAGAAGCGCGGGCGCTTGCAGCCCGGCGTGGCGCGGCTGTTGGAGCGCATCCCCCCGAGCGCGCGGGTGCTGGACGTGGGCTGCGGGCACGGGAACGTGCTGCGCGGCCTGCGTGAGCGAGGCTTCCGGGGGCGATACGTCGGGCTGGATTTCAGCCCCGATTTGCTGGAACACGCCCGCACCGTGGCCGCCAACCCGCCCCCCCAGGCGGATTTCCGCATTTTGCGGCGCGATATTGCCGAGCCAACGTGGGCCGAGGGGTTGCCCGCCCCTTTCGATTTCGTGATGGCTTTCGCGGTGCTGCACCATTTGCCGGGCGAAGCGCTGCGCCGCCGCATCGTGACGGCCATTCGGGGGCTGCTGCCCCCCGGCGGGTGGTTCGTGCATTCCCACTGGCAGTTCCTCAACAGCGCCCGCCTGCGCGCCCGCATTCAGCCGTGGGAAAGGGTGGGGTTGCACCCTGAAGCCGTGGAGCCCGGCGATTACCTGCTGGATTGGCGGCACGGCGGCCGCGGCTTGCGGTATGTCCACCACTTTTCACTGCCCGAGCTGGAAGCCCTGGCAGCCGCTACTGGCTTTCGGGTGCGGGAGACTTTCCTCTCCGACGGGGAGGGCGGGCGCTTGGGGTTGTATCAGATCTGGGAGGCGGTAGATGGGTAGGCCGCGGACGTTCACGGTGGACGCCGTGGTGCTGCGCCACGCCGACTTTGGTGAGGCCGACCGCTTGCTGGTGCTGTACGCGCGCGGGCGGGGCAAACTGCGTGCCGTGGCGAAAGGGGTGCGGCGCATTCGCTCTCGCAAGGCCGGGCACCTCGAGCCGCTGACGCCGGTGCGCCTCTTTTTGGCCGAGGGCCGCGACCTGGCCATCGTCACCCAGGCCGAAGCCCTCGAAACCTTCCCCCGCCTGCGCCGTGACCTGCTGCGCATGACCTACGCCTTGCACGTCGCCGAACTGGCCGACAAGTTCACCTACGAAAACGAAGACCACCCCGGCCTGTATCGCCTGCTCGTCGAAACCTTGCGCCGTTTGGAGGTCTTCCCCGACGCCGACCTGGCCGTGCGCTATTACGAGCTGCGCCTGCTCGACCTGGTGGGCTTTCGCCCGGAACTGCAGCATTGTGTGCGCTGCGGTGAGCCTTTGCGTCCGGAGCCGCAGTTTTTTGCCCCGCGGGAAGGCGGTGCGGTGTGCCCGCGTTGTGGCGCTGCTGGCAGCGGCTTGGCTGCCGTAAGCGTGGATGCCCTGCGCTACCTGCGTCACCTGCAGCGCAGCAGTTTTCGAGAGGCTGCCCGAGCGCATCCTGCCCCGGCCGTGCACCGTGAAATGGAAGCGCTGCTGCACGGCTACCTCGTCCATGTGCTGGAGCGCCGGTTGAACGCACCTGTTTTTTTGCAGCATTTGCGCCGTTTGGGGGAAGCCAACGGCGGCGCGAATTCCCAAAGCGAAGCTCACAAACACTGACGCTCGGGGCAACCCCGCCTCGGAGCCGAAGACGCCCGCGCTGCGGCGCGCCTCGGCACGACTCTTGCACCTGCTCTCACAGGCACTCGCTTTTGGGAGCAGACGATGACCGAACAAGAAACTCGCCGTTTTGGGCTTTATTACAGCACCACAGCCGAGCGCTACCGCCAGGCCGATTTGGAGGGGGTGGTGCCGCTGCTGCAGCGCATGGGGGCTGGTTGGCTGGTGGTGCGCAGCACGGCGGCGCGTGCCGTGCCGGAAGGCTTCCTCGAAGGGCTGCTGGCGCACGGCATCACGCCTTTTGTCCACTTTGTTTTGCCGCTGGAAACCCCGCCTGCTGAGGTGCAGGTGCTGCTGCGCTCGTATGCCCGCTGGGGGGTGCGCCATGTGGCTTTCTTCGACCGCCCCAACTTGCAAGCGCCCTGGGGGCGGGCATGGGGGCAGCCCGATTTGCCAGCGCGCTTTCTGGATGCGTTCGTGCCCCTGGCTGCGGCGGCAGATGCCGAAGGGCTGCAGCCTTTCTTCCCGCCCTTGGCCCCCGGTGGCGATTATTGGGATTTGGCCTTCCTGCGGGCTGCCCTCCAGGGCCTGAGGCGGCGCAACCCGCTGGTGGCCGAGCGCTTGGGGCTGTGTGCTTATGCCTGGGCCGAGGGGAAGCCCCTCGAATGGGGCCGGGGCGGGCCCGAGGTGTGGCCTGCTGCCCAGCCTTACTTTACGCCCTCTGACAGCGAAGACCATCGCGGCTTCCGCATTTTCGACTGGTACGCCGTGGAAGCGCGTGCTGCATTGGGGCGGGTGCCTCCGATTTTCCTGTTGGGGATGGGCAGCCGTTACGGCCGCGAGCCCGAGGAGGCGGTGGAAAGCAAGAACACGGCCATTGCCCGCCTTTTCTGGGAAAACGACCTGCCCGCGCATGTGATGGGCGGCGCCTTTTGGGTGCTGATGGCTCCCCCCGAGGCCCCTGGAGCCCAAGAGGCGTGGCTCGAGCCTTCCGGCAAGCCGCGGGGCATGGTGGCGGCGCTGGAAGCATTGGTGCCGCACCCCGCGCGGCCTGAGCGTGCATCCAAACGCGCCGCCGTGACGACGCGGCAGTATGTTTTGCTTCCCTCGTTTGCTCGGGGGGTGCCGCCGCATTACCTCAGCGCAGCCTTGCCCTGGCTGCAACGCGGCGAGGCGACCGTGGGCTTTTCCGTCGAGGAGGCCCTGCGCGCACAACACATCACACTGCTCGGCAGCCCCGACGACTTCCCCACGGAAGTGCGCACTGCTTTGCAGGCTTCCGGCGCGACCCTCGAATGGGTCCCCGTGAATTCTTCTACGGAGGTGGCATCGTGAGAACGGTGGTCAAAGTGATCGGTTTGGGCGGTGGTGGTTCCAACACCGTGGCTCGGATGGTGGAATTTGGTGTGCAGGGCGTGGAGTTCATTGCGGCCAATACCGACGCTCAGGTGCTGCGCACCAACCCGGCGCCGGTCAAGCTGCTGTTGGGGCCGCACACCACCCGGGGCAATGGGGCGGGGGGGCGTCCCGAAATCGGGCGCAAAGCCGCCGAAGAGAGCCGCGAAGCGCTCACCGAGGCGCTGGCGGGCGCCGATATGGTCTTCCTGACGGCGGGGATGGGCGGCGGCACGGGCACGGGCGCGATTGCCATCGCTGCCGAGGTCGCCAAGGCTCAAGGCGCGGTGACGATTTCCGTGGTGACGACGCCTTTCGCGTTCGAAGGCACCCGCCGGGCCAAGAACGCCGCAGCGGGGTTGCGCAGCCTGCGCGAGCACACCGATACCCTGGTGGTGGTGCCTAACGACCGTTTGCTCAAGGTCGCTCCCCGCAATCTCTCGCTGGAAGCCGCCTTCCGCTTGGCCGACGAGGTGCTGCGCCGCGCCATTCAGGGCATTACCGACATCATCACCCAGACCGGCGTCATCAATCGCGATTTCAACGACATCAAGCGCCTGATGGCTTCCGGCGGTGGGGCGCTGATTTCGATGGGTACCGGTAAGGGCGACCAGCGGGTCGAGGAAGCCATCCACGCAGCCCTCAGCAACCCCCTGCTGGGCGATATTTCGCTGGCGACCGCCACGGGGGTGCTGGCAAACTTCGTGGGCGGCGAGGACCTTTCGTTGTGGGAAGTGGTGGGCGGCATGGAGGCCCTGCACGCCCGCTTGCCCGAAGAGGCCGATGTGGTGTGGGGTTTCAGCACCGACCCGAACTTTACCGGCCGAGTGCAATTGACCCTGTTGGTGACCGGTGTGGGCGGGGTGCCCTTGACTGCTTCGGCGCATGCCGGAAAACAGGCCGAAAGGGCGGCCGTTCCGCCGCCGAAGGCAACCGCACCTGCGGCGGCTGCTCCTGCCGCCGACCTGGATGTGCCGGCCTTCCTGCGCCGCAGGTTGCGCTCTACCGTAGGATGATGCCATGCCTTTGCTTTCCCCCGAAACCCTTCAGGCCGTGACCCGAAAGGTCGCCCGCAAGTTCCCCGAGGTGCGCGGGGTCAAGCCGACCGTGCGCCGAGAGGGCGAGGCGCTGGTGCGGCTTATCTACCGCACCGAAGCCGAAACCGCCGATGGCCATAAAATCATTCGGCGGGTGCGGGTGGTGGTCACGCCTGAAGGGAAGATCCTCAAAATGACCACCTCACGATAGGTTTAGCGCGCCGAGGGGCCTGCGATGAGCTGTCGGGCGAGGCGCAGGAAGGCCTCGGCGGTGGGGGCGGTGAGCAGGGCGCGCCGTTGGGCGCGGTCGTTCAGCCAGGGGGCGAGGTAGTGCGCGGCATGTTTGCGGAAGAGAATCAGCCCCCGCTCTGGTCCGTAGAAGTCGAGGCTGCGGCGCAGATGCCGTTGGAGCACATCCCATATTTCGGCGGGGGAAACGTCTTCCTTGCGGCGGCGGGAGAAAATCCAGGGGTTGCTGATAGCAGCCCGCCCAATCATCACGCCGGCGGCGCCGGTGTGGGCTTTCATGCGCTCGATGTCGGCAGGCGTGCGCACATCGCCGTTGCCCAGCACCGGAATGCGCACGAGTTGCACCACCTCGGCGATGGCATCCCAATCGGCTTGGCCTCTGTAGCGCTGAACGCGGGTGCGTCCATGCACGGCCAAGAGCGCCCCACCGTTTTCTTCCACGATGCGGGCAATCAAGCGGTAATTGCGGCACTCTTCGTCCAGGCCGAGGCGAATTTTGGCCGTCACGGGCACTTGCAAGCGGCGCGCGAGCAGGCGGATGATGCGGGCGACCTTGATGGGGGTGCGCAGCAGGCCTGCCCCTGCGCCTCGGCGCACGATGTGGCCGTCGGGACAGCCCATGTTGATGTCGATGGCTGCCGGGCCGTACTCTTGGAGCCGCAAAGCGGCTTCCAGCAGGGTGTGGGGGGTGCTGCCGTAAATTTGGAAGACGACCGGTTGCTCCCACGGCAGGTAGCGCCAGCGCGGCCGGATGCGTTCCGGCCGCTGGAGCACATCGGGCGCGTGGATGAATTCGGTGTAGCTGATGGCCGAGCCCAACTCGCGGCACACCGACCGGAAGGGCAGGTCGGAGTAGCCGTCCATCGGGGCGAGTACGGCGTCGCCGTATATCGGCGTAGAGCCGAGCCAGAAAGTGGGTTCAGAGGGCATGGTGGGCGTGAGAAAGCCCTTCCCCACCGCGGGGCAGGGAAGGGCTGGGCGAGCGTGGGACCTTTGGCCGCGAAGCCGCGCCGTTGGCGTTTACGCGACCTTGATTTCCTTCTCCGAGCCCCACAAGCCGTGGATGTTGCAGTGGGAAAGCGCCATCAGGGTGCCGGCTTCACCCACCTGCATCGAGAAGGTGACGGCGGGATGGGCATACACCGGCCCTTTGTTGGGGCCTTTGGCCGATTCGCCGTGGGCGCGGAAGTCGAAGCGGCCGACGTGGTGGGCAAATTTGCTGCCTTCGGGCTGGAAGAAGACGTCGATCCAGGCGATGAAATGTTCGGTGGTGTTGGGGTGGGGAATGTCTTTGCCGACGCTGACGGTGACCTGGAACGGCTCGTTGGCTTCGACGACGTCGGGGCACTCGATGACCGGCGCGTGTTTTTCTTTCTTCCAGTCGGCTGTTTGGATGGCTTCCTGCAGTTTCATGGGGCAACCTCCTCTTGAGGGCTCTGGGGTGACGAGTGTGTTTCAAGTGTAGCGGTTTTTTCTGATAGAGGGCTTAAAAATCTTGTTTCTGGGGGTGTTTTTACCCTTGGGGCAGGGGAAGCCAGGCTTTGCGGGGCCACAGTTTTTGAACAGCGCGGCGGCAGAGCATGCCCGCTTTGCGTTTGGCGGCTACGAAATGTTCAGGGCGGATTGGCGGCTTGGGGGCTTCCGATGGGCGGGCCAAAGCGGTAAGGTAGAGCGGCAAGATGGCCGAGCGCGGGCGGCCGTGCCGGCGAAGGCGCACGATCTCGTAGCCTGCTTGGTGCAGCGTCTGGCGCAGGGTGTGGGCGCTGAAGTTGGTGAGGTGGGCGATTTCGAAGCTGTCGTGGCAATACAAATTGGGCACTTCGATCAGCAGCCAGCCGTTGGGGGTGAGAAGATTTTCGCGAAGCACCGCGAGGTAGCCGACAGGGTCGGGCAGGTGCTCCAAGACGTGCGACATGCTTATCAGGTCGAAAGAAGGCTCATCGGCGGCCAGTAGGGCTTCGAGGGTGGGGTAAACCGTGAGACCGCGGGGTTGGGTGTATTGCCGGTAGGCGTTTCCTGGCTCGATGCCTCGCACTTCGCAACCGTAGTGTTTTTGAAAGGTCTTGAGCAGAAAGCCCGCAGAACACCCAATATCCAAGTGCCGCTGGATGCTGGGAACGGCGGCTTGGGTGAAAGCCAGCAAGGCCTGCGCGCGCTGGGCTTGGACTTGCAGGTCTTTTGGGGAAGGGCCTTCGTTGCCTTGGTAGAGCCGCCGGTATTCGGCTGTGTAGAATGCTTCCAGCTCGGCGCTGCTCATGCGTGGCGATTGGTAAACCAGCCCGCAATGGGCACAAATGCGGTTGTGGATGGTATAGCCGCGAAAGGTGCGGGTATCGAAAGGATGGCTCTTGTCGTGGCCGCAGAGGGGGCAGGGGGTGGTCGTGGGCATGTTTTCTCCGAGGCAGGTGTCAGGCCAGGGCGGCTTGTAAGGCTTGCTTTAGGCTGCGAGCGGGGATGATTTCCAAGCCTGAGGGCGCTTTCAGCCGCCGCCCGACCTGTTTGGGCACAATGGCGACCTTGAAGCCCAGGTTGGCGGCTTCCCGCAGGCGGGCTTCCAGTTGGCTCACGCTGCGCAGTTCGCCCGAGAGGCCAATCTCGCCGATGAGCACCGCGTCGGCGCGCACGGGGCGGTCTTTGACCGAGGAGGCCAGCGCAGCG
>CAYVHG010000114.1:0-2721 GCA_964450875.1 uncultured Anaerolineaceae bacterium | reverse complement strand
GTGCGGGGGCTGGGGCTTTCTGCAGTGCTGCCCAAAGCCGCGGTGTTGGTTGCTTTTGGGGTGGGGTTCTTGGTGGTGGGCGTGTGGCGCTTCCGGTTCGAATGAGGCTGGCCAGGCCGCGGGCTTTTGCGCCGCAGCGCTGGGGTAGGGTAGGGGGCTAAAGGAAGAACACCGATGGCAAGGTCGCGCGCGTTTTGGGGAATGAATGCTCAACTCAGGCGTTTCATGAATGCGCGGATGGCTTCTTGATCGAAGAGGTGGGGGGCTTCCACATAAATGCCGCGAGCACTCACCGCGATGGTGCCGTCAGGAAGGCGGAGCTCGGCTTGGGTGTAGATGGCTTTGCCGTCACGGCCGGTGATGTGCGCTGAAATGTGCACCTCGACGCCCAGCGGGATGGGGTGGTGATAGTCGACGTTGAGATTGACCGACACCACGGGATAACCCGAAGACCACACGGTGGAACCCATCGCCTCGTCGAGCACAGCGGCTGAAGCCCCGCCGTGCAGGAAACCAGGGGGGCCTTGCTGGGCTTCGGTAAAGGTGTGAGTGGTCTCGATGTGGCCATTGGGAAGGACGTACCATGTGACGCCAATGCTGTGAGGATTGCTGTGGCCGCATACGAAGCAAGGCCCATGCTCGGGCAGAGGGCGTCCGACTTGTTGTGGTTTGCTCATGATGTGCACTCCTTCTTTGAGGAAAAGGATAGACGCCGTTATTTTAGCATCGCTCGGCGGAGGGGGAGGGTTGCTCTGCCTGGAAAATCAGAAGACAGTCTGTTTTGAGGCTTTATGCTTTTGATAAGTTTTATTATCGAAAGCATGGAACCGAAAGCACAAAGCGGGCGCGCTCCATAGCCTTTCTGCCTCTTACAACATCGTTTCCCTTCGTTTCCCCGCCGAGGCCCTGCCGGTGTGGTGGGCGGAGCACAGGCAGCCGTGGCCCGCGCTGCGGCAGCGCTTTCCCCATATCTGCTATAATCGTGTTTATGGAAACCACCGACGACCAGGCCCAGACGCGACCTGAAGCGCTGTCTTCCCCAACAGCAGAGGGCACGACGGGCGCGGCAGCCAATGCCTCATCCCAGCACTCTGCTTCGCCCTCGCTCGGCCCTACCGTGGCAGATGCGCTCGCTGCCTATCTCGACAGCGTGGCTTTGGCCCGCAGCGCCAATACCGCGCGCACATATCGCAACGCAGTGCGGGCTTTCCGCCAGATGTTGGAAAACCGCGCCCTACCTCCTGCCGAGACGCCGGTCACCGCGCTGCCCGAAGATGCGGTCGCGTGGTTTGCCGCCGACCTCAAGGGCATGGCCCCGGCCACCGAGCGGCTTTATCTGACGGCCATTGCGGGCTTTTTCGCATATCTGGCGGCCGAGAACCTGGCAGCCGTCAATTTGCCAAGGGTGCGTTTGCTCATTCGGCAGCGCGGGCGGCGGACTGGCATCCGGCTTCCCCAATTCCCGCGCGAGGCCATCGAAGCCGTGCTCGCCTATACGAAATCCCTCGCCAACCGCGCCGCGCAGCAAGACGACCCTGCGGCGCGCCTGCGCGATCTGCGCGACCGCGCTTTCCTTCTCACGCTGGCCGATACTGGCTTGCGGGTGCACGAGGCCTGCGCCCTCCGCCGCGGCGACATCGATTGGCACGAAGGCCGCGCTGTCATCATCGGCAAGGGCGACAAGCAGGCCGTGGTGCGGTTTTCCCGCCGGGCTTTGCGGGCACTGCAAGATTACCTCCAGGCCCGTAGCGCGTTGGATGGGGCTTCCGGCCGGCCGTTGCGTTCCCTGCCCCTTTTCGCGCGCCACGACCGCGGGGCTGGCAAGAAGGTGCTGCCCATCAGCACCGCCACTGGCCGCAACATCGTTGCCCAGCGAGTGCGGGAAGCCTTGGGACCGGAGGCGGCCGGCACCATCACGCCCCACTCGTTTCGGCATTACTTCGTCACCGCCGTGCTCATAGGCAGCGGGGGTAACCTCAAACTGGCGCAGGAACTCGCCCGCCATAGCAACATTGCGGTGACCCAGCGCTATGCCCACCTTTCCGATGACGAGCTGGACCGGGGCTATTACCGTATTTTCGAGGAAGGCCGGGATGAGGCGGGCTGAGCCTGCTCCCCTGGGGGTGTTTTGGGAATGCGAAGCGTGCGGCTTCCGGTATGTGGAGGCTCCCCTCCGCGAGCCCCGTCATGGCGGCCGTTGCCCGCGCTGCGGCGGAGACGCCCACGTTGCCGCGATAGTGCCCCCTGCGAGGCAGGAAGGTGCTGACCCCCCTCCCCCACCGCCAAGCCCCCCCGTGGCTGTATTGCTCGACAACGTCCGTTCCGCCTACAACGTCGGGGCGGCGTTTCGCACGGCAGACGGCGCAGGGGTAGCGCATCTCTACTTGGCCGGTATCACCCCTACACCACCCCACCGCGGGATTGCCAAAACCGCGCTGGGTGCCGAGCGGCGGGTGCCGTGGAGCGCTCACCCTAACAGTGTGCAACTCGCAGCTCGGTTGCAGGCCAAAGGGTGGACGTTGTGGGCTTTGGAAACCGCCGCGGCGGCGGTGCCGTTTGCCGAGCTGTTACAAGGCAGGCTGCCCTCACGGGTGGTCGTAGCCGTGGGGAACGAGGTCGCGGGGCTGGACCCGGCTTTGCTGGCGCGGGCGGACGCGGTGGTTGCATTGCCCATGTGGGGCGTAAAGCGCTCGCTGAACGTGGTTTCGGCGTTGGCAGTGG
>CAYVHG010000113.1:0-4941 GCA_964450875.1 uncultured Anaerolineaceae bacterium | reverse complement strand
CTTCGGCATGGTCTATACCTACGCCGTGCGCGACGTGATGCGCGTGTCACCGCGTGACCTGCGCCCCTTGCAACACAAAGACCTCGACTGGGTCACCTTGCTGACATGCCAGGGCTACGACCCGACTTCTGAGCGCTATCGCTGGCGCTTGGCCGTCCAAGCAGTGCTCATTCGGGTCACGAGCGCCCCTACTTTCCCACTCCACCCCGGGCCGTAACGCACAGTCCAGCCCAGAGCCAGAAGCCAAAGAGGAATCGACATTGAATGAACTTGACCTGAAAGCCCTGTTGCGCGAAGGCGCAGCCTTGCCCGACGACGAAGCCCGTGAGCGTTGGCTGAAGAACCTGAGCGAAGAGGCCCGAGAAGCCCTGTTTGCCAGCGCGCGCGCCTATGCCGAAGCAGCCTTTGCCGCGGCGGCAGAGCACTTGTGGGTCGCCCAAACGGTTTTCGACCCTATGAGCCACGGGGAAGCCCCCGAAAAGCCTTTGCCCAAGCTCGATCTGCCCCCTCACCATCACCACGAACAGGAACCCGCTGACGGCGAAGAAAAAGCCGACTGAGCCCGCAACGCAGCAGGCCTCATCTGCCCCCATAGTAGACGCGCCGCCGCCCCCTGGAAGCACTTTCCGGGGGGCGGCAGCATTTGGAGGGAGGCAGGCAATATCTTTCACGTCAACATCTTGGTCGCTTCGGCAAGATTGAGGCGGCCAATGCGGCGGATGGCGGGGCGAGAGGCCAACAGCATGGTCAGCAAGATGCCCACAGCCGTGATGACGTAACTGCGCGGCGCAATGTAGGCCGTCATCCAAAAGAGGTCGGTGCTGAAACTTTTCGCAAGCGCCACGGTGGTGTACCAACCCAGCACCAGCCCCGGCACCAACGCCAACAGCCATAACACCACGCTTTCCAGCGCAATCATACGGCCAATGCGCCCCACCGGCGTGCCGATGGCGCGCATGGTCGCCAATTCACGCTGGCGCTCCAACACACTGACCGTCATGGTGTTGAACAAGACGGCAAAAGCCATGCCCACCGCGAAGGCAACGATGAACCCCATGAAGAGGTAAAACAGCCCCATGAAGCTGCGCCAGTCGTCTTCCATTTTGCTTTTGATCTGCACACTGGCTGCGCCGGGCAGGTGGAAAAGCGCCTTTTTGAGCGTCGGCGCTTGGGCAGGGTCGGCACGCACATACAACAGATTGAACATAGGCACCGGCGCACCGACCCACCGATTGGCCGTTTCCAGGCTCACGAAGACCGTCGAGCCATAGAGTTCCTCGGCCAGGGCGCGCACCACGGCCTGCTTTTCGCCAAAAGGCGTTTGCACTCGCACCGTATCGCCTACCTGCACCCCCAGCGCCTGCGCCAGCGGCGGCGTCAGCAAAATACCGTCGTCGCGCAGGGCCTCCGCCGGGGTCACACCGTCTTCCAGTTGCCAGTGGTGCATTTGCTGATCAGGCGGCAGAGCATATAGAAGCACGTCCTTTCGCTTGCCATGAGCCCGAAGCGTCACAGGCAGCATCAAGCCAGGCGTCGCCGCCTTCACCCCCTGCCAACCCTGCACTTGCTTCAAAGCGGCTTCGGTTTGAGGACGGTCGAACACCGTCATCAAATCCCAGCGCTCCACCTGCTGGAAGGTGCGGTTGAGAAGATAGTTCATGGAATCCAACATGCCCCAAGAAAAGAGCACCAGCACGAAAGCAAACACTATCGAAAAGCCAGTGCTCAGGGCGCGGCCGCGAGCCCGAAAGACGTTCCGCAAAGGCAGGCGCACGGCCAGGGAAGTCGAAGCAGGCAGCAGGCGTTCCAGCAGGCTGCGGTGGCCCGGCGTAAGTGCCTCGGCGGGGTCGAGACGCATGGCCTGGGCCGGACGCATGTGCGCGCTGTGCCGCGCCGGCCCCCACGCGGCCAATGCTGCCATGACCAGGCTGATGCCCAACCCTATCAACATCAGGTCAGGGTAAACCCGCGTCTGCACCAAGGGAATGCCCAACTCGTTGGCGTAGGCCCGGGTAATGCCGCTTGCCGCCAACGTGCCCAAGCCCGCCCCTGCTACAGCCCCCACCGTGCCGACAACCAGCGCCAGGGCAACATAGTGCCCCATCACCGCTCGGTTGCTATAACCCAACGCCTTCATCAAGCCAATTTGGGTGCGCTGGGAACGCACCAACCGCCCCAACATGATATAAAGCGAAAGCGCTGCTACGAGCAAAATCAGAGCCGGGATGGCCTCACCCATTTCCCGATAACCCTCCAGGTCCATGTGCAGGGCAGCATTGGAAGGCTGATCGGCCTGCCAGGTTGCGGAATCCACATGGTAGGACTGCAAGACGGCTTCCACCTGGTGCAGCACGGTCTGGCGGTCGGCACCGGGGGTGAGCAACAGACAAAATTCGTTGACCTGGCCGGGGGCGTTCATCAACCGCTGGAGGGTAGAGAGCGGCACAAAGAAAACCCCAAAAGTCCGTGCCGAGGGGAGCAGTTCCTGACGGCTGGGGCTCACGACGAGGTATTCCGGGCTGGCCGCAATGCCCCGTACGGTGAACGTTTGTTTGCGTCCCAACACAAGGGGGGTGACCGTGTCGCCGGGGTGCAGGTCGTACACTTCGGCAAAGTGCGATTCCACCAACACGCCGTTGGGGTCATCAGGGGCAAGGGGGGCGCCTTCCAGCACCTGCACCCGATTGACCGCTGGGGGGCCTTCCGCAGGAATGCCGATGAGGCGGGCGCGAATGGGCTCCCCATTGGGGAGCAGGTAGCCGGTATCGGCGACCAAACGAGCCGTGACGGCGCTCACACCGGCAACGCGCGCGACCTGTGCAGCGGCTTCCTGGGGAGCCGACTGCACCCGCACCGTCAGGTCGGCAAAATGCAAGGTTTCGTAAGTATGATGATAGGATGTCCCCAGGTCGCGATAGGCGCCTGTCAACGCAACCAGGCTGATGACACCCAACGCAACGATGACCACCAGCGCAAGGTTCTGCGCCCAGGCAGCCCGGAGGTCGCGTCGGGTTTTCTTCCACAAAGTCGGCGTCATCACAACGCTCCTTCCAAGAAAAGGGCTCTTTGCCCGCCGAGGTTACCAATTCAGGCTCTCTGGCGCTTGCGGGGTGGCGACGAGTTCATCGGCAGCCACCGTGCCGCTGTGCAACCGCACGATCCGGTCGGCCATGGGGGCAATGGCGGTGTTGTGGGTGACCAACACCACCGTCACGCCCGCTTCGCGGTTGAGGTCGCGCAGCGCCCGCAACACCTGACGGCCGGTTTCCACATCCAAATTGCCGGTCGGCTCGTCGGCCAGCAAGATCGAAGGGCGGCCCGCGAGGGCGCGCGCAATCGCTACCCGCTGCTGTTCCCCGCCCGAGAGCTGGCTGGGGAAGTGGTTGCCGCGGTCTTCCAGCCCTACCAAGGCAAGCAATTCCTCCGTGCGGCGGCGGATGACCGCACGGTCACGGGTGGTCAGCTCCAGAGCAAAGGCAATGTTTTCCGCGGCGGTCAGCGTGGGAATCAAATTGAAGAACTGAAAGACAAAGCCCACTTTCTGGGCACGATAGGCCGTGAGACGACGGTCGTCGTATTGCGTAATGTCTTCCCCTTCGATCAACACCTGCCCGGAGGTCGGCCGGTCCAGACCGCCGAGCAGGTTGAGCGTGGTGGTCTTGCCGGAACCCGAAGGCCCCAGCAACACCACGAACTGCCCGCGCGGGATTTCCAAACGAAGGCCCCGCAGGGCGTGGACTTCCACTTCGCCCATGCGGTAGATTTTGCTCACATCCTGAAGGGCAATCAGAGGGGGCATGGTACGCTCCTTATGGATGGGATGGGTCGCGAGAGGCCATATCGCCGATGCCAAGAAGCCAAAAACGGCTCATCTTGCGGCCTGCGTCCCTTCCGACAGCAGACTTTGGATGAAAAACTCGGCCATCGGCTGCCAGTGGGCGTGCAAGTCGAAGTCTTCGGGGGAAACCACCCACAGCAAAAGCAGGCCCTCGAACTGGACGATGAAAGCCACGGCCATCACAGCCGGGTCGTGGGGGCGCAATTCGCCTCGCGCCATGCCTTCGGCGAGCAAGTCGGCGAGAGCGGCCTTGTAGCGGCGGTAATATCCCTGCATGGCAGTGCGCACAGGGCCGGGGCGCGTGGCGAGGGCATAGATTTCATGCATGAACGGCATCGCGGCCTCGAAAAAAGCCACGCTCTCTTCCGCGCCGCGGGCGACCTGCCGCAGGCGTTCAGGCACCGGCTGGTCGTGATTTCCGGCGATGCGCAGCATATCGCGCATGATGAGGCTGAACACTTTGTCTACCAACGCCTGCAAGATGGCGTCTTTACCCTGGAAATACCAATAAAGCGCGCCTTTGCTGAGGCGCGCTTCTGCTGCAATATCGTCCATGCGGGCTTTGTGGAAGCCCCGGCGGGCAAAGACCCGCAGGGCAGCCTCGAGAATTTGATTTTTGCGCTCTGCGCTGACGTCGGGGCGAGGAGGCATGACAACCTCTCCAAATAACTGACTGACCGGTCAGTATGGAGTTTACTCCCGAAGAGGGGAGCTGTCAAGGGGAAGGCGAAATCATCGGTGTTCGTTTCCCTTTCACCCTCCTTCGTCCCCCATTTCAGGAAAGCGCGCCACAGCGGCGCCTCGAACGCCAGCGCCCACTTCCAGGTACCGCGGTAAAATATCTTCCCGGCCCTTCCCTGCTGTGAGGCGAGATGATGGAACCCACAACTTCCCTGTTAGCCGAGCGCTACGAGCTCCAGCGTCTGTTAGGGCGCGGGGGCATGGCTTATGTCTATTATGCGCGGGACCGGCGGTTAGAGCGCCCGGTCGCGGTGAAAATCTTGCGGGAAGAATACGCCCGCGACGAGCGTTTTCGCGCCCGCTTCCGGCAGGAAGCCACCGCGGCCGCCCGCCTGAGCCACCCCAACATCGTCACAGTGTAC
>CAYVHG010000112.1:0-7310 GCA_964450875.1 uncultured Anaerolineaceae bacterium | reverse complement strand
GCGGAAGGCTGAAAGGCATTTCAACCCTCATCTTCCAGGCCAATTGGCCTGCCGGAATTGGCACCTGGGCGCGCTGCACAAGGCGCAACGCCTGGTTGCCGAGGCTTCACAGGGCCGGTCCCTCCACCTCTCTGGATGAGGAAACATCCTATGCAATTGTAGGCAATCGTTGGGCGCAAGTTTACCACGCCACCCCAGGAAGGGCAAGTTTCTCTTTTCGCCGCCTCAACCTTGGCAAGATGCCCATATCGGCGACGGCTGGTATAATGAAAGGCGATGGCGATTTTGCGAGCAGACGCGCTGGAATTCATTACCCGCTCAGCCGACCAGACTCGGCGGCTGGGGCTGCGCTTGGGGAAGCAGCTGCGCCCCGGGGATGTGCTCGCGCTGGAAGGCGATTTGGGCGGCGGCAAGACCACCTTCGTGCAAGGCCTGGCTGCCGGCTGGGGCTCCACCGATGCGGTTTCCAGCCCCACCTTCGTAGTGGTCAACGTCTACCAGCGCGGCGACGGCGGCCGCCTGTATCATGTGGATGCCTACCGCCTGAGCGGCCCTGCCGAGGCATGGGACCTGGACATTCCATCGCTGGCCGAAGAAGCGCCTCTGGTGGTGGAATGGGCCAATGTGATTGCCGAAGCCTTGCCGAGCGAGCGGCTCACCGTGCGCTTTGTGTGGCTGGGTGAGTCTCAGCGGGCGTTGACTTTTCACCCACAAGGCGAGCGGCCCCGCGCGCTGGTACGCGCGTTGCGGGCGGCAATCCTGCGGGGCGTGTGAGGGCCTACGATGTTGCTTGCTTTGGATACTTCGACCACCCAAATCGGCGTTGCTTTGTACGACGGGGCGCGGGTGCTGGCAGAAGCCTACTGGCGCAGTGGCCGCCGCCACACACAAGAGCTCGCCCCGCTCGTGGCGCAGGTGCTTCGACACACCGGTTTTAGCATGGAAGATGTGCAGGCCGTGGGCGTTGCGCTGGGGCCGGGCTCGTTCACCGGGCTGCGCATTGGGTTGGCCTTCGCCAAAGGGTTGGCCCTCGTGGGCGGGCTGGCGTTGGTAGGCGTTCCCACGCTGGATGCCGTTGCGGCCGCTGTGCCGCTCGACGAGGCTTTCCCCTCTCTGGCCGCAGTGTTGCCCGCCGGGCGGGGGCGGTTGGCAGTGGGATGGTACACCCAGCGCGAGGGCCGGTGGCAAGCCGCGGGCGCGCCGGAAATCTTTACAGCAGAGACTTTGGCCCAGCGCATTCGGAAACCAACGGTGGTTTGCGGCGAGCTCACCGCCGACGAGCGTTCGCGCCTAAGACGCAAATACAAAACCGTGCATTTGCCTTCCCCCGCGGCCTGCGCCCGCCGACCGGCTTACCTGGCCGAGTTGGCCTGGCAGCGCTGGAAGCAAGGCCACACCGACGCCGCAGCCTCCCTGGCGCCCATTTACCTGCACACCGGCACCCCCATCCCAGCATGATGGTTACCATTCGCCCGATGGAAGACGCCGACCTACCGGCCGTGCAGGCGCTCGACCGCCAGGCCTTCACCACGCCGTGGCCGCCTTCCGCCTACGCCCACGAGATGCACCACAGCCCCCATTCCCGGCTGTGGGTTGCCGAGGTCGAAGGCCGCGTGGTAGGGTTCGTGGTGCTGTGGCTCATTGTCGACGAGGCCCACGTCGCCACCTTGGCGGTGCATCCGGACTTTCGGCGGCAGGGCATCGCCCGCCAGCTGCTGGAAACGCTGCTCGCGGCCGCGCGAGCAGCCGGTGCGCGGCTGGCCACGCTGGAAGTACGCGCCGGAAACCTCCCCGCTCAGGCGCTTTACCGGCGTTATGGCTTCCGAGAGGTAGGCCGCCGGCCGAAATACTACACCGACAACGGCGAAGACGCGCTCATCATGACCGTGATGCTGCACTCCCCGGCAGAAGGAGACAAAGCCCATGAACGCTGAGCAGATTTTGAGCGAAGTGGCGCAAGAGGTCAACGCTTGCACCAAATGCCCTTTACACCTGGCGCGGCGCAAAGCCGTGCCCGGGGAAGGCCCCGCCAATGCCGAAATTATGTTCATTGGTGAGGCCCCCGGCTTCCACGAAGACGTGCAGGGGCGGCCCTTTGTGGGCGCCGCCGGGCAGTTCTTGGACGAGTTACTGGAAGGCATTGGCCTCAAACGGGAAGATGTTTACATCACCAACGTCATCAAATGCCGCCCGCCGGGCAACCGCGACCCTGAGCCAGAAGAACTCACGGCCTGCGCTCCCTACCTCGACCGGCAAATTCAAGCCATCCGCCCCAAGGTCATCGTCACGCTGGGCCGCTTCTCGATGGCGAAATTCATCCCCAACGCCAAAATCAGCCAGATCCACGGCCAACCGTTCAAGGTGCGCGGCCAGCTGGTCGTGCCCATGTATCACCCGGCAGCGGCACTGCACCAGCCTTCCTTGCGCCGCGTGGTGGAAGCCGATTTCGCCCAACTGCCGGAGCTCATCCGCCGAGCTGCCGAGATTCCCGAAACCGAGCTGGAAACACCGCCCGAAAAGCAGCAACCCAAACAGCTTTCGCTGTTCTAAAGCGAGGAGCCTCCCATGCCCCACTATCTGGTAACCGGCGTGGCCGGTTTCATCGCTTCGCGCGTGGCCGAAATGCTGCTGGATGCAGGGCATACGGTGGTGGGGGTGGACAACCTCGACAATGCCTATGACCGGCGCTTGAAAGATTACCGCCTCGCACGGCTAAGCAGCCGCGCGGGGTTCGCTTTCCACGCCCTCGACATTACCGACCGGGCTGCCGTGTTTGCCCTGGGCGAAAGCGAATCTTTCGACGCGGTCATCAATCTTGCGGCGCGGGCGGGTGTGCGGTACAGCGTCGAAAATCCGTGGGTCTATATCGAAACCAACACTACCGGCGCGCTCAACTTGCTGGAAATGAGCCGCCGCGTCGGAGTGCCCAAGTTCGTGCAGGCTTCCACCTCCAGCCTTTACGGCGAAGGCAACGCGGTGCCCTACAGGGAAGACGCCAACACCGACCGCGTGCTTTCCCCTTATGCCGCCAGCAAAAAGGCCGCCGAAACGCTTTGCTACACTTACCATCGCCTCTACGGCCTCGATGTGACCGTCTTCCGCTACTTCACCGTCTATGGGCCTGCTGGCCGCCCCGATATGGCGCCCTTTCGTTTCATCCAATGGATTAGCGAAGGCCGCCCCTTACGGCTGTTTGGCGACGGTTCGCAATCGCGCGATTTCACTTACGTCGACGACATCGCCCGCGGCACGTTGCTCGGCCTGAAGCCGCTGGGGTATGAAATCGTCAACCTGGGCGGCGACCAGCCGTATACGGTCACGGAGCTCATTGCCCTCATCGAGGAAGCGGTGGGGCGGAAGGCGAACATCGTGCACGAACCGCGCCACCCCGCCGATGTGGAAACCACATGGGCCAGCATCGAAAAAGCCCGGCGCTTGTTGGGCTGGAAGCCTACCGTACCACTGCCGGAAGGCATCCGCCGCACGGTGGCGTGGTATCAGGCAGAACGGGCTTGGGCTTCACAAATCGCAACAGGAGCATGAAGTGAGCGCGTGGCTATCCCGACGGTGGCACAGCGTGCAAGACCCAGCAAGCCCTTTCTGGCATGCAGCAGCGGCTTTGGGCGCAATCGCCTTCGCTGCTTCGGCCTTCCATTTCGCCCACCATCAACAACCGGTATTGGACGAAGGCACCTACCTTTACAAAGGGCTGCTCTTCGCGCGCGGGGTGTATCGGCCCTTCCAGCCCGACGGCCCCTGGACCAACCACATGCCGCTCTCGTTCTGGATTCCCGGCAAAGTGCAGCAGTGGTTTGGGCCGGGGCTGGATGTGGGGCGGTATTTCTCGATCGTGGCTGCGCTGGTGATGCTGGTTGGGCTGTGGCTGCTGGTACGCCGCGTAGCCGACCAGAGGTGGGCCGCTGCGGCGGTGTGGGCATTTGCGGCCATGCCCGCGGCAGCGAAAATCTACAGCCTGGCCATTTCACAAGCCACCGTTGCAGCCATGTTGGTTTGGGTGCTGGCGCTGATCGCGAAGGAACGCCCTACCAAAGGACGGCTGGCCTTGGGCGGCTTGCTCGCCGGGCTGATGGTCATGACCCGCCTCAACATGGTGATTGCTTGGGCATTGATCGGGCTTTTCGTATCATGGGCGTGGCCGCGGCGCAGTGCATGGTTTTGGGGGGCGTCGCTGGCCGTCATTTTGGGCATGCACGCCCTGTACTGGCCGCGCATTGTTTGGCTGTGGGCGCGCTGGGCGCCATGGTTGCACGTGCCCCCTCGATTCGGCGTGGATCTCAGCCATGCGCCGCGCGCATTTGGAACCGAGATAAACCTCTGGCAACGGCTGACGGCCTTGGCCAACGCTCTGCTGGCCTGGCCGCTGGCCTGGGGGGGGCTCTTCGCTGCTATGGCCGCGTGGACAAGCGCGAAACGCCCCCAAACTTTCCCTCAACGCGCCCTTGGGGCCGGCATCGTGCTGACATGGGTGCTGATTTTATTTCACGCCTGGGCGTCGGTGGGCAAATCCTATTGCATAGATTGCTTTGCCCCCTACAGTGGCTTCTACGCTCCGCTGATGATAGTCATCGGTGCGGTAGGCTTACACCAAAAGTGGGAACACCCCTCTCGATGGCCAGCAGGGCAAAAGATGGCAGGGTTGCTCTTCGCCCTATTAGCAGCGATCAATTTTCCGGGAATGTTGGATGGCCTTTCCCACGCGTTCCAACGCCTTGGCTTTCGTGGCGGCGCGTTCCTCTTGCAACGAGCCATCGGCTGGCCGCATTTCCACCTTCTTCCCCAACTACCTGTGACCGACGCAGCCCGGGTGGTCTGGGGCCTTGTGTTTCTCATACCTTTCCTGGGAGTATTGTTCTTGATAAAACATTGGCAGATCCCCCTACAGCAGGCGTGGATCGCCGGGGTGGCTATCCTCGCTTTGATCTCCCCCCTAAGCGGCGCGTGGCGGCCCTACGACTGCGCCCCCGATGTGCTGGCCGCCCACCGGCAGGCGGCTGAGGCGTTGGCTCGCGCCATCCCCCCGGGTGCAACCGTCTACTGGGACGCCTATTCTCCCACCGTGCTGCTCCGCACACGCGGCCTCAAGCTGTTCCCCCAACAGCTCAACGACCATTACAATTTCCGAAACGGCGGCGACCCGCAAAATCTGGCTTCCTGGGGCTATTGGAACCCGACGCTGGCACAACAATGGCTCGCCCAGGCCAATGTCGTCGTCACCGATGAGCACGTGTTGCTCGATGGGCCCCCGCCTCCCTTTGAGGCCGCCGGTTTTGCCATCCGCCAGGAGATTTCGCTGGTGCCGGAGTGCTTGGGGCGACAAGGCAAATTGGAAATCATGCTGAGGAGCAAGCCGTGAAAATCTCGGTGGTTATTCCGGTCTACAACGAACGCGAGAATTTGCCGCTGCTGGCCAAGGCGCTGGACGAGGCACTGGCCGGCTGCCGCTACCCGTGGGAAGTCGTGCTGGTGGACGATGGAAGCACCGACGGGAGCGTTGAGGTGCTGGAACGCCTCGCCGCCGAGGCGCCTGAACGGGTGCGGGTGGTCTTCCTGCGGCGCAATTTTGGGCAAACGGCGGCCATTGCGGCGGGCATCGACCACGCAACGGGCGACCTCATTGTGCTGATGGATGCCGATTTGCAAAACGACCCGCGCGATATTCCCCGCCTGGTGGCCAAAATCGAAGAGGGTTACGATGTGGTCAGCGGCTGGCGAAAAGACCGCCAAGATGCTTTCCTCACCCGAGTGCTGCCTTCCCGCATGGCCAACGCACTGATTTCGTGGGTCACGGGCGTGTACCTGCACGATTATGGCTGCACCCTCAAGGCTTACCGCCGTGAGGTGCTGGAAGGCTTCCGCCTTTATGGCGAGATGCATCGCTTCATCCCGGCTTACGCCGCTTCGGTCGGCGCTCGCATCACCGAGATGCCGGTGCGCCACCACCCTCGCCGGTTCGGCAAGTCGAAATATGGCCTCGTGCGCACCCTGAAGGTGATTTTGGATCTGTTCACGGTGAAATTCTTGCTGAGCTATTTCCACAAGCCCATTTACCTCTTTGGTGGCATGGGGCTGGCATTGATTTTGCCCAGCAGCCTGTTGTTGGTTTTCCTCATCATTCGCCGCATTTTCTGGCACGTCGCGCTGTTCACTTCACCGCTCTTTCAGTTGAGTTTGATGTTCGTCATTTTGGGCTTCCAATCCATTTTGATGGGTCTGATTGCGGAACTGCTGGTACGCACCTACCACGAAGCCCAGGGGAAGCCCACCTACACCGTGCGGCGGGTGCTGAATGCCGCCTCCAAGCAGTAGCCCATGCGAATTTTGGTGTTCACCCACGAATATCCGCCGGTAGGGGGCGGGGGCGGTAAGGTAGCGCAGGATGTGGCGCGCGGGCTGGTTCAGCGCGGCCACGAGGTACGCGTGCTTACGGCCCACCACGGCCGCTTGCCCCACAGCGAGACCGACGAGGGCGTGGAAGTCTTTCGGCTACGATCATGCCGCCGCGAAGCCTATCGCGCCGACTTGCGGGCGATGGGATGTTACGTCGCCGCTGCCGTTCTGGTCGGGGGGCGCATGGCGCGCCGCTGGAAGCCCGACGTCATCCACGCCCATTTTGCCGTGCCGGCTGGCGCCGCGGCGTGGGCCGTAGCTCGGCTCACCGGCGTGCCGTATGTGCTGACCGCGCACTTGGGCGATGTGCCGGGCGGTGCCCCGGAAAAGACAAGCCGCTGGTTTCGCTGGATTGGCCCATTCACCCGGCCAATCTGGCAGGGGGCGGCTCGAATCAGCGCGGTGAGCGAGTTCACCCGCCGTTTGGCCACGGCTTCTTACCCGGTCGACGTGGAGGTCATCCCCAACGGTGTGGATGTGGAAACCCTGCGCCCTCGGGCATTGCACCTGCACCAGCCGCCGCACATCCTTTTCGCGGCGCGTTTCATGCCACAGAAAAACCCGCTTCAAGTGGTACGCGTGCTAAGCCGTCTGCGCGACTTGCCGTGGCGCTGCACGATGTTGGGCGATGGCCCTCTGCGTGCCGAGGTGGAAGCCGCCGTGCAGGCCGAAGGTTTGGCCTCTCGCTTTGCCTTCCCGGGCTGGGTCACGCCTCAGCAGGTGCTGGAGCATTTCGAGGAAGGCGACATTTTGTTCATGCCTTCCCGCAGCGAAGGGTTGCCCATCGTAGGCGTACAAGCCTTGGCCAAGGGGCTGGCTGTCGTCGCCGGGGCGGTGGGCGGGTTCCTGGACGTCGTGGCCGAAGGGGAAAACGGCTTCTTGATTCCGCCCGAGGATGCCGA
>CAYVHG010000111.1:0-5592 GCA_964450875.1 uncultured Anaerolineaceae bacterium | reverse complement strand
ACCGAAGCGCTGATCACCGAAATTCCGGAAGAAAAACCGGCCACCCCGCCGATGCCGGAATACTAAACCGAACTACGCAAGAACATCACAGCCTCTCACGCCCGCGGGTAAGCGCCCGCGGGCGTTCGTTTTCGTTGGGCTTGAGGCGTGTTCGTTGCTGTGACGAAAACCCCCTCGCTTTCGGAAAACGAGGGGGCAGTTGGTGGAGGTTTGGCCTGCCGCACGGCAGAGGGGTTCACTGTGAAGCCGTTGCCAGGACGGCCTCCAGCGCCGCGACCACGGCGTCGACCTGCTCGCGAGTGATCACCAGCGGCGGCAGAAAACGGATGACCGTCATGCCGGCAGGCAGCGCCAGAACGCCGTGTTCCATCAAGGCTTGGATGACCGGCGCAACCTTGCGCTTCAGCTCCACACCGAGCATCAGCCCCACACCGCGCACCTCGCGGATGAGGGGGCTTTCGATGGCGCGCAGGCGTTCCAAGAAATAGGCGCCCATCTCGGCAGCCCTTTCGGGGAGACGCTCTTCGGCCAGCACCTCCAGCGTGGCGAGGGAAGCCGCCGCGGCCAGCGGGTTGCCGCCGAAGGTGGTGCCGTGGATGCCCGGCTTCAGCGCCGCGACGCGCTCGCCGATGAGCACCGCGCCCATGGGCACGCCGCCGGCAATGCCCTTGGCCATCGTCACCAGGTCGGGCTGCACATCGCTGTGCTGGAAGGCGAACATCTTGCCGGTGCGCCCCATGCCGCTTTGAATTTCGTCGATGATGAGCAGCGCGCCGCGCTCGCGGCAGACGTTTTGGGCTGTTTGCAGGAATTCCGGCGTTGCGGGGTGAATGCCGCCTTCCCCTTGCACGGCTTCCAGCAGCACCGCGGCGGTGTTCTCGGTGACGGCGCTTTCCAGCGCCGCCGGATTGTTGTAAGGCACGTGGGTGAATTCCGGCACCAGGGGCTGAAACGGGGCGCGATATTTTTTGTTCCAGGTAGCGGAAAGCGCGCCCAGGGTGCGCCCGTGGAACCCCCGCATCGCGGCCACGATGCCCGCTCGGCCGGTGCTGAAGCGGGCGAACTTGATGGCGGCTTCCACGGCTTCGGTGCCTGAATTGCACAGGAAAACCCGCGTCATGCCCGGCACCAGGTTGCCGAGGCGTTCCAGCAAGCGGGCGCGGGTATCGTTGTAGAACATTTCGGGGCAGGTGATGATGCGCTCGGCCTGGGCGCGCAGGGCTTCCACCACTTTGGGGTGGCTGTGGCCGATGTTGGCCACGCCGTGCCCCGCCACGCAGTCGATGTAGGCTCGCCCTTGCTCATCCCATACCTGGGCGCCCTGACCGCGCACGATGGTCACTGGCCGTTTGGCGTAAAGGCCAGAGGTGTAGCGGTTTTCGAGGGTTTGGGTATCCATGACTTATCGCTTCGTGAAGCGCCACGCGGCGGGCAGGAGCAGGCCGGCGGCGAGGGCTTTGAGGAAGTCGCCGAGCAGGAAGGGCAGCAGCCCCATCGTGATGGCGTGGGGGAAGCCGACGAAATGCGCCAGCCACGGCACGCCCAGGGCATAGATTGCGGCCTCGCCCAGCAGGAAGCCCAGCCAGGCGGTGGCGGCGCGGCGGTCGTGGCCGCGTTCGGCGAGCAGGCCGCTCAGCCACGCCGCGGCCAGGAAGCCGAACAGGTAGCCGCCAGTGGGACCCAACAGGTAGGCCAAACCGGCCCCGCTGGCGAAAACCGGCAAGCCAAGGGCGCCTTCCGTTAGATAAGCCAGCACCGCCGCTGCGCCGCGTCGGCTTCCCAACGCTGCCCCCACCAGCAGTACCGCAAAGGTCTGGCCGGTAATGGGCACGGGAGTGAACGGCAGCGGCAGGCGCACGTGCGCCATCGCGGCAATGAACAGGCTGGCAGCGATGATCAAGGCAGCGTTGCCGACGCCTGACAGCGTCGGTATGAGGACGGTTCTTCGGGCATAGGTGGGGGTGTAAGTGGTCATGGCACACTCCGTGAAAAGGAATGGGAAACGCGGAGCCATGCGTGGCTCACTGCTATACAACACGCTGAGCGGGAGAAAGTGTTGCTATGCCTCTGGCACAGGTTGTGGCGATTGACGGTGGCGCAGGCCGCCTTCGACCCAGAAGATCGCCAGCGCCGCCCACACCAGGCTGTAGCCGATGAGGTGAGAATGGGTGAAAGGCTCGTGATAGGCCAGCACACCGAGCAGGAATTGCAGCGTGGGGGCAAGGTATTGCAAAATGCCCAGCACGCTGAGCGGCACCCGCCGCGCGGCTGCCCCGAAGAACAACAAGGGGACTGCCGTCACCGCCCCCGCCCCAACCATCATGGCGTTGGCGAGTGCCCCGGCATGGCCGAAAGCCCCTTGTCCCTGGGCTTCGCACCACAGCAGAAAAGCCAATGCGGGCAGAAAGAGCAGGCCGGTTTCCAGGGTGAGGCCGTCGAGGGCGTCCAGCGGGGCGGTTTTGGTCACCAGGCCGTAGAGGCTGAAGGTAATCGCCAAGGCCAGCGCAATCCACGGCAGGCGGCCATACGTCCAGGTGAGGTAAGCCACGCCGAGCGTCGCCAGGCCAATGGCGGCCCATTGCCAAGGCCACAAATGCTCTTTGAGCACGACCAGCCCCAGCAATACGCTGAGCAGAGGGTTGATGAAATAGCCCAAGCTGGCTTCCACAATATGGCCGTGGGTAACGCCCCAGACGTAGGTCAGCCAGTTGCCTGCCAACAGGGCCCCCGCGAAGCCGTAGGTCAACACGACGCGCCGGTTGGTGAACAGCCCGCTCAGGCGGCGGGTCTGCTTGATGACGGCCAAAAAGGCTACCATGAAGACGAACGACCACACGATGCGGTGGCCGATGAGCTGCGTGGCGGGGATGGCTTCCAGCGGTTGCCAGTAAATAGGAAAAAGCCCCCACAACAGATAGGCCAGCAGGGCGTAGAGGTAGCCAACATTCATCGCGGGAGACCGTTCCTTTGCAGAGGGGATGAGCGGTAGTTTACCATGTTTTTAGGGGGAGGGTGTTTCCTGTGGTATAAATAAAATGTATTGAGGGTGCATTCTTTGCAACGGGGAAGGCCATTTTCTCCGAATATTTTTCAGGAGGCTAAGATGAAAAGGAAGTGGATCTTTGGAGCGTTGTCTTTCGTTCTGTTGGTCGTTCTGGCGTGTAGTTTGCCGACCCAGGGGAATGCGCCTTCCCCCGCTGCAGCGCAGACGGCGGCCGCCCAGACCGTGCAGGCTGTGTTGGCGCAGCAGACCCTAACGGCGATGGGGCAGCCTACGGCGGCCGCGTCCGATACGCCCCCGCCAGGCCCTTCGCCCTCACCTGCGCCCACCGCTTCGCCCGTGCCCACGGCCACGCCGCAACCGACGGCGCCGCCGCCTACCCCTACCCCCAAGCCGTGCAACCTTGCCCATTTCGTGAAAGACGTCACCGTGCCCGACGGTACGGCTTTCTTGCCCAATCAGCACTTCACCAAAACTTGGCGATTGCAGAACGTGGGCACTTGCACCTGGCAGAACTATTCGCTGGTCTTCGACCACGGTGATGCCATGGGCGGCCCGTCGGTGGTGCCGCTCGGCGCGGTGGTGGCCCCCGGCCAAGCCGTGGATGTTTCCGTCAACTTGGTGGCCCCCTCGACGACCGGCGCTTATCGCGGCTATTGGCGCCTGCGCGACGACAAGGGCGTGGTCTTCGGCTTGGTCACCGGCAACCCCTTCTGGGTTGACATCAAGGTGGTCGCGCCTACTGCCACCCCCACCCCAACCCCCGCTTCTCCCGCCAACGTCACCGTGACTTTGCACACCATCTCCGCGGAAGATGGCCACGTGATAGAGGGCGGCGCCGTGGGGATGAAGCCGTGGGCAGGTTCGTATCAGGGCCATCGTATGGACGCTTTCCTCAGCTTCGACATCTCGTCCATCCCCGCGGGCGCTCATATCGTCTCGGCCAGCCTTGACCTCAGCAATGCTTCTCTGGAAGGCGACGTCTTCGGCATTCTGGGGTGGATGCGGGTTTACCACGACGAATATGGCACGCTGGATGCCAGTGATTTCGTGCCTGGTTTCCCCACCGGCGCGATCTACACTTACGGCAGCAAGCCTACCGGGCCTTTCTCGAGCAACGGCTTGCTCAGTGCCGTGCAGAGCCGGGTGGGGCAATCACGCCTGCAGTTTAGGTATCAGTTCCAAACCAGCAGCGGCACCCATCGTTACCTCTTGCACGACGCTGTGCTTACGATTGTGTACACGCCGTAAGGGCTGGCAGCCGAGGTCCAGCAGAACGGATGGGAACAAAAGAGAGCCCATCCGTTCTGCCAATTGGAGTTTTGCGCTTTTTCTTGCCCCTTCCCCAAAACTGAAGTAAAATTGGGGCTTGCAGTTCGCCTTTCGCCGCGACTGTAAACACCCTCGAAAACCCTCGAAATTTCGACTGCTGCCCCAAACTTGCTTCTGGGAGGAAGACCTTGCCGAACATCAAATCTGCTGCCAAGCGCATGCGCCAGAACGAAAAGCGCCGCCTGCGCAACCGCTGGTTCCGCGGCCGCGCCCGCACTTTCAGCAAGAAAGCCCTCAAGGCCATGGAAGCCGGCGACGTGGAAGCCGCCCGCGCCTACGTCCAGCAAGCCATCAAAGCGTTGGACAAAGCCGCGGAAAAAGGCATCTTGCACAAGAACAACGTCGCGCGCCGTAAGAGCCGCTTGATGAAACGGCTTCACGCGCTCGAAGCGCAGGCCGCGCAGGGCGAAAGCGCATAGCGCGCCCACGCTGTACCGCTTGCGGGAGCCGGTGAAGCAACTGGCTTCCGCTTTCGTTTAAAATCGCAAATTGCAAACGGGGCAAGGTGAACTTTTCGGACCCCATGCCTTCACCCCGATTCGCCATTTGCCATTCGTCATTCCATCCTCGTTCCTCAGGGCTGCCCATGTTCGAACACGAACTTCACCAAATCACCACCCAAATCCTCGACATCCTTGCCCAACACGGCATTCCCACGCCGGAAAGCCTGGATTGGACGCCCATTCCCTTTTCGGGCACGTGGGGCACGGCCACCAACTTCTTCCGCGTGGCCGCGCAGGAAGCCCGCGCCGGCAAAGCCCCCCAGGGCGTGAAAGTGCCCCAACGGGCGCAGCAAATCGCCGAGATGGTGGCCGAAGCCCTGGGCACGCCGGAGGGCTTCCAGAAAATCGAGGCCGTGCGCGGTTACCTCAACCTCTATTTCGACCCCGCGGCCTATGTGCACCGCTTGCTGGAAGCCGCCTTCACCCAGCAAACGCGCTTCGGCGCGCTGCCTTCCCGCGGCCAGCGCGTGTTGGTGGAATTCTCGCAGCCCAACACCCACAAGGCCTTCCACGTTGGCCATCTGCGCAACGTCATCCTGGGCGAGTCGGTCTGCCGCATTCTCGAAGCCGCAGGCTACGACGTGGTGCGCGCCAACTACATCGGCGACATCGGCTTGCACGTCATCAAGTGGCTGTGGAACTACATCAACTTCCACAACGGCGAAGAACCACCCGCGGAAGAAAAAATCCGCTGGATGGGCGACCTCTACGCCGAAGCCGTCAAACGGCTGGACGAAAACCCCGAGCTGGAAGCCG
>CAYVHG010000110.1:0-4839 GCA_964450875.1 uncultured Anaerolineaceae bacterium | reverse complement strand
ATAATATATGTGAGGCGCCAACCCGACGCGCGAAACCAAAAAGGGTCGTATATCTCTGCAAATTGGACAGAATTCTGCCACATAGCCTACTTTTTTCTCAACCCGTTTTTTGCCCCAGACAACGAACATTCGAGTATCCTCTTTTCTAAAAAGATTTTTTGGAATTATACCTAAAAACGGTTAGTGTAAACTATTTTCTGCAAATTCAGTTGCCGATGAGGTGGGCCTGGTATATCCTTCAGGCGTGAAACCACAAAAAGGAGTACACCATGACCCACCAGGAACATTTTACCTTACCAACCGAATTGCTGGAAAGTATCGCCTCCAACAGGCGGGATTACCTGCCTGAACTGATCCGCATTCTGGTCAATGAGGCGTGATCGTTCTTGACCTGGTGGGTAAAACATTACCCGAGGGGAATTAACCTGCGACCAGGAGGAAGTGTAACGAAGAAAGTACAACTGGTTGCGCTCAAACCCTGCCCGATTCTCACGCCGGAAGAACGGCGTTGTCCTCGCTGCGGCAGCACCCATGTTCACAGCCATGACTGACGCAGACGGCAGATCCGCAACTGGCAGGAAGGCAAGGGCCTCGTTCGTCGTTTTCGCTGTGCGGTCTGGGACGCCACTTGGGGCGTCTATTTCTTCTCCCTTCCACTACCTGCTATGGAACGGTCACGGCACTACGGCGGGCAAAGCAAGGGCGGGTGGCCGCAAAAGCATTGACGAAACGCCAACCCACGGCTAAAATGGGCGCGCTGATTCGCCCGTCGGGGCGCTTTTTGTTGCCCCGACTAAACCCCGCCAGAGGAGCGAAGGTAGCCCCGCATGGGGTGAGAGGCGCTCCGAGGAAGGATGTCATGGAACAGGTTGTTTTGAAAGCCGAACGGCGTCAGGTGATTGGCAAAAAGGTCAAGCAGTTGCGCCGAGAAGGCAAACTGCCCGCCGTGCTCTACGGCAAACATATCGACCCCATCCCGCTGGTGCTGGATTACCGCGATGCCGAAAAGGCGCTGCGCGGCCTTTCCACCTCCACGCTGGTGATTTTGGAGGTCGAAGGCAAGCGCCATACGGCCGTGGTGCGCGAGCGTCAGAAGAACTACATCAAAGGCACATTGCTGCACGTCGATTTCCAGGCCCTTTCCCTCACCGAAAAGATGCGCGCCGAAGTGCCTGTCGAGCTGGAAGGCGAAGCCCCGGCCGTCAAGACCTACGGCGGCGTGTTGGTGCAAACCCTCGAGTCGGTGGAAATCGAATCGCTGCCTGGCGATATGCCCGAGCGCCTGGTGGTTGACCTGGGCACGCTGGCCGAAATCGGCGATAGCATCACCGTAGCCGACCTGGTGCTGCCGCCCAATGTCAAAGTGCTGGAAGACCCGGACGAAACCATCGTGGTGGTCACGGCACCGCGCAGCGAAGAAGACGTGGAAGCCGCCAGCGGCATCACCGAGGCCGAAGCCGAGCCCGAGGTCATCGCCAAGGGCAAGGAAGAAGAGGAAGAGGAGGAAGCATAACCCCTTCCCGCAGGCCAAAATGCTGGCCAATGGACAACGACACCCCCTGCCGCGGCGGGGGGTGTGTCTTTTGGGGTAGAAAGCCGTTCGGGAAAGGGAGGTGTGCCTGAGCAGCGCAGCCCCAAAGGGCAAGCTTGCCGCCCAAAACGTCGCCGTTGCATGCCCCGAAACTCAGGCGGGCTGCTCCGGCGGCGTTGGGCTTTCCAATAGCACCGTGTGGATGGGGTAGGGAATTTCGATGCCTTCCTGCGCAAAGGCCGTGTGAATGGCCTGCACCGCGGCGTCTTTGGCTTCCCACAGGCTGACGGCGGCGGGGTCCACCCAAAAATAAAGCGTCATATCCACCGAGGCATCGTTGAAAGTGTGGAACACCGCCAGCGGGGCGGGTTCCTCTTGCAGGCCGGGGACGCTCGTTCGCAGCGCCGCCTGCGCCACCGCTTTGGCGTGAGCCAAGTCGGTGCCATACGCGACGCCGACTTGCACCTCGACCCGCCGCTTGTCGGCTCGGCTGAAGTTGACGATGGCCGAGGTGTAAACGTCGGCATTCGGCAGATACACCACCCGCCCGTCGAAAGTGCGGATGACCGTCGCCCGAAGGCTGATTTCCTCGACGGTGCCGGCAAAGTCGTTGACCTGAATGGCATCGCCCAGGTCGAAAGGCTGTTGCAGCAGCAACAGGATGCCAGCCATCAAGTTCTTGCTCACATCTTGCAGGGCAAAGCCCACCGTAAAGCCCAAGATACCGACGCCGGTCAGGAAAGCCGTAATGTCGAAGCCCACTTGCTGAAGGGCCATGCTGGCGGCAAGGCCAATGACGCCCCAGCGGGTAGCTTGCGAGAAAAGCGCCACCAGCGATTTTTCCGTGCCGCGGCGCTCCAACCACTGCCGCAGGAGCTTCCCCAGCCAGGCGGCAGCCCACACACCGGCCGCCAAAATCACCATCGCGGCGATAAGGTTGGGCAGGAATTTCAGCGTCGTCAGCACCAGTTCGTCCCATGTGACACCCATCGTTTGCCTCCCGGGGTAGAATAGAAATGGGGTGGCGTCATGCCGCCCGAAGTATAACACTGCGAGGCGTTCCCCGTCATGGCTTCTCCCACGGTTTCGGTGCTGCTGCCGGTCTACAACGCTGTTGCGACGCTGGAAGAGGCGCTCGACAGCCTTGCCGCGCAGACTTTTCGCGACTATGAAATCGTGGCCGTGGACGACGGCTCGGACGATGGCTCATCGGCGCTGCTGGAAGCCCGCAGGCGGCGAGAGCCGCGCTTGCGCGTGCTGCGACAGCCTCACCGCGGGGTGACGGCGGCGCTTTCCCGCGGCTTGGAAGCCTGCCGCGCCCCTCTGGTGGCGCGCATGGACGCCGACGACGTTGCCCACCCCGAGCGGCTGGCGCAGCAGATCGCGTTCTTGCAGGCTCATCCCGAAGTGGCCGTGCTGGGCACGCGGGTGCGGCTGCACCCCCGCGGCCTGTGCGGCGGCGGAATGCAGGCTTACCTGGATTGGCAAAACCGCCTGCTTACCGATGCCGACATCCGCCGCGAGATTTTCGTCGAAAGCCCTTTGGTGCATCCCTCGGTGATGTTTCGCCGGCAGGCAGTGCTGGCGGCGGGCGGCTATCGGCCGACGGTCTGGCTGGAAGATTACGACCTCTGGCTGCGGCTCTACCTCGCGGGGGCGCGCTTTGCCAAGCTGCCCGCGGTGTTGTTGGACTGGCGGGACCATCCCCGCCGCGTGACCCGCAGCGATAGCCGCGCTTCGTTGGAAAACCTGCTGCGCTTGAAGGCGCATTACCTCGTGCGCGGGCCGTTACAGGGCCGCGACGCGGTGATCGTGTGGGGCGCCGGTATGGCGGGACGCCGCTTGAGCAAGCATTTGCTGCGGGAAGGCGCGCCGCTGACCGCTTTCGTCGACATCGACCCCCGCAAAATCGGCCGCACCCGCCGCGGGAAGCCCATCCATGCCGCCGAAATGCTGCCCCGCTTGTGGGCGCGGCACCGACATCCGGCAGTCGTCGTCGCAGTGGGTGCGCGCCATGCCAAAGCCCTCATCCGCCCGCGCCTCACCGCTTGGGGGCTGGTCGAAGGCCGCGATTGGTGGTTCGCAGCATGAGCCTCGCACCGCCTGCCCGCCCCATCCCCTTCCCCCGGAGGTTTCCCATGAAGACCTTACCCCGCTTTTCCCTCGCTGCCCTGCCCACGCCGGTGATGCCGTTGCCGCGGCTTAGCGAAGCGTTGGGCTTCCGCCTGCTGGTCAAGCGCGACGATCTCACCGGGCTGGCCTTTGGCGGCAACAAAACCCGCAAGTTGGAGCTTCTGCTGGCCGACGCCTTGGCGCAAGGGGCCGAGATGCTCTTGACCACCGGGGCGGCTCAATCGAACCACTGCCGCCAGACCGCGGCCGCGGCGGCAAAGGCGGGCCTCGCCTGCCGCTTGGTGCTGATGGAACCCCCGAAATCTTCCGGCAACCTGCTGCTGGATGGCTTGCTGGGGGCCGAAGTGCGCTGGACGACCCGCGAACGCCGCGACGCCGACCTGGCCCGGGCAGCCGAGGACGCTGCCGCCGAAGGGCGTCATCCTTATGTCATCCCCTACGGCGGCTCGAACGCGCTGGGGGCTGCGGCTTATGCCTACGCCCTGGAAGAGCTGCTGAGCCAGGGCGTCACCCCTGACACCATCGTCTTCGCGACCTCATCGGGCGGCACCCAGGCCGGGCTGGTGGCCGGGGCGCGGCTGCTGGGCTTCCGAGGGCGCATTTTGGGCATCAGCGTGGATGAGCCCGCCGAAGTGCTCAGGCCGCGCGTGGCCGCTTTGGCTTCACAGACCGCGGCGCTGCTGGGGCAATCGGCCGACTTCCGCCCCGAGGAGATTTTGGTGGAAGACGCCTATGCCGCCCCAGGCTATGGCGTGCTGACCGAGGCCGAAACCGCAGCCATTTTGCGCTTGGCCCGCACCGAAGGGCTGCTGGTGGACCCCGTGTATACCGGCCGCGCCGCGGCGGGGCTGCTCGATTTGGCTTCCAAAGGCGCTTTCCGCACCGGCGAGACAGTGCTCTTCTGGCACACAGGCGGCACCCCCGGCCTCTTTGCCCACGATTACGCAGAACGCCTCGCAAAAGCGGCAGGGCTGATATAATGGGAATGCTCCCGCGCGCTGGCGTTCCGGGATGCCGGCGCCGGGGTTTCCCGCGTGCTGAGGCCGTCACGCGCTGCCTGGGCTGGCGCGAAAGGCGGCGTGCGGCTTCCCCCAACTCACTTTCATAAGGAGATGACCTATGGAACTGCGTAACGTGCCTGGCCCCAAGGCCAAAGCCATTTTGGCGCGCGACCG
>CAYVHG010000109.1:0-4939 GCA_964450875.1 uncultured Anaerolineaceae bacterium | reverse complement strand
CATGCGGGCGGCGGCCAGCAACACGGCCTTGACCGGTTTTTCGTAGCCGGTGCAGCGGCAGATGACGCCCGAGAGGGCATCGCGCACTTCCTCTTCGGTGGGGTCGGGGTTTTCGTCCAAAAGGTGTTTGGCCGTCAACAGCATGGCCGGGGTGCAGAAGCCGCACTGAACCGCCCCTACCTCCACGAAGGCTTCCTGCAAGGGGTGCAGATCGAGGTTGAAATCCCAGCCGGTTTCTCGACCGCCGAGGGAATCTACGGTTTGAATGGCATGCCCTTCGGCTTGCGCTGCGAGCACCGAGCAGGAATACACAGGCTTGCCGTCCAGCAAGACGGTGCAGGCGCCGCAGGTGCCATCGTTGCAGCCGCGTTTGACGCTGGTGTAACCAAGGTCACGCAGCGCGTCCAGCAAAGAAGTGTCGGCAGAAACCTCGATGAGGTGTTGTTTTCCATTGACATTCAGGGTAAGTTCCATGGTTTCCATCTCCTCGAAACACGGCGGCGGGGTTAGGCCAACGAGGCCAAAGCCCGGCGGGTCAGCACGGCGGCGACTTCCCGGCGATATTCGGCGCTGGCGCGATAATCACCGGCTTCGTAGGCTGCGTTGCGGGCGGCTTCCTCGGCGCCGGTAGCTTCGGGGCCGTCCATCGCGAGGTGCGGGGCGTCGCCCCAGCCGCCGAGCACGATGCGCGTGCGCCCCGAAGGCCACTGCGCCACCGCCGCCACCACCAGCGGCCTGGAAAGCGCCGAAGGGGCCACGGCCTCCACCGCAAGGCGGACGTTGGCAGGCACCGTCACCTGGGTGATCAACTTGCCCTGGAGGTGCTCCCAGCGGAAGGGGTAGAGTTCGCCCAGGGGCAAGGTTTGGTCGTCAGGCTGCAAGGTCAGGCGGGCATCCAGCGCCATCATGGCAGCGGCGAAAGGCGAAATGCCGTCGGCGGCCACCAGGGTGCCGGCGACGGTTTGGGTCAGGCGGCGGGTGTAGGTGGTTTCCTGCAAGGCCGCGGCCTTCAGGCCTGGGGGCACGTCGGCATCGAGCAGCTCTTGCAGCCGTACCATCGCGCCCAAGGCCACGAAATTACCGCGAGGCACAATGGCATCCAGCCCCAAGGCTTGCAAATCCACCACGGCGACGTCTTCCTGCGGCAAGGTAGCGGGGCGGGTGGTAGCGTTCAGGAAGGCGCCGCCGCCCAACGGCAGTGTGCGGGGCTGTGCGCGCCCCAACAATTGCAGGGCTTCCTCTATCGTTCGAGGGCGATGATATTCCAGGTGCATTTCATTCCTCCGGGGTGCAATCGGGGTAAACTTTCCAGCCGAGCGCGTCGGCATCCATTCGAGCGAGTTCTTCTTCGGGCACGGCGAGCAACATGCTCTCGGCTTCGGCGAGGGGCTGGGCGGTTTCGGGGTCGTCTGCGGCCAGGAAGACACCGCCCCAGGCCGTCACCACGCGCCCGCGGTCCTTGACAGCGCGCCCCACGAAGCGCAACGGCACGCCCACGGGCACATGCTGACGGTATTTTACCGTCAATCGGGCCGTAAAGAGCAGCCGCGCGTGCTCAGGGTCGGTGCCCATGACCGAACGCCCGACCACCTCATCCAGCAGCGAGGCCACGATGCCGCCATGCGCCATGCCGGGGTAGCTTTGGTACTGTTCCGGGATGGTGTACCACGCCGTGACTTCCTGCTCGCCGGTCTGATAGAAACAGGCCTTTAGGCTATAGGGGTTTGCCAGCCCGCACACGAAGCAATGCAGCGAATTCGGCTGCAGGACGTCGCGCAGTTCCGGACGCACCATCGGGCCGACAGGCTTGCCGTGAGCAGCAGCGAAAGGCGGTTTCATAGACCCTCCGAAAGAAAGGCATCTGGCGCCAAGGCTTCGGCGCTAATCGGTAGGGACGCGCGCCGTCGTGGGCTCCACCGGCCGCGGGATGGCAACCGGCGCCCGGGCGGCAAAATGGGGGAAGATGTGCGCCACGAGCCGCAGATCCTGCGGCCAATCGAGGTCGCGTGCCAGCCCTTCCCGCTCGACCACTGCCACAGGAAGCCCCGCTTCGCGCGCCAGCGCCAAGTGCCGCTGGAAAGAGTGGGGGCCGTAGGCATATTCCATCGCGCCGAGGGGGCTCAGGGCGAGGCCATTGGTGCCCGTGCGGCTGGCATTGGGGGCCAGGGCTACACCTCTGGGCCGCGGGCGGGCTTCCAGCAAAGCGCGCACGTCGGCTACGGTGAGCAACGGCAAATCGGCAGGCAACACCAAAATGGTCGCCACCGCCGAAGAGCGCAACAGCATGGTGGCTCGCTTGAGCGCCAAGTTGAGCTGCGAATTACCTTGCTCTTGCAAGGTATGGGCACCATAATCGCGGGCCAAGGCCAAGGCAGCACTGTCGCGGCTGACGACCAGCGTGCGCTCGATCTCGGGCACATGCTGAAGCACTTCCAGCGTATGGGTAAACAGATAACGGTTGAGTTGCGTGCGCTCTTGCACGCTGAGCACATCCGCCAGGCGAGATTTACCCCGCCGCAGCGGCTTGACGGGAACCACGGCTACGGTAGCCAACGGTCACTCCTTGAACGCTCGCGACGGGTGAGGTCGCTGAGCGAGGTAATTTCGCAAGGCTTCGGGAAGCGGCGTCCCCTGGGCGTAATCCATCGTCTGCGGCTCGCCAAAGACCTGGAAGATGGGCACATACCCGGCCCACACGGGGAGGTCACGCTCGGCGGGTTTGTCGTTGGGCAAAGCGGCGCGCACCTTCGCCGAGGCGCTTTCGATGGCAACTTCGGCCACGGCCACGGCGCGCAAATCCTTCGCCGTGGGTTCGTTGTGCTCCCCCCAATGGCCGGGCACCAGCCGCTCGGTCAGGCAGTAGAGCGCCTCGCGCTTCTCGGCTTCGCCTTCCAGCAAACGGCCATGCCCAAACACCACCGCCGAGCGGTAGTTCACGGCCAAATCGGCCACTTTCTTGGACACCACCAGCCCATCGACCAAAGCAACGCTCACCGCCACCTCGCCGCCCGCGCCAATGTGGCGCAGCAAACCGCTCGCGGGCGCACCGTGCAAAATCAGCGCGTCGCCTCGGCGGGCAAACAAGGTGGGGATGATGTGTGGCGCGCCGTCCTTCACGAAAGCCACATGAGCAACCCAGGCCGCATCCAAAATAGCGTAAACAGTGGCTTTGTCGTAGCGGGCGCGCTGCGGATAGCGGCGCACACGGTTGCGTTCGGTGACGGGGAAGGAAGACATTACGCTCCCCCCGCCGTCCAGTCGTCCACGCTCAACTGCACACCCGCTTCTTCCAACATGCGTCGGATTTCCATATCCAGCATCCGCACGATCAGCCCTTTGCGGAAACCCGCGACGCGTTCCATCGCCAACATGTAATTCTGAAAGTAACCTTCGGTTACCAGCCCGGCAACCACATCGGTGGCGCGTTTGAACGCGCCATACACCGCCTCGGCCTTCGCGGGTTCAAAGGCTTCCAGACACTTGTGCAAGAACAACTGCTGCACACGGCTGGTCATGCCCAACATGTATGGATTGGTCACTTGGCGCGCAATGTGAATCAGTCCCACCACCCACTGCTGCTGCCAAAACTCGGGCGTAAAGTTGCCATGTACCACGCCATCGTACCAAGCCTTCAAGGAAGCCTCACGAGCAGGGCGCTCGCCCTCTCGAAACACCTGCGCCGTCGGCTCATACGAAAACAGCAGGTCGTAAAAAGCCTGGGCGAGCTCGTCCACCCATGCCCCCGTGATTTCGGCCGTTTCTCGCAAAATGCGGCCATCCTCTTCCGAAAAACCGGTCAGCACGATCATGTCATGGAGCACTTTCTCTATGCTCATACCGAAAACTCCTTGTCGAAAACTACCCAAATTGTATCATGAAGCCTCGGCGAGCCATGCCAGCACTTCCCCTGCCAATTGCCGCCGCTTCTCAGGAGAAGTCATCAGGGTATCGGCCACGAGCACACGGGGCACATGTTGCCGCACGGCGGCAGCCTGAAGGGCATCGGCGGCATCGAGCACAAAGTGGGAAGCCACCCCACGATAGTGCTCGGCCACAGCCGCAGCGGAAGGCGTGAAGCCCAACTCTCGGAACATCTTGGCTGCGGGGCCTTTGACCGCCTGCCCGCCCACGATGGGGGAAACCGCAACCACCGGCTTGCCCGCGAGGGCCTGCCGCACGCCAGGAACGGCCAAAATCGGGTCGATGCTCACGAAGGGATTGGAAGGCGCCAGCAAAACCACGCTGGCTATGCGAAGCGCTTCCAGCACCCCCGGCGCCGGAAGCGCTTGCTCCACGCCCACGAACCGGAAGCCGCGCACCCGCGGCTGCCAGCGGCGGCGCACGAAGTATTCCTGAAAGGCCATCTCGCCTTCTTCGGTAAGCACCACCGTGGGAATGGGCTGGTCGCTGACCGGCAGCACGCGAGCCGGCACCCCCCACGCGCGGCAAAATGCCGCAGTCACCGCGCTCAGCGGCTCACCGCGGCGCAAGCGGCGAGTGCGTTCCAGATGGGTGGCCAAATCCAAGTCGCCCAGCCGGAACCAGTCCGGCCCGCCCAGGGCAGCCACGGCCTCCATCACCCGCCACGATTCGCCCCGCCGCCCCCAGCCGGTGGCAGGGTTTTCCAAACCCGCTAAGGTGTAGCACACCGTATCCAAATCGGGGCAAATTTCGAGGCCAAAATGCTCGAAATCGTCGCCCACGTTGACGATGACGGTCAAATCGGCAGGGTTGGGCAAGGCTCGCATCACGCCGTGGGCAAACTTTGCACCGCCCACACCGCCAGCAAGAACCACGATGGACATAGAAAGCTCCAGAAGGGGGAAGTTGGGGGGGATTGGGGAGGTTAGGAGGTTAGGAGGTTAGGGAGGTTAGGAGGTTAGGAGGTTAGGAAAGTTAGGGGGGTAGGGGGTTAGGGGGTTAGGGGGGTAGGGGGCGA
>CAYVHG010000108.1:0-13006 GCA_964450875.1 uncultured Anaerolineaceae bacterium | reverse complement strand
AAGTCATAGCCCATTTCCTTGCCGCGGCGCAGCTCGTCTTCGTTGCGGGCGTAGAGTTTGCCCTGAATTTCGCCGCCCATCGCGCGCAAGGCGCATGCCGCCAACACGCCTTCCGGCGTGCCGCCAATGCCTATGAGCACGTCGATGCCGGAATTCGGCCAAGCGGTCATCAGGGCACCGGCGACGTCGCCATCGGGAATCAAGCGAATGCGTGCGCCCAAGCGCCGCACCTCGGCAATCAGCTCTTCGTGGCGCGGGCGGTCCAAAATCACCACGGTGAGGTCTTCCAAATCTTTCCCCTTCACCTTGGCGACGCGGCGCAGGTTGGCTTCCACCGGTGCGTTGACGTCGATCATTCCTCGGGCTTCTGGGCCGACGGCGATTTTGTGCATATACACGAATGGGCCAGGGTCGAACATGGTGCCGCGCGGGGCCAACGCCACCGTAGCGATGGCGTTGGGCAGGCCTTTGGCCACCGGCCGAGTGCCGTCGATGGGGTCCACGGCAATATCCATTTCCGGCGGATCACCGGTGCCCACCTGCTCGCCGTTGTAGAGCATGGGGGCTTCGTCTTTCTCGCCTTCGCCGATGACAATGATGCCGTTCATCTCCACGGTGTTGAGCACCATGCGCATGGCATCCACGGCGGCCTGGTCGGCAGCGATTTTGTCGCCTCGGCCCATGAAGCGGCCAGCGGCAATAGCGGCAGCCTCGGTAACACGCACGAGTTCCAAGGCCAGGCTTCGGGTAGGTGATGTATCCAGCGGCATGACGACCTCCTCTTACCGCACGAAAGTGATGAAGTAATAGGCTATCAAACCAGCCCAGAGCCAGGAATCCACGCGGTCGAACGCGCCGCCGTGCCCCGGCAGCAGGTTGCCGGAATCCTTGACACCGGCCTGGCGTTTGAACAAACTCTCGCCAAGGTCACCCAAAGGCGCCAGGGTGCTGACGAGCGCCCCCAGCAGGGCCCCATAGCCCGCGCTCATGCCTGCCAGGGGGTGGGAAGCCAGCCAAGGGAACGCCGTGCCCAAGGCGGCGCCGGTAAGGGTGCCCGTGACCACCCCCGCGAGGTAGCCTTCCCAGGTTTTCTTGGGGCTGAGCCGCGGGCTGAGCTTGTGCTTTCCCCAAGCGCGGCCGGCAAAATACGCGCCGCTGTCGGCCACCCAGATGGCCGTCAGCGCGAGCAGCACCCACCACGCGCCATCCGCTTCTTGCCGCAGCGAGACCATGTAAGCCCCGATGAAGCCGATGTAAAGCATGCCGCTGAGGGAAACCGCGAAATCGGTCGCGCTTTCCGGCGCCCCGCGCTCATAGTCGGCCATGTGGTAGACCAGCGTCAGCAGCACCAAGGCGGCCAAAAGGTGCGCGTCATACCGAAAGCCGACGAAAAAGCGAGAGACCAGCCATGCCATTGCGCCCAACACCATCAGCCCGCGAGCAGGCCGCCGCCCCAAAGCGGCAAACAGGTTGGCGTATTCCCACACGGCCACTGACATGAAAAAGGCGACCAGCAGAAGGTACGGCAGGCCGCCAAGAAAAATCAGGGCTATTCCAATGGGCAGAAGCAGCGCTGCTACCAGCACCCGTTGCTTGAGCATGAGGTCTCCTTGTCAGCCTTCGTCCGGGTCCAGCACGCGCCCAAAGCGGCGCTCACGTCGGTTGTAGTCGGCAATGGCTTCCAACAGGTTTTCGCGCCCAAAATCAGGCCAGAAAACCGGTGTGAAATACCATTCGGCGTAGGCCGATTGCCACAGCAGGAAGTTGCTGGTGCGGACTTCGCCCGAGGTGCGGATGACCAGATCGGGGTCGGGGATGCCCGCAGTGTAAAGACGCTCGGCGATGGTTTCCTCGGTGATGGCTTCCGCGGGAATGCCCTCGCGCACGATGCGCCGCACTGCTTGCACGATTTCGTCGCGCCCGCCGTAGTTGAAGGCTACATTGAGCACCAGCCGCTGGTTGTCGCGTGTGCGGTCCAGGGCTTCCCGAATTTTGGCTTGCAGGCGCGGGCGCACGCCATCCAGCTTGCCCACATGGCGAATTCGAACGCCCTCGGCATCCAGCTCGTCGAGCTCTTTGTCGATGAACTCTTCCATGATTTCCATCAAGCCCTCGACCTCTTCGCGCGGCCGGGCCCAGTTTTCGGTCGAGAAGGCATAGATGGTGAGGTAGCGGACGCCAAATTCCACACATGCGCGGATGACGCGGCGGAGGTTTTCGGTGCCGGCGCGGTGGCCGGCCAGCCGCGGCAGGTTGCGCTGCCGGGCCCAGCGCCCGTTGCCGTCCATGATGATGGCGATATGCGTGGGGATTTCCCAAGCGGGGTCGAGTTGCGAAGCCGTGGGGGGAGGAGCAGACAATCTACACCTCCATCACTTCTTTTTCTTTGCGTTCGCCCAGGGCTTCGGCCTTTTCGATGTACTCTTTGGTCAGGTCGTCCAGTTGGTCTTCTGCCCGCTTGCGCTCGTCTTCGGAAATCAGTTTTTCCTCTTCGAATTCCTTCAAGTCTCGTTTGACATCACGCCGGACGTTGCGAATAGCCACCCGCGCTTCCTCGACACGGTGGTGCACTACTTTGACCAGTTCGCGGCGGCGCTCTTCGGTCAGGGGCGGCAAAATCAGGCGGATGTTCTTGCCGTCGTTGTTGGGGTTGATGCCCAAGTCAGAGGTCATGATGGCGCGCTCGATGGCCCGCAGCGTGGAAGGGTCGAAGGGCTTGATGAGCAGCTGGCGCGGTTCCGGCACGCTGATGGAAGCCAATTGCATCAAGGGGGTGGGGCTGCCGTAATATTCCACTTCCAGCCGTTCCACCAAGGCGGGGGTGGCGCGACCGGTGCGGATGCCTGCCAAGTCTTCCTCCAACGCCCGCACTGCGCCTTGCATGCGGTGTTCGGCATCTTTGAGGGCATCTTTGATCATGGGGAACCTCCTCCGAAGGGGTGGTTGGGGGGTGAAGTCACCATCGACACGCCACACGCTGGCCGTTCACGCCATGCCTGCGCAGGCTTCACCCGAGGAACGATGACAATCACTGCATGATCGTCAAGGTGATGGAATTCGCGCCAATTCGTATTTTATCATGGGGCGTTCAGGCATCGGCATGGGTCTCGAAGGCGTTGGCAGCCTCGTCGGTTTGGGGAACGCCCGCGACCTTGTGGAACACGATGTGCTTGTCGCCGGCGTCGTCTGCTTCCACGTCTACCTCGATGGTGTCGCCGGCGGCGAACTCGCCGCTCAACAGGCGCACGGCCAACGGGCCTTCGACGTGCTTCTGGAGGGCGCGTTTCAGCGGCCGAGCGCCGAAATCGGGATCGTAGCCAATTTCGGCCAGGTATTCGCGGGCTGCTTCGGTCAGCCGCACGGTCAGGTCGCGCTCGGCCAGCCGCTCGGCCACCTCGCGCATCTGCAAGTCCACGATCTGCCGCATTTCTTCTTTGCTCAACGGCGAGAACATGATGATTTCGTCGATGCGGTTGAGGAATTCGGGGCGGAAGGTGGCCTTGAGGGCTTTTTCGATTTTCTCCTGGGCGCGGCGGTCTTCCCCTTGGGCTTCCCCTTGCAGGAAGCCCAACGAACCGGCGCGCTTGACGAATTCGGTGCCCAGGTTGGAGGTCATGATGATGACCGTGTTGCGGAAGTCGACCGTGCGCCCTTGGCCGTCGGTCAGGCGGCCATCGTCGAGAATTTGTAGCAGCGAGTTCCACACTTCGGGGTGGGCTTTTTCGATTTCGTCGAACAAAATCACCCGATACGGTCTGCGGCGGACGGCCTCGGTGAGCTGCCCGCCTTCCTCGTAGCCCACATAGCCCGGCGGGGCCCCGAACAGCCGCGAAACCGTATGCTGCTCGCGGTATTCGCTCATGTCGACCCGCACCAGCGCGTCTTCGTCGTCAAAGAGGAATTCGGCCAGCGCTTTGGCGAGCTCGGTTTTGCCTACGCCCGAAGGCCCGATGAAGATGAATGAACCGATGGGGCGGCGCGGGTCTTTCAGGCCCGAGCGCGCCCGCCGAATGGCGTCGGAAATTGCCGCGATGGCCTCGTGCTGCCCGACGATGCGCTCGTGCAACCGTTCTTCCATGTGCAGCAGGCGCTCGGCTTCGGTTTCCATCATCTGGGTCACCGGAATGCCCGTCCACTGCGAAATGACTTCGGCGATGTCTTCGGCGTCGACGACCTCGTCGAGCTGGTTTTCGGCTTCCCAGGCTGCCCGCTGTTTTTGGAATTCCTCTTCCAGGCGCAAGCGTTCCATCTTTTTCATCGCGGCGCGCTCGTAATCGCGCGCCTCACGCGCTTGTTCTTCTTCGGCAATCAGGCGCTCGATTTCCGCCTTGCGCTTTTTCAAATCCGGCGGCAGGGAATACAGCGCGACGCGCAATTTGGCTGCGGCTTCGTCGATGAGGTCGATGGCTTTGTCGGGCAGGTGGCGGTCGGTGACATAGCGGCTGGAAAGCCGCGCCGCGGCGATGAGCGCCTCGTCGGTGAAGCGCACGCCGTGATGGGCTTCGTAACGGTCGCGCAGGCCGCGCAGCATTTCGATGGTATCTTCGATGCTGGGTTCTTCTACATACACCGGCGCAAAGCGGCGCTCTAAGGCGGCGTCTTTTTCGATGTATTTGTGGTATTCGTCGAGTGTGGTCGCGCCAATGCACTGGAGTTCCCCGCGCGCCAGGGCGGGTTTGAGCATGTTGGAAGCATCCATCGCTCCTTGGGCTGCTCCCGCACCCACCACGGTGTGCAGCTCGTCGATGAACAGGATGATTTCCCCTTCCGAGCGCTTGACCTCTTCGATGGCGGCTTTCAGCCGTTCCTCGAAATCACCGCGAAAGCGGGAACCCGCGATCATCGCGCCCAAATCCAACGAGACCACCCGCTTGCCTGCCAGAATTTCGGGCACATCGCCGTTGACGATTTTCTGCGCCAGCCCTTCGACGATGGCCGTTTTCCCCACGCCGGCCTCGCCGATGAGCACGGGGTTGTTCTTGGTGCGGCGGGAAAGCACCTGAATGACGCGCAAAATTTCGCCGTCTCGGCCGATGACCGGGTCGAGTTTGCCTTCCCGTGCCAACTGGGTCAGGTCGCGGGAATACTTTTCGAGGGTGCGGTAGCGGGCTTCGGCCCGGCGGTCGGTCACGCGTTGGCCGCCGCGCACTTTCCGAATGGCATCGTACACGCGCACTTTGGTCACCCCTGCGGATGCCAACAGGGTGGCGGTGGGGGTGCCGCGCTCGTTGAGGATGGCGAGGAAGAGATGCTCGGTGGAAATGTATTCGTCTTGCAGGCGGTTGGCTTCCTGGTTTGCCATGTCGACGATGCGTTTGACGCGCGGGGTGATGAAAATCTGCCCTGCCCCACCACCGAAGATGTTGGCCTTTGGCGTGGTCCGCAAGACGTGGTCTACTTGCTCGATCAGCTGGGCCGTGTCCACATTGAGAATTTCCAGCAATTGGGGCACCACGCCGCCGGGCTGTTCCAGCAGCGCCAACAAGATATGCTCGGTATCGATTTGGGTGTGGTGGTAACGCTGGATGAGTTCCGCGGCGCGCTGGGCGACTTCCTGCGCACGCTCGGTAAAACGGTCAAAACGCATCATGGGGAAACCCTTCCTGAGAGAAGATCACGCTCTTTTTGGATTATATCATCGCGCGCCCGCGTTGGGCTTCCCAAAACCTCCCCCGGGGCAAGCCCGCGCGGCAAGCGCCGGGCTTCACCCTGTGGGGGTGGGTTGCGGCGAGGGTGTGGCGGTGGGTGTTGGGGTCAGCGTGGCGGTGTAAATCAGGGGCATCCAGCCCACCCGCCCTTGCGGGTCGATGACCTCGACCCACACCAGCCCCCCTACCACGGCCAGGTGGTGGGTAATTTGCAGCGGTTCACCCTCGCGCAGCGTGGCGATGATGGGGCCGTCGGGCGATTGCCGCAAATGCACGCCGCGCCAGTGCGTATTGGCGACCAGGCCCCCGGCGGGGGTGGGGGTGGGTGTGGCTGTGGGTGTGGCCGTGGGCGTGGCGGTGGGGGTCGCGGTGGGCGTGGCGGTCGCGGTGGGCGTGGCGGTGGCGGTGGGTGTGGCGGTGGCGGTGGGGGAAGGCCCGAGTGTCGGCGTGAAGGTTGGCGTGGGGAGGATCAGCGGGCTGAGTTTGGTGTAAATCGTTTGATCGACCACAATGGAAACCGATTGCCCCAGCCGCTCGGCGAGGCGCTTTTGCAGGTCGCGCACCTCTTCGTAGCGCAATGTGCGCTGGGTGCGCACTTCCAGGTTCATGTGGAGCACGCCATCACGCTCCTCGAAGCGAATGTTGGTAAGCTCCGCCCCCATGCGCTGCACTTCCTCGGCAGCCACGCCGTCGATCCAACTGGTGCGGGCTGCTTGCCGCACGAAACGAGCGCTCAAGTAAGCCAGCGGCAGCAGCAGCAGCAATACCAACACCCCCGAAAGCTGCAGGCCGCGAGGCAAATCGCGCACGCTGCGGATTTGAAAGACTGTGGTTTCGCCGAAATCCAGAACGTAGAAGACCACCATCGAAGCGAAGGCAATGGCAATCGCGTTGGTCAGGAAGAGCAACAACGCGCCGCCGGCTACGTCCCAGCGCCCCATGCCAATGCCGATGCCGACCACATCCAACGGGGGCATCAAGGCGGTGGCGATGGCCACGCCAGGCAGGGAAGGCGAAACCGAAGGCAAGGCCCAGGCGAAAGCCGCCGCGGTGCCGCCTGCCAGGGCGATGGCCATGTCGATGGGGCTGGGGCGGGTGCGGGAAAGCACCTCGTAAGGCAATTGCTGCAACGGGGCAAAAGGCAATGGGCGGTTGATGAGGGTCAACACCAAGGCTGTGGCGATGGCAACCAAAGCCCCCCGCAACAAGGCGCTGGCTGCATCTTTCAACAATTGTTCGTCGCCGGTCAACGACGACAAGCCCAGGCCAAGGATGGGGGTCATCAGCGGGGCTACGAGCATAGCCCCGATTACCGTGGCCCCCGAGTTGATGAGGAGCCCCGAGGTGGCGATGATGCTGGAAAGCAGCACCATCAAGAAATAGTCGAAATCGGGGCGCGAGCCTTCCCGCAGTTGGGCAATGACGGTTCCGCGGCGTTTGACGTCGACAGTGCGCATCTGCCGCCGCCACCATCCCAGCAGGCGCATCCGCCGCGAGAGATGCGGCGGCTCGGTGCTGGCAGAAGTGCCTTCCTTCTCCGGTGGAACAGGGGGAAGCGTATCTGGCTTCATTGCCTCACACTGTGGTGTAACGGGTTCGCAGCGCCGCGACGGGCAGTACGATTTGCCCTTCCGTGGGGTCGCCCAGCGCAACGACCTCGTCGGGGGCTGTCGCTGCTTTCCAGGCCGTCCACGCTGCCACGAGGGCATCCAGTTCGGCTGGCGCGTACAAGCCTTCCGTGGGCAACGCACCGCTCAAGAGGCGGTGACGGGTAAATTCCTCGAAAATGCGCAAGGGGTTGGGCAAGTCCAGCCCCTGCTCTTGCAGCACCAGTTGGCGTTGAATGCGCCCTTCCAGGGTGTCTTTCCGAAAGGGCAAATGTTCCAGCAGGGCGGCGAAGGCCGCGTAGGGGTAGGTTTCCAGCACCTGATGCGGGCTTTCACCCGCGGGGTAGGGTTGATACCCCATCTGGCGCAAGTGGTCGTAGAGGCGGAAGCCGACGCGCATCCACGAAGGGGCGCGCGCCGGATCGGCGGGGGTGGGCAACATGCGCAAGTTGTGGCGGCGCAGCAGGAACTCGGCCACGCGGCCTTCCTGCCAACGGCCTGGCCGCAAGGGGGCTTCCAGCGCGTCGCGGTAGGTTGGTTGTTGCAGCAAGCCTCGGCTGGGGCGAGTGGGTGCTGCCAGGGCGACGACAGCGCGTCGCTGCCCGCCGCAGAACGCTACCACTTCAGCCAAATCGCCCTGCGCCAGCGCCAGCAACCGACGCTCGGCGTCGAGGGCCGCGTAGGTCAAAGGGTGCCCCGCCAGCGGCACCACGCCGATGAAACTCGCCTGGGTCAACCACATGACAACCTCCCGTCGAACACGCGCTCGATGTTCCCAGTTTAGCGCATGTTCCGCCGCAGGTCAAACGCGCACCGCCAGCCCCTTGTGAGGGCCCGGCGGTAGCGCGGCTGCCTTGCCGAAGCCGGGAAGCCGTTTTCCTGCTGACCAGCGCGTGCAGTTACTCTTTCGGCAGGGTGTTCCCAGCCCCCTTTTGTGCAGTGGTATAATAATGAAGCCCGCCCGCGCAGCCTCGGGCGGGTTGTTATGTATTGTTCCCGCTTTCCCCTTTTTTGGATTCGTGCTTATGACCATTGGCAACGTCATCTCCGTAGACATCAACGACGAAATGCGCTCCGCGTATTTGGATTACGCAATGAGCGTGATCGTGGCGCGTGCCTTGCCCGACGCTCGCGATGGCCTCAAGCCCGTTCAGCGGCGCATCCTCTACGCTATGCACGATATGGGCCTGCGCGCCAACACGGCTTACAAGAAATCGGCCCGCATCGTGGGCGAGGTGCTGGGTAAGTATCACCCCCACGGCGACCAGGCGGTGTACGAGGCCATGGCCCGCATGGCGCAGGATTTTTCCATGCGCTACCCCTTGGTCGACGGGCAGGGCAACTTCGGCAGCATCGATGGTGATTCCCCCGCCGCTATGCGCTACACCGAGGCCCGCCTCAGCCGCATTGCCGAAGAAATGTTGGTGGATATCGACAAAGACACCGTCGATTTCATCGACAATTTCGATGGCAGCCTGCAAGAACCGGTGGTGTTGCCGGCCCGTATGCCCAATCTGCTGGTCAACGGCGCATCGGGCATTGCCGTGGGCATGGCGACGAACATCCCGCCCCACAACCTGGGCGAAATCGTCGCCGCGATGACCTTCTTGATCGACCACTACGACGCGCTGGAAGACGTTGGCGTGGACGACCTGCTGCAATTCGTCAAAGGCCCCGACTTCCCCACGGGGGGCATCATCGTGGGCACGGAAGGCATTCGCCAGGCCTACACCAACGGGCGGGGGCGCATCGTGGTGCGCGCCCGCGCCGACATCGAAGAGATGAAGGGCGGCCGTCACCGCATCGTGATTACCCAAATTCCCTACCAGGTGAACAAGTCGGCGCTGATCGCCCGCATTGCCCAGTTGGTGCGGGAAGGCCACATCGACGCGATCTCCGACCTGCGCGATGAGTCCGACCGCCGCGGCATGAGCATCGTAATCGAGCTCAAGCGCAACGCTCAGCCGCACAAAGTGCTCAATCAGCTTTACAAGCACACTCCCCTGCAATCCACCTTCAGCGTGCAATTGCTGGCCCTGGTGAACGGCGAGCCGCGGCTGCTTTCCCTCAAACGGGCGATGCAGGTTTACATCGAGCATCGGCGGGAAGTCATCCGCCGCCGCAGCGAGCACGAACTGGCGAAAGCCCGCAAACGGGCGCACATCCTCGAAGGCTTGTTGCTGGCCCTGGCGCACCTCGACGACATCATCGCCACCATTCGTGCTTCTCGCGATGCCGAGCAGGCCCGCGAACGCTTGATGAGCCGCTTCCGCCTGAGCGAAGCCCAGGCCCAGGCCATCCTCGACATGCCTTTGCGTCGCCTGGCCGCCCTGGAACGCCAGAAAATCGAAGACGAATACCGCCAGGTCAAAGAGCGGATTGCCTACCTCGAAGACTTGTTGGCGCACCCCAAGAAGATTTTGCAAGTCATCAAGGAAGACCTGCTGGAAGTGGCCGAAAAATACGGCGACGAGCGGCGCACCCTCATTGCCCGCGACGCCAAGGCCGATATTCGGGAAGAAGACCTGGTCGCCGACGTGCCGGTGCTGATCACCCTGACCCAGCGCGGCTACATCAAACGAATGCCCACCAGCGCCTTCCGAGCGCAGGGGCGTGGGGGGCGCGGGGTAGCAGGCCACACCACCAAGGAAGACGACGAGGTAGTGCTGCTCATCCCGGCGCGTACGCTGCACACCGTGCTCTTCTTTTCCGACCGCGGCAAGGTGTATGCCGCCAAGGCATATCAAATTCCCGAAGCGCGCCGCACGGGCAAAGGCATTGCCATCATCAACCTCTTGCACATGGACCCCGGCGAGCGGGTCACCGCCGCGGTGGCCGTGCCCGACTTTGGCCAGGCCGAATATTGCTTCATGGCCACCCGGCAGGGCGTGGTCAAGCGCGTGGCGCTGGAAGAATTTGCCGCCGTGCGGCCTTCGGGGCTGATAGCCATCTCGCTGCGGGAAGGCGACGCCCTGGAATGGGTGCGCCTGACCCACGGCAACGACGACATCCTGCTGGTCACCGCCCACGGGCGGGCGTTGCGCTTCCGGGAAGACGAAGTGCGCCCGATGGGGCGGCAGGCCGGGGGCGTGACCGGCATTCGGCTTCAGCCCGGCGACCGCGTGGTTTCCATGGATGTGGTCGAGCCGGGTGGGTTCCTGGCTGTGGTGACCGAAAAGGGCTACGGCAAGCGCACGCCGCTGGGTGAGTATTCCCGCAAACACCGTGCCACCCAGGGCATCCGCACCTTGGCCTCGGGTGCCACCGACAAAATTGGGCCTATCGTAGCCGCTCGGGTGGTGCAGGAGGAAGACCACCTGACGCTGATTTCTTCCGGCGGCATTGTGCTGCGCACGCGCGTGGCCGAAATTTCGGTCATGGGGCGGCCAGCGCGCGGCGTGCGTTTGATGCGCTTGCAGCCCGACGACAGCGTGGCCTCGGTAGCCCGCTTGCCCAAGCAGGCGTGAGCCTCGGGCAAACACCGGACTGTGCGCCGCGGCGCACAGCGTGACGCCTCGACGACATGGTGGAGATGATGCAAGCCGCTTTCACGAAGTGGCAAAACCGCCTTCCGCTCTGGCTGGTGCAGACTTTCTGGGCCGGTGTGTTCGGCGCGGCCTTGGCTGTGGTGGTGGTGCTGGCCGCGGTGGTGGGTTATGGGTTGGCTTACCGAGGGCGGATTTTCCCCGGCGTGCACGTCGCCGGTGTGGATGTGGGCGGCCTGACCCCCAATGAGGCCACGGCTCGCCTGGATATCGTGCTGACCTACCCGGCCGAAGGCGAAGTCAGGCTGACCTACGGCACGACGACCTGGCAGGCCAACCCCATCAACCTTGGTTTTGCCTTCGACAACCACGCCGCGGCCCAGGAAGCCTACCGCGTCGGCCGCCGCGGCAGCCTGTGGGAACGCCTGGCCGAGCGCTGGCGCGCCCGCCAGCGCGGGGTGGATGTGCCGCCGGTGGGCGTGTTCAGCGAGCCTGCCGCCTTGCGTTATTTGAACGACATTGCGGCCTCCATCGACCGCCCCCCCGTCGAAGCGGTGCTGCGGCTGGAAGGCACCAAGGTGGTGGCGAAAAAGGGCGTTGCCGGCGCCCGCCTGGACCGCGCTGCCACCCTCGCCCGCCTGCGGGAAGCCTTCCCCCGCATGCAGAAGAGCCTGACCCTGCCCTTGGTGGTCCGCCCCCTGCCGCCGGAAATTGCCGACCCCACGCCGCAGGCCGAGTTGCTGCGGCAGATTTTGGCGGCCCCGCTGAAAATCACCCTGCCCCGCCGGGGGCCGAGCGACCCCGGCCCGTGGAAGTTTTCTCCGAAAACCATCGCCCCCATGCTGAAGATCGAGCGGGTGCGTGACACCGAGGGTGCCCACTTCGCCATCGACCTGGATACCCGCCCGCTGTTGGGCTTCCTGGAGCGCCTGGCCCCCGAACTGCAACGCGACGCAGCCAACGCCCGCTTCATTTTCGACGACGATACCCGCCAGCTGGAACTCATCCAGCACGCGGTCGAGGGGCGCACCCTGAAAGTGGAAGCCAGCCTTTCGGCGCTGCGGAAAACGATTTTGGGCGGCAAACACACGGTCGCGCTGGTCGTGGCCTTCCAGCCCCCTGCCGTGGACGACCATGCCACCGCCAAGGAACTCGGCATCACGGAGCTGGTGGGCAAGCACACCACTTACTTTTACGGCTCCAGTGCAGCTCGCATTCACAACATCCAACTGGCGGCCAGCCATTTCCACGGCTACCTGGTGGCGCCGGGCGAAGTGTTTTCCATGGCCAAGGTACTGGGCGACGTCAGCCTCGCCGCCGGTTACGAGGAAGGCTTGATCATCTTCGGCGACCGCACGGTGAAGGGCGTCGGCGGCGGGGTGTGCCAGGTGAGCACCACCCTTTTCCGCACGGTTTTCTTTGCGGGGTATCCGATCGTGGAGCGCCATCCGCACGCTTACCGGGTGCTCTATTACGAGCAAACCCCCAGCGGCGCCGATGACCCCAAACTTGCCGGCCTGGATGCCACCGTTTACGCCCCCGTGATCGATTTCAAGTTCAAGAACGACACGCCCTATTGGATTTTGATGGAGGTGTACGTCTACCCCCAGTATCGCTACATGACCTGGAAGCTTTACAGCACCTCCGACGGGCGGAAGGTGGAATGGCACACCACCGGTTTGCAAAACATCGTGGACCCGCCGCCGCCGAAATACGTCGAAAACCCCGATTTGAAGAAAGGGGAAATCAAGCAGACCGATTGGGCTGCTCAAGGGGCAGATGTGACCGTCACGCGCACCGTGTGGCGCGATGGCAAAATTCTTTACAAAGACAAGTTCTTCACTCACTACGAACCGTGGCAAGCGGTGTGTGAATATGGCCCCGGTACCCCCGGGATGCCTCCCGAGCACCCCGACCCCAAACACCCCTGCAAGCCCGACAAGGCCGAGAGCGGCGGCGGGTGAGCGAAGGGGCGCGGGAAATCGGCAATGGCCTTGGCTGGAACCACGCATTGGCAAATGGCGGCAAAGCATGCCTTGGGGGCGGAAGGTGTGCGCGCTATGAAAATGGCAGCGCCTTCCGCACTTGCGGCGACAACGACTCACGCCCAGCGACATCTTCGACAGCGTTTCATCTCATGCTTTGAATTCAGGGCGGAGGGGTAGATGCCCTTGCAGGAGTAGAATAGCCCTATGCGTTTCAGGCGGTTGATGCTTTTGATGGTCTTGGTGGGGGTGATCATGGGGTGTGCGTGGTTTCCTTCGGG
>CAYVHG010000107.1:0-16593 GCA_964450875.1 uncultured Anaerolineaceae bacterium | reverse complement strand
GTGAAGGGCGAAATCAGTGTATTGCAGGATGGCACGATTGTGCGCTCGTTTTATCAGGTGGAAGGCGAAGCCCAGAAGAACGGCCAGCAAGTGCCCGTGGAGGTTTCGGTCACTACCACACTGTCCAACCTCAACGGCCAGATCGAAATTACTCCCCCGCCGGCCAACGCTGGCGTGAAAGCGCCTGTACCCTTGCCGCCTGGGGCCGCGCTGGAAATGCAAGTGGGCACGTCGAGCTTTTACAGCGTGCCCAACATGACGATAGCCCAGGTGATGCAGTTTTTCGAGCAGGCTTTTGCCCAGCAGGGCTACACGATAACTACCAAGGTGGGTGATGACCAGAACGGATGGACGTTACAGGTCACCGATCCTCAAGGGCGCACTTACATGGTGATGGTTGCCGCGGAAGGTGGTAAGGTGACCATTACCATTATCAAATAGCGCGTGGCGCGCCGCATACGACGGCAAGCATAACCCCAAATTCAAGAGCCTGGCTGTGAGGCATCACCGCCAGGCTCTTTCTCGTGGGGGCGTTGGGGATCAGCGCTCGATGGTGAAGAAGGTGTAGTGATAGGCGATTTTGCCGTCTAACAAGCCGAAGACGTCGTTCCCGTTGCGCACCTGCCCCGCGCTGGAGGTGGCTTCCCAGGTGAAGTGCCGGGAGTTGCCCGTGCCTGAATGGCCGGTGAGCCGGAAAGTGGCGTTGGGCAGCAGGTTGTTGAAGAAGGTGGTGTACCAGCTGTGGATGGCGGCTTTGCCCGTCACGGTGCGGGCGCTGGTGACATGCACGGCACGCTCGGTGTAAAGGGCAGTCACTGTATCGGCGTTGTGGGTGTTGAGGGCAGCAATGAATTTCTCGGTGATGTCTTGGGGCACCGGCGGGGGGCTATCGGGCCATTGGAAGTCGGCTATGGCCTGCCAAATGCTGGGGTCGAGCAAATCGCGAGTGAGGTGCCATTCCCAGAAGTTGGCTGCATGCACGCCGAGGTTGACGGCGGTTTGCAGGAATTCCCGAATTTCAGCCGCCGAGGGCACCCAGGTGCCATATTTGTAAGCCGAACCGGCGGCCAAAAGGGGTTGGTTGGGGTACATGGCACGGAATTCCCGCACGCTGCGGGTCAATTGGGCTCCAGGGTTGTGGGCGGTGATCCAATAGACCTGAGGCATGTTGAAATCGCATTGGTCGAGAAACTCGCGCCACGGGAAGGCAGGGTGGTAACTGGGGAAGCGGTAGGAGCTCAGGCCGATGAGTACCCCTGAAGGCATTTCGCGCCGCAGGGTGTTCATGAAGGTCTTGGCCTTTTCGGCCATCCCGGAGGCCTCGAATTCGACTTCGGCGTCGATGACGTAGCCTGTCAGCCCCAACTGCTGGGTACGTCGGGCGGCAGTGCGGGCTTCGGCTACCGGGTCGCGGCCGTAAATGTAATGCCACCCCCAGGGGGTGATGCCTTTGGCCTTGAGGGCGCTGACCAGCGGCGGCACCAGGTCGCGATGGTGGTCCCAGTCGTAATTGTAGATGCCCCCGTTGTCGGCGATTTTGATTAGGACGTGCGAAAGGCCGGCTGCTGCCGCAACGTTGGCGATGGCCTGCGGGTCGCCGTTTTCACAGCGGTAGATTTTCCACAGATACATTCCTTTCCCGCTAAGCATGACACCTCCTCCTTCCGTGGCCGGTGAGCGCGGGCGTGCGCGATGAACTTTTGGGCGCGCGGCCTGCTATGGGGTGGGCGCGCCGTGATGTTTATAGTGTAGCATATTTTGGAAAGCGCCGCGGCGTGTTATGGGGCGAGATGCGGCGCAGATTTGGGGCGGCAAAAAACCGCCTCCGGCCTTTGGGCTACGAAGCGGCCAGCGAGCCGTCGAGGCCGAGCTCGGGGGCAATGCGTTTCATCGCTTCGATGACGTTGCCGACGTGTTCCCACAAATCAATGCCGATTTCTTCAGCCCCGCGGCGGATGGCTTCGCGATCGGCGCCAGCCGCGAACGATTTGTCCTTCCACTTTTTCTTGACCGACTTCACCTTGAGGTCGTAGAGCGATTTGGAAGGCCGCACCAGTGCAACCGCGGTAATCAGCCCGGTGATTTCGTCACAGGCATACAGGGCGTGTTCCATCAAGGTTTCGCGCGGAATGCCGGTGTGGTCGGCGTGGGTGAGAATGGCATGGACGATTTCTTCGGGCACGCCACGCTCGCGCAAAATTGGGGCGCCTGCTGTGGGGTGCTCTTCCAAGGTGGGATGGATTTCCCAATCGAAGTCGTGCAGCAGGCCGGTGATGCCCCATTTCTCGACGTCTTCGCCGAACTTTTCGGCGTAGAAGCGCATCGCGGCTTCCACCGCCAGCATATGACGGCGCAAATTGGGGCTTTGCACGAATTCGTGCACGATGGCGAGGGCTTGGTCGCGGTCGATCATGGGTTTTCCTCCGGAAAGATGGGCTCGAACTTGCCCAGCACGGGCAAGGGGTGGGTGATGTGAACGTCGAGCAATGCTCGGGCGGAAGCCAACACTTCGCGGGCGTTCCAGTAGAGGTAAGGCAGGGTACGGTAACGGCGGCGGTCGGCGGGCACGCCGATGGCGTCGATGCCCAAGGCGCGGCAGGTGTAAACGGCGCGGGCGAGGTGGAAGCGTTGGGTTACCACCAACGCCTGTGTGACGCCAAAGATGGCCTTGGCGCGGTAGCAGGTGTCGTAAGTGCGGCGGCCGGCGTAGTCGAGCACGATGGCGTCGTCGGGCACGCCCAGGCTGAGCGCATAGCGGCGCATGGCTTCGGGCTCGTTGTAGTTGACGAAGCGGTTGTCGCCGCTAAAGAGCAATTTTTGTGCCTTCCCCTGAAAATAGAGGTCGGCCGCTGTCGCTACACGGTCGCGCAGCACGGGCGTGGGAGAGCCATCGCGCCATAGACCGGCGCCAAAAACGATGGCTACCCGGCGGGTTGGTGCTTCTGACGGTGATGTGATGAAGGGCGCTGCCCGCCACATGACCCATACTCGCCCCAACAGCAATATCAGCAAGCCTGTCGCTGCCGCCAGCGCGGCCAGCCGCAGCGTGAACCACAGCCCATGACGCATGGCCGAGATTATACCATCCATGAAAACCATGAAAACCTGCGGGACCAAAAACAGCCCCTTGTCGTCTGGCAAGGGGCTGTGGGAAGGCCTTGGGGTTCGGCTACACCATTTTTTCGCGAATGCTTGCGCTGACGAAGTCGAGCGTCGCGACCGTGATGGTGATGAGCCACACGGCCAGCCCGGCCTGCTCGTATTGGAACTGGTGAATCCATTGAATGAGCAGGAAGCCGATGCCGCCGCCGCCGACCAAACCAATGATGGTAGACATGCGCACGTTGATATCCCAACGATAGAGGGTGAAGGCGGTGAAGGGCGGCATGACCTGCGGCACCACTGCGTACACGATGGTCTGGAGGCGGTTGGCGCCGGTGGCCTGCAGGGCTTCGATGGGGCCGGGGTCGATGCTTTCGATGGCTTCCGAGTAGAGCTTGCCGAGCGCCGCCACCGAGTGGATGGTGAGGGCGATGAAACCGGCAAACGGCCCAGGCCCGACCCAGATGACGCCCATGATAGCCCAAATGAGCGGCTCGATGGAACGCCCGATGTTGAGCGTCAGCCGCACGGCGGCGTAAATCATCTGCCCGATGGGGATGGTGCTGCTGGTGCCCAACCGCCAAGCCCAAAAAGCGCCCAGGAAGGCTCCCAACACTGCACCGAGCAAGGCGGTGTGCGGCGCGGCGGCCAGCGCGCCTTCGGCGCCGCGGGTGATACCCAGAATGCCGTGAGCATACCCCAGCCCCAAGGCGTAGCCAACGGCTGCCCCTACCAGCGCCATCCCGACGATGCCCACGCCCAGGGAAACGAGGGGGGGCAGGTGCTCGGCGATGGTGTCGAGGGCGCGGCTGAGCAGCCGATAAGCCAGAATTGCCAAGCCGAAGACCAGCACAATGTAAATGCTAAAGGTGAGAATGGGCGCTTTTTCCAGCCCACCCACCATTGGGGTGAGCCAGTCGCCGGCAAGTTTGCCGAGGTAGGCCCCTCCGACCAGCCCAATCACGCCGCCCACGAAACCTTGCGTGGTCGTGTGCAGCGTGCTCATCAGGTTGCGCGCAGCCAGGAAGGAAAGCGGCACGCTGAGCACGATGCCGACCGCGGTTGCCATCAGCCCCATCATGATACTTTCCAGCATGGCTTGCAGGGCCAGTTTCATTTCTTTGCTTAGCTTGCCGGTGAACTTCGCCGTGCCTCGCTGCACCACCCGCAGCTCGTGGATTTGCGGCCCTTGGGCAACGCTGGGGATGGTGACGTCGGGAATGTAGAGCTTGGTGGTGAAGGTGCCGTCGGGCCCGACGTCGATATCGGTTGGCCCGAAGCCCCGGGGGGTAAACGCGTTCCCCAGCGGGTTGGCCCACTGGATGTGGACTTTCTTGTTGGGCTGGAAGCCGCCGCCTTTGATGGTGAGCAGGGTGCCGAAGATGGGCTTGCCGGTGCTGTCGCGGGTGCTTAATTTACCGCACGTTGGCGTCACGCTGACCCACGGTTGGCCTTCCTTGGGCTGTTCCACCGGCGGCGGGTTGGCGCCCGGCGGGCAAGGCGCTTGAATTTTGGCCGTGGCTACCAACTGCGATTCGGAATAGTCGAACGCGACTTTCCACGGCCAGACGATGCGGCTGAGGATGACGCCGGTGTCTTTGTATTCCCGGATGGCTTTTTCAGGGTTGATTTGCACGATGCGGGTGCCCAGCACCAGAATGCCCGCGATGAGCAGCATGTAAAAGGTGCCCATGCTGGGGGCGTGTTCTCGCCCGCGAAGGCGCGCGGCGTCGAAGATGTTCCATGCCCAAATTGCTACCGTCACGAAGGCGGTCAGCAGCGAGGTCATGGCATAGAGCTTCTTCATGTCGGCGGCGGAGAGCACGGTGTCGATCATCGCCGGGGCGGTGAGGCCCAGCACCACGACGACCAGCACCACGAAAGCAGGCGTGGCGACGTTGTGGGCAAATTCGGAGCGCATGGCATAGCGCCGCGCCAGCCAGTAAATTGCCAGCAGGAAGACGAGAAGCGCCGCGGATTCCACCAAGAAGAGAACATAGGCGTGGAAGCTGAGCGCGTAGTCGGGGTAGCGCGGGCGTTGGGCCGCGGCGAACACCGCCAGCCCGCTCAGGGTGACGATGCTCAGTAAGATGTAGAAACCGCGGCTAATAGCGCCGCCAACGGCTTGCCCCAGGCCGGGGAGCAGCAGCGAGAGCAGGGCCTGGAGCCAGGAGGGCTTGGCAAGAGGGGTGCTTTTTTCGGCCACAATGACTCCTTGTGCAGTTCAGGCTTGAGAGTTATCCGCCCACGCTGAGCCGCTGGGCTTCTTGACCGTAGATGTGCTTGAATTCGGCGTCGGTAATGTTGCGGATTTGTTCCTGGGTGCCTTCGTAGACCAGGCGCCCGTCTCGCAGGCCGATGACCTTTGTGGCGTAGCGTTGGACCAAGTCGAGGTAATGGAGGCTGCACAGCACCGTGATGTTTTGTTCCTGATTGAGGGTTTCGAGGTAGCCCAAGATGGAATGCGCCAAAACGGGGTCGAGGCTGGCGACGGGCTCGTCGGCCAGGATCATTTTGGGTTCTTGCATGAGCGCTCGGGCGATGCCCACGCGCTGCTTTTGGCCGCCGCTCAAGGCGTCGGCGCGGTTTTGGGCTTTGTCGCCGATGCCGACGCGTTCCAGCGCTGCCATTGCCCGCCGCTTCTCTGCTTGTGGAAAGTAGTTGATCAGGCTCCACCACGAGGGCAGGTAGCCCAGACGGCCGGTGAGCACGTTCGTCAGCACGCTGGAGCGTTCCACAAGGTTGAAATGCTGAAAAATCATGCCGATTTCACGGCGAATGCGGCGCATTTCGGCTTCACTGGTTTGGGTAATGTCTACACCGTTCCACAGGATGCGCCCTTCTGTGGGTTCGATCAGGCGGTTGATGCACCGCAGCAAGGTGGATTTACCCGAACCACTCAAGCCGATGATGACCAGGAATTCCCCGTCTTCTACGGTGAAGCTGACGTCTTTCAGCGCAACGGTGCCGTCCTCGTAAACTTTGGTGAGGTGTTCTACAACCAGCATAAAGCCCTCGCAAAGTGGGAAGGCCGGAAGCCCGGCGAGAGATAAAAAAATCAAGGCGAGGGAAGCGGACTTCCCCCGCCTTGAGAAAAGCGCGGTTATTTGTTCAGGTCTTCGACGCTCAGGCCCGCGGCTTCAAGCGCCTGGCGGAAGCCATCGTAGAAGTGGTCGTCCACTTGCTTCAGCCCCTGCCACGAGAACAGCCCCTTCAGCATGGCCTTGCCCTCGTCGGTGTCGTTGAGGGTCAGCAGCGCGTTCACGATCTTCTCGCGCATGTCTTTGGGGAAGTCGGGGCGGAAGGAGATGTTGTCGTTGGGGATGGGCGGGGAGGTGGCGATGACGACGACCTTGTCGTTGACGTCGGGGTAGTCTTTGGCGACCAGCACGCGCGCGTCCTGGAAGGTCGCGCCGGCGTCGCAGTCGCCGTTGTAGACGGCCAGCACGGTGGCGTCGTGGCCGCCGGTGTCGACGATTTGCTTCAGGTCTTTGTCGGGGTCAATGCCGGCACCAAGCATCATCAGCTTGGGCATTACCCAACCCGAGGTGGATTCAGGGTCAGGGCGGCAGAAGGTCTTGCCGACCACGTCTTTGAGCGATTTGATGCCCGTGTCGGGGCGGGTGATGATCTGCCCGGCGTAGGAGGTGGAACCGTAGCGCACGGAAGCCAGTGCCACGTCGGCGCAGCCCTTCTTGCTGGCGAGCACGTAGCCAAAGGTGTTCAGCGCACCCATTTGGGCCTCGCCGCTGCACATGGCCTCGATTTGCGCCGAGTAGTCCGTCGGGATGACGGGCTTGATCACCAGGCCGGTCTTGTCTTCGACATATTGGGCGATCGGCTCAGCGCCGGCGAGCACTTTTTGCGTATCCTGGGAAGGAGTCAACACCCAGACGATGGGGTTTTCTGCAGTGCCCAGGGCGGCTTTCTGCGGCGCTTCGGTGGGCGCCTCGGTCGGGGCCTTGGTGACCGCGGGAGCCTGGGTAGGCGCTTCGGTCGCGGCGGGCTTCTCGGTGGGGGCGGGCGTCGGCGTGGCCTTCGCACAGGCCGCCAGCACGGTAGCCGCCACAACCAGGAGCGCAAATACGAGGTACAGAGTTCGTCTCTTGCGCATACTTCTCCTCCTGAATGAGGTGGAATAGCGTCCTCCTTGCAATTTGCAAGAAGAACCGAATCAACGCCTCTATCTTACCTGAATTTGTGCTTTGTCGCAAGGGGCGCTAAAATTGGCTGCAGTATGTTGTGCTGAACGTCATGCGTTCCGAGAGCCTTGAGAGGAGACGAAAGTGCCAAAATCTGCGCAAAAGGTGAGTGCCGAGCGCTATATGTTGGTGCCGCGCACGTTGATTTTCCTTACCCGCAAGGACGAGGTCTTGTTACTGAAGGGTGCCCCCGATAAACCGTTGTGGGCCAACCTTTACAACGGGGTGGGCGGGCACGTCCAGCCTGGGGAGGACATCCTCGCCGCGGCCCGCCGAGAACTGCGGGAAGAAACCGGCCTGGAAGCCTCTCTTTGGTTGTGCGGCATCGTCACGATTGACACCGGTGTCAACCCTGGTGTGGGGTTGTTCGTCTTTCGAGGTGAGCCGCGCCCTCCCGATGCACCTCTGCACCCCTCGCGCGAAGGGGCGGCTTCCTGGGTGTCGTTGGAGGCTTGGCAGCAGCTCCCCCTGGTCGAGGATTTGAAAGTGCTCCTCCCGCGCGTGCTGGCGGCCACGCCGCAGGCGCCGCCTTTCTTTGCCCAATACACTTATGACGCCGCAGGGCAGATGCACATTGCTTTCGCAAAGGAAGGAAATTGAAGCCGAAAGGGCGCTTTGGTCATACTATTGGCAAAATGCCCATCTTATCGTAAACTATGCTTATGGATCTCGCTCAAACGCTGGATTCGTTGCACGACGTCTGGATGGAAACTGCCTTGGAAGCGCTGGCCCAGGGGGAGGCAACGCGGGTGGGGCTGCGCCCTCAATTGGAGCGTTTTTACGAACTCTTGCGGCAGGCCGTGACCAGCGGCGACCCCGCTTGGCTGGATTCCATCGTCTATTTGTGGGTATGGTCCCAAACTGTCACCGACCTGGATAGCGAGGTCATTACCATTGCCGAGGCGCTCCAGCGATTGATCGAGGTGACCATCCAGGTGGCGCGCCAACGCCTCACGGAGGGCGAAAACCTGGAATTCATTACGGCCCTGATGCCTTACTGGCTCCACATGCTGGAATACGCGGCAAATCAGGAAATGCGCGCCCAGCTGGACCATACCACCGCGGAGCTCGAGCGCGTCCAGCGGGAGCTGGAACGGCTGGATAAATCCAAGTCCGATTTCATCTCGGTGGCCGCTCATGAGCTCAAGACCCCCCTCACGCTCATCGAGGGCTACGCGGCTATGTTGCGCGATGTGCTGGAAGGCGCCGCACCGGAGTCCTTGCGAGAGCAAACGCGCCCTTTCTTGGAAGGCATTTTCCGCGGCAGCAAGCGCATTCGCGAAATCGTCGACGACCTGGTCGACGTTTCGCTGTTGGACAACAACATGCTGAAACTTTCGTTTCAGCCGCTTTGGTTGGGGCAGATTTTCCGCTCGTTGACCGATGAACTCGCACCCGTGTTGGAGGAACGCCGGTTGACCCTCAAGGTTCACCGCTTTCCGGGAAGCGAGCGCCTGATTTTCGGCGACGTGGAACGTTTGCAACAAGTCTTCCGCAATCTGTTGACCAATGCCATCAAATACACCCCTGACGGAGGACGCATCACGGTTGACGGGCGTCTTTTGCCTGGCTTTGTGGAGGTATGGGTCGCCGATACCGGCATTGGCATTGCGCCAGAAGACCAGCGGATCATCTTCGACAAATTCGGGCGTCTTGGAGACCCTCAAACCCACTCCAGCGGGAAGACGCGTTTCAAGGGGGGCGGCCCGGGCTTGGGGCTGGCGATCGCGCGCGGCATCGTGGAAGCCCACGGGGGTTCCATTTGGGTGGAATCCCCGGGCTATGACGAAGAAAAGTGTCCGGGTTCCACTTTCCATGTTTTGCTTCCCCTACGCGAAGAGCCTCCCGATGAATCGGGAAAAAGCGGCATTTTTTCCAAATTGGCCGCTTATCTCAAGAAAGGAGAGTGACCCATGTCGTTCCAATCTGCCGACCGCCTCGCTGGATTTGGTGCCTACTTTTTTGCCCAACTGGGCAAGCGCATTGCAGCCCTGCGCGCCGAAGGCAAAGACATCATCCGCATTGACATTGGCGCACCCGACCTCCCGCCGCCCGATTTTGTCATCGAGGCATTGGTGGCTTCGGCGCGTCGCCCCGACACCCACAGCTACACCACCTATGGCGGCACCCCGGCTTTCAAACAGGCGGCGGCAGATTACTACCAGCGTCGTTTCCAGGTGGCCTTGGACCCTGCTACCGAGGTTTTGGGCTTGATAGGCTCCAAAGAAGGGCTCTTTCACCTGGCCCAGGCTATGCTCAACCCAGGCGACGTCGTGCTCGTTCCCGACCCGGGCTACCCCACCTATCGCGCGGGAACGGTGTTGGCGGGGGCTGAGCCCTATTTCGTCCCCCTCTTGCCGGAAAACGCTTTCCTGCCCGACCTCGACGCCATCCCTGCTGAGGTGTTGCAGCGCGCCAAGATCCTCTGGCTGAATTACCCCAACAACCCCACTACGGCCGTGGCGTCGCTGGATTTCTTCGAGCGGGCAGTAGCTTTCGCCCGCAAACACGATCTCCTCATCGCTCACGATGCGCCGTATGTGGATGTGACCTACGACGGCTATGAAGCCCCCAGCATCTTGCAAGTGCCTGGAGCGAAAGAGGTGGCTGTGGAATTCAATTCGCTTTCCAAAGCCTTCAACATGGCAGGCTGGCGCTTGGGCATGATGGTGGGGAACCCCGACGTCGTGCGCTACGTCCACATCTACAAATCGCAAGTCGATACCTCGCAATTCCTGCCGGTGCTGGAAGGCGGCATCGTGGCGATGACCGACGAGCGGGTGTGGCCTTGGGTGGCCGAGCGGAACGCCATTTACCAAGAGCGGCGAGACATCGTCGTGGCGGCCTTGCGGGCCGCGGGCATTCCGGTGGAAACCCCGAAGGCCTCGTTGTATGTTTGGTATCCGCTGCCGGAAGGCGAAACCGACAGCAAAGCCTTTTGCGAGCGTGCCTTGCAGGAAGCCGGTGTGAGCATGACCCCCGGGGTGGTCTTTGGCCCGCACGGTGAGGGGTTCGTGCGCATTTCGTTGGGCACCGACACGGCCAAACTGCGGCAAGCGATGGAGTGGTTGGTGGCATGGCTGAAAAGGTGAGCCAGCCCACGCGCCCGCCGCGAGAACGCGCGTTTTTGGTTGGGGTCTCCCTACGGGGGAAACCCCAACTTTTGCCTTTGGAAGACTCGTTGGCCGAATTGGCGCGCCTGGCCGAAACGGCAGGGTTGGAAGTGGTGGGGGAAGCCACCCAACGCCTCGACCACCCTCACCCCAAAACTTTCATCGGGCCGGGGAAGGTGGAGGAGGTCAAAGCGCTGGTAGAGGAATTCCAGGCGGATGTGGTCGTTTTCGACGACGAACTCTCGCCGCGCCACCTGCGGGAGCTCGAGAATGCCTTTGGTGAGAAAGTGCGCCTGCTTGACCGCACCGCCCTGATTTTGGATATTTTCGCCCAACACGCCCATACGCGCGAGGGCGCGTTGCAGGTGGAACTGGCGCAATACGAATACCGCTTGCCGAGGTTGACCCGCGCTTGGACGCACCTGGCGCGGCAGACGGGCGGGGGCGGCGGTCGCGCCGGCCGCATGGGCGGGGTGGGTTTGCGCGGCCCTGGTGAGCGTCAGCTGGAAGTGGACCGGCGCGATATTCGCCGCCGCATGGCCAACCTGCGTAAAGAGTTGGAGAAGGTGCGCGCCCACCGCCAACGGCACCGTGCCCGCCGCCGTAAGAACCGCCTGCCCGTGGTTGCCTTGGTCGGCTATACCAATGCGGGAAAATCGACCTTGCTCAACCGGTTGACCCAGGCCGATGTGTACGTCGCCGATCAGCTTTTCGCCACCCTCGACCCCACCACCCGGCGGGTGGAACTGCCCGGCGGCCATTTGGCTTTGTTTACCGACACCGTGGGCTTCATTCAAAAGCTGCCGACTTCTCTCGTGGCGGCCTTTCGCGCGACTTTGGAGGAAATCACCGAAGCCGATTTGCTGTTGCACGTCATCGACATCACGCATCCGCAGGCTGCGGCGCAGGCCGAGGCAGTGTTGCAAACCTTGGCCGAGATTGGCGCGGAACACATTCCGGTGCTCACGGTGCTCAACAAAATCGACCGCTTGCCCGCGCCCGAAAAAGCCTCTGAGGCTTTGCGGGCGTTCCCCCATGCGGTGGCAATTTCGGCGCTGCGGGGCGATGGCATCTCGGCGCTGCTTCAAGCGGTTTCCGAAAAGTTGTATGCCACTTATGAGCCCATCGTGGTCGATTTGCCTTATGAGGAAGGCGGGTTGATTGCGCTGTTTCACGAGATGGGGCAGGTGGAAGAGGTACAGCATCATCGCGGTGGCGTGCGCATTCGGGGGCGGGTGCCGGGACGGTTGGTTGCTCGATATGCCCCCTTCGTAACGCGCGTGGGCACGGAGGGGGCGGCATGATGGGCGGGGCGCCGCACTCAGTGCGGTCGGGGCTTTTTCGTATAGCCATTGTTTCCCTCGGGGCTGTGGCCGGGCTGGCGGGGGTGTATGCTCTCAGCGCTGCGCTGGTGCGTGCGTGGCCGGGCGGCGAGGCGCTGCGCTACCCGTGGGAGGCGATGCGGGCTTTCCTCTTCCACGGGGAAGACCCGTACCACCGCCTGGCCCTGCTTTATGGCTGGTCGCAGCGCGATGGCTTTGTGGTTGTTCCGCAGCCTTATCCTTTCCCGATGGCGCTGGTGCTGTTTACGCCTTTGGCCTTGCTGAAGGATTTCGCCGCGGCCCGCGTTTGGGCTGTGTGGGGGGCTGTGTTGGCGTTGATGGCCGTGGTGGCGTTGGTGGTCCGTAGCTTGCGTTGGCGCTTGGGCAGCGGCGGCGTGGTTGTGGTGGGGGCTTTCGCGTCGACAGGATATTTTGCCGTGGCGGCGTTGTTGCGCGCCGACGTGGTCGTGTTGATTTTGTTGTTGTTGGCGGTCACCCTCGCGGCGGTGCTCGATGGCCGCGACGACCTGGCAGGCGTCGCCCTGGCGCTTACCCTGATCAAGCCCGATGTGGCGCTTTACCCCGCCTTGTTCTTGCTGCTGTGGGCGGCTTCTCGGCGGCGGTGGCGTTTGTGGCGAGGCTTCTGGGGGGGGATGACGGCCTTGCTCGCACTGGCGTTTTGGCTTTTGCCCCGCTGGGGGCTGGAAATGGCTTTCTTGCTGTGGCGTTTCAAGGCGGCGGCTTCGCCACGCTTGGCGTTGGTGCATGCCGTGCCGGGGGTAGGGCGGCAGGTGGGCTGGCTGTTGGTCGTGGCGGTGGCCGTCGCCGTGGCGGCCGAATGGGCGGCTTCGTGGGGGCAGTCGGCTTATCAGGCGGCCTGGACCACCGCGTTGACGGTGGTAGGCGCTTTGTTGGTCGGCGGGCGAGTGGTTCCAGCGGACCAAGTGTTGCTTTTGTTGCCTCTTTTGTGGGTATGGGCTTATTGGAGCAGCCGTTGGAAAACGTATGGCCGCCCGGCTGCCGCGCTGACCTTGGCCGCGTTGTGGGTGTTCCCTTGGCTGTTCTGGGGAGGGCAGCTGTTTTCGACTGGCGGGGTGTGTGCCTCCGTGGGGATGTGTTTCTTCGAGCCGCTGCTGGTGTGGGTGCTGCTCTATACCGTGCGCTGGTGGGCGACCCGCCCGCCGGTAGTGCTTTCCCCGGAGGCGTTGTTGGAATGAGCCGTAGTCGGTGGAAGCAAGGGCTGCCGTGGGTGCTGGCGGGGGTTGTGTTGGCCTTCCGGCTGGTGCCTGGGCCGCGCACCATCGACGACGCTTTCATTACCTTTCGCTATGCCCGCAATTTGCTCGCTGGATGGGGGCTGGTGTACAATCCCGGCCAACACGTCTTGGGCACGACGACGCCGCTTTATGCCCTCTGGATGGCCTTGTTGGGCGTGTTCAGCGGGGGGGCACGGGCGCCTTTCCCGTGGCTTGCGTGGGGAACGAATGCCGTGGCCGACGCCGCCACCGCGTGGCTGGTGATGCGGTTGGCCCGGCGGTTGCGGGTGCCGGAGGTAGGGTATGTTTTCGCGCTGGTTTGGGCGGTTGCACCGTGGAGTGTGACTTTTGCCATCGGGGGGATGGAGACCAGCGTGTATGTTTTCCTTTTGACGGCGATGGTCTATGCTTATGTGGTGGGGAGGCGCGGCTGGGCGTTTTTTGCCGGCGCGCTGGCTTTTTTGACGCGCCCCGATGCCTTGTTGCTGGTGCTCTTGGTGCTGGCTGATGATGGGTGGCGAGGGTGGCAACGGGCGCGCCGCGAGGCCGAGGATCCGTTGGCTGCGTGGCGGCAGTGGGGGCTGGCCTGGGTGCCGGGGGGGCTGCTGGTGAGCGGCTGGTTGGTTTTCGCGCGCGCCTATTACGGCGCTTGGCTGCCGCATTCCATGGTCGCCAAGCAATTGGTCTATCGGCAAGCGGCAGATGCAGCGTTGGTGCGGCTTTTGCAGCATTACGCCACGCCGTTTTTGTTGCAAACGTGGTTTTCTCCGGCTTTCATTGCTGTGGGGTTGGTGTTGTGGCCGACGCTTTTCGCGGTGGGTGCCCGTTGGCTGGTCCGCCGAGAGGCACGTTTGTGGCCGTGGTTGGCGTTCCCGTGGGTGTATTTTGCGGCTTTTGCCCTTGCCAATCCCTTGATTTTTCGCTGGTATCTTACGCCCCCTTTGCCGCCTTACTTTTTCGGCATTTTGAGCGGTGTGTGGGTCATTGGGAAAGCATTGCGGCGTCCGCGCGTGCGGGCTGCTTTCCTGAGCGTGGCGTTGCTCGTGCCCGTGGTGGCGCCGCTCTCTACCTGGCAATGGCACCCCGACCACGGGCGCTCGGCACCTGCCCCTGCCATGGCGTGGTATCGCTTGGAACTGCTTTATCATCGGGCGGCGCGCTTCCTGGCTCCTCGGTTGCAGCCGGACCCTTCGGCGGTGACGGTGGCTGCGGGCGACGTTGGCGTGCTGGGGTACGATACCGGCGCGCGCATCCTCGACCTGGCAGGGTTGAATAGCCCCGAGACGCTGGCGTATTTCCCTTTGCCGGCTTCCGATTACGTCATCAACTATGCTGTGCCGGCGCGCCTGATTCGCGACCGCAAACCCGATTACATCGTCATTCTGGAGGTGTACGGCCGCCGAAGTCTGCTCCCCCAGCCCTGGTTTCGGCGGGAGTATGTGCTGTTGGCCGACTTCCCAACCGATATCTACGGAAGCCGCGGTTTGTTGATCTTCGGGAGGCGACGATGAAACTGCGCGATGGGCTGCTTTTGATGGTGCTGGAAGCCCTGGTGCTGGTGGGCGTTGCCATGTTTCAGCACAGCCCCGGCTATATGGATGCCGATTATTACACCCTGATGGGGCAGCAGGTGGCGCATGGCACCACGGCAGAGCCGTTTTTGTGGAATTACCTCGACGACCCGAAAGGGGTGCCGCACCCAGGGTTTGCTTACTGGCAGCCGTTGGCGGCGTTGGTCGCTGCGTGGGGCATCCGTCTGGCGGGGCACGGCGGCTTTGCGGCTGCTCGCTGGCCGTTCTTCGCGCTGGCTTTGTTGGTGCCGCCGCTCACGGCCTGGCTGGCGTTCCGCTTGACCCGCAAGCGCACTTTGGCGCTGCTAAGCGGCGGGCTGGCTGTGGCCTCGGGGTTTTACCTGCCTTACCTGGCCGTGCCCGACACTTTTACGCTGCTGATGGTGTTGGGCGCGTTGTTCTTTTTGGTGTTGGGTTGGCCGGAAAGCCTGCACCCGGCCGATGTTTTGCATCCGTTGCGGGTTGGGGGGCAGTTGTTGGGAAGGCGTCTGGCGCGCTGGCAACCGTTGGTGTTGGGGCTATTGGCCGGTTTGATGCATTTGGCTCGGGCGGAGGGCTTTTTGTGGTTGCTGGCGGCCTGGGGCGGTTTGGCGCTGGCCCGCCGCCGCAGCCTGCGCGCCTATCTCGAAGTGTTGCTGGGCTACGCGGTGGTGATGGTGCCGTGGTTCGGGCGTAATTTGGCGGCTTTTGGTGCGCCTTTCGCCCCTGGCGGATGGCGCACGTTGTGGCTGACGAATTACAACGAGCTTTACGCTTATCCCGCCTCGCAGTTGACTTTTGCCCACTGGTGGGCTTCGGGCTGGAAAGCGATTGTGAGCGCTCGGCTCCATGCTGCGGCCACGAATTCGACCTCGGCGCTGGCGGTGCAGGGCGCGGTGGTGTGGCTGCCGATGGTGCTGGCCGGGCTGTGGCGGTGGCGGAAGGACCGCCGCGTAGCGGTGGGGGCCGGCATGTGGTTGGCGCTCTGGCTCGTGATGAGCGTGGTTTTCCCGTTTTCGGGCATGCGAGGTGGTTTTTTCCATGCCGGGGCGGGCGTACAGCCGTTGTTGTGGGCGGTAGCCCCCGCTGGGCTGATGGTGTTCCTGCGCCCGCTGGCCCGCTGGCGCAATTGGCGGCTGAGCGAGGCGTTGTCGGTGTTGGGCTGGGGGCTTGTGGCCGCGGCGGCGTTGTTGTCGGTGTTGGTGGTGCAGCGCCGCGTCGTGGGGCCTTTGCCCACCGAGCCGACGTGGGACGACCCGGCACGGGCCTATGCCCGTTACGGCAGAGGCTTGGCGGCGTTAGGGGTGCCTGCCGATGCTTTGGTGTTGGTCAACAATCCGCCGGGGTTCACGCTGGCGACTGGCCATCCCAGCCTGGCGGTGCCCGATGGCGGGGCAGATGTTGCGGCTGCGGTGGCGCGGCGCTACGGGGCGCGCTATTGGGTGCTGGAAGCCAATCACCCGCGGCCGTTGAATCACTACTATTGCCACCCGCCGACGGTGCCGCCGCCGTGGGAATTCTTGGGCATGGTCGATCGCTATACGCCGGCGTTCGTTTTGGGGGTTGCGCCGTGAGGATTTCGTATAGCCAGGGAATACCAAAACCAGCACCAGCGCCAATGCCAACACCTGCACCAGTCCCGCTGCCCCAGCAGCCACGGCCAAGGACATGGGCACGCGCGATAGCCTTCTTTACCCTTTGGGCGGCGTTTTGGATGGCTGTTTTCGTTGCCGCGGCAAAGTCGACTTACCGCTGGGGCTTCCCTCTGGATGATGCCTGGATTCATCAGACTTATGCCCGCAACCTGGCAACTTGGGGGCAGTGGGTATATCGGCCGGGGGCGCCTTCGGCGGGCGTAACGGCGCCTCTTTGGGTAGTATTGCAGGCGGTAGGGCACGGCATGGGGATTTCGCCGCTGGTGTGGAGCGCTGCTCTGGGCTGGGCGACGCTGACGGCGTTGGGGCTGCTGGTGTGGGCGTGGTGGCGGGCGGTGCTGCCTGAGTATGGAGGATGGTGGCCGTGGGTCGCGGGGGCCAGCGTCGCCGGCG
>CAYVHG010000106.1:0-39700 GCA_964450875.1 uncultured Anaerolineaceae bacterium | reverse complement strand
CTCTGGTGATTACCCAAAACCGGGCAGGGGGTGGTGAGTGAGGAGGCGCATGGTGGAGAGGGCAAGCCAAAGTCTCCTCAGGCCCCAGAGCAAGCGATAGAGACCGTTGCGACGGCGGGTTGGGGGAATCTGGCCGCCGGGCCATTGGAGCCAAACAAGCACTTCCTGCGGCCAACTCGCCAAGATGTGAGCGATAAAGTGCTTGGCCCAAAGCACCGCTACAAACATGCGTTGCATCCCTTCTAACGAACGGACCATCACCTGCTCAATGTCCATTGCGCTGTAAGCGTCGGTCGGGGAAAATGCGGGTAAAAGGACGCAAAAATTGCTTCAGGGATTCCTGCGTGGCTTGGGCCAAATTGTGCCCATTTTGCGGTAAACTTTCCATAGGCTCTGCTCCTGGTATAGGGTTTGGTTTGGGTGCTCTTTGTACCATAAGGAGCAGAGCCTTTCCATTGCAGGGATATGGGTAATCACCAGGCTTATCGTAACCGCAAGAAAACCATAGACAAGTGCACGCCCCCCTAAGGAAAACCCCATGAAACAGCGCCTCGGGCTATTCGCCCTGACCATCCTCTTGTTGCTCGGCGCCTGCGGACGCTCAGCCCACCAAGTCGTCCTCACCGAGGGCGACAACGGCCGCGCCATCACCCTGAAGGCCGGCGATGTGTTGGTGGTGCGCTTGGCGGCCAACCCCACCACGGGGTATACCTGGACCCTCGCGGCGGTCGACGAGGCCGTGCTGCACCCCGCCGGTGAGGCGGGTTACACCCCCGAACCAGCTGCACAAGGGCGCGTGGGGGCAGGCGGCACAGCCGAGTGGCGTTTCGTAGCCGCAGGCAACGGCACCACCACCCTCGAACTGCTCTACACCCGCCCGTGGGAAACCCCCTCCCAGCCCGGGAAAACCTTCTCGGTCACGGTGACCGTGCAGCCATAGCCTTTGCCGCGCGCCTTCCCCAAAACGAAACAGCCTGACGGATACCACGCCGTCAGGCTACTTGCCGTTCGAAAAGGGGGGCGCTAACTGCTCTTGGTGGGGATGTAGCGCGCAATCTTCTGCGCCAGGTTGACAATGGGCATAGTCTGCAGCCACACCTTGCCCGGGCCGGTCAGCGTGGCCAAGAACAGCCCTTCGCCCGAGAAAAGGATGTTCTTCACCCCCTTGACCCGCTCGATGCTGTAATTCACCGTCGGCTCGAAAGCCGCGATGTGGCCGGGGTCGATCTTCAGGGTTTGCCCCGATTGGAGGGTGTATTCGCGCACCTCTCCGGCGATTTCCAGAAACGCCATGCCCGGGCCGGTGATCTTCTGCAAAATGAAGCCTTCCCCGCCAAACAGGCCGGTGCCCAGGCGCTTGCGGAAAAGCATTTCCATCTGCACGCCTTCCTGAGCACACATGAACGCGTCGCGTTGGGCGATGATGCTCTGCCCCGCGGCCAATTCCAGCGGGATGACCTTCCCCGGCGCTTCAGGCGTAAAGACCACCAGGCAGCGGTTGCCGCGGCAGGTGTAAGTCGTCATGAAGAGCGACTCGCCCGCCAGCATCCGCCCCAAGCCTTTCATCAAGCCGCCTTTGGTGCTGGTGTTCATTTCCACAGGCCCGCCCATCCAGGCCATGCCACCGGCTTCGGTGTAAACGGCTTCGTCCTTCCCCAGCACGATATCCAGGGCCTGCATCACGGTGCCGGTCAGGGTATATTCCATTTTCTTTGCTCCTTTCGGGAAAACGAACAAGGATTGGACGTAATTTCAGTATAGCATAATGCCGGAACTTACGGGGTAGGGGCAGGCGGCACGGGGGGTGTGGGCAAGACGCTGAGGTAATTGGAAACCGCCCAACCGGTGCGTTCAGGCGCGCCGTTGGCCGTCAGTTGCCACCAAGTGTAACCATCGGCCTGGTGAGGGCCATCCACCACATGGAAGATTTCCCCCTCTTTGGCAAGGAAGACCACAGGCGCGTCCAAGGCGGGCTGGGTGCGGACGCGCAAGCCATCGCCGCCGGTGCCGCGAATTTGCACGAACACCCCCACGGCGAGGCTGCTGGGCAGCGGGGGCGGCGGCGGAATGGGGGTAGCCGTAGCCCCAGCGGGGGTTGCCGTGAGGGGCGGCGTGGGGGTAGGCGTCGGTGCGGGGATGACGGTGACCACCGCGGGCAGCAACGCCGTCGCGCGGGGGGCCTTCCCCAAGGCGAGGGCAGCCCACAGCCCCCCCACCAGCGAAAGGCCGATCAGCAGCGCCCCGCCCCACACCCACGGGTCACGCCACGGCCGGTAAGGACGAGCCTCGAAAGTCTTCATGGCAGCAAGAAAAAGGCCGCAGCCAGAATCACATACACCGCCAGCAACTCCACGCCTTCCAGCCAATGGGATTCACCATCCATCGAAACCAGCGCCATGACCAGCACACCGGCCGCCAGCGCCATAATCTCGAAAGGGTGAAACACCAGCGTCAGGGGGTTCCCGAAAAGCAGGCTGATGAACACCAGTGCAGGCGCCACAAACAAGGCCACCTGCAGGCTGGAAGCGACCGCAATTTCGACGCTCAAATCCATTTGGTTGCGCAGGGCCTGCTGCACGGCCACCAAATGCTCGGCGACGTTGCCGATGATAGGAATGAGGATGATGCCGAGGAAGAACTCCGAAACGCCATAGTGCCGCACCACCGGTTCCACCGAACCCACCAGCAATTCCGAGAAAATGGCCACGCCCACCGTGGCCGCCGCGAGCATAGTCAACGCCGAGCGCACCGGCCGGGCCTGCGCTACCTCTTCAGGGTCGGGAGTGTGGGCGGGCGCGGTGGTCTGGTTGTAAAACAGATACAGCCCATAAAGCAGCAGCATGATCGTCGCGACGGTGAGGCTGAAGGCTTCCACTTTTGGGCTGCCGGCCTCGCCAATGGCGCTGCTGACCAGCGAGGGAATTGCCAACGCCAGCACGGCCAGCACGGTCAACACCGCGCTGTTGCTCACATGGCGGGCATCGAAATACTGCTTGCCGTTCTTGATTCCCCCGGCCAGCATCGAAAAGCCCAAAACCAGCAACAGGTTGCCTAAAATCGAACCGGTAATGGAAGCCTTGACCAGCGCCAAGAGGCCCTCTCGAATGGCGAAAAGGGTGATGATGAGTTCGGCGGCATTGCCCAAGGTGGCGTTGATCAGGCCGCCCCAACGGGGGCCGGTATGCACGGCGAGGTCTTCGGTGGCATCGCCAATCATCTGTGCCAGCGGTATCACGCCCAGTGCGGCAAAGAGGAAGACCCATTGCTCGCCCCACGCCAACCAATGCGCCGGGAAGGCCAGCACCGCGACGGCAAGCAAGGCATACAAAGGATGTTGACGGAGGAAACGGCGCAGGTGAGACATAATCCCTCTCATGCAGCAAAAGGAGAAACGGCATCGTATCGGAACAGGCGAATGCCCCGCGGCGGCACAAGCAAGCGCAAGGCTCGCGGGCGCACCAAAAGTTCGATGCGGTCGGCTTCCCCATTGGGTTCGCCATCGGTGTGCATCATCAGGGGGCGCTCACCCGAAAGCGCCGCCTGGCGGAAAGCCAGCCGTTCGATGCCTTCCGAATCCAAATGGCGGCGCATCAGCACCTCCAGAAGCCGCTGGGCAATTTCGGCCAGGTTTTCGGCGCGGAAGAGCCAGAGGTCCATTTTACCGTCGTCCATGTAGGCTTCGGGCGAAATTTCGGCCACGCCACCGGCGTAACGGCGGATGTTGGTGGCAACGGCCAGCACGAACACGCCCTGCACGCGTTGGCCGTCGGCTTCCACCTGCAGTTGCAGCCCCGACCACGCCGCCGTGTTCTTGATGCCCGAAAGAATGTATTTCGGCAAAGTAAAGGGCTTTTCCCAGCGGGCGCGGGGCTCGACGTCGTTGACCACCATCGCGTCCAGCCCCACCCCGGCCCACATGAGAAACGGCCTGCCGTTGCACATGCCCACGTCGGTCAGGTAAATTGGTGCCCGGGCCAGCAAACGGGCTGCTTCTTCCACCGCGTCGAGGTGCGCCAACGAAGGCTTGGGCAAGCCCAGGTCTTGCGCCAAGACGTTCGTGGTGCCCGCGGGCAACACACCCAACGCCGTATGACTTCCCGCAAGCCCCGCCACGGCAAGGTTGATCGAGCCATCGCCGCCTGCCACGAAAAAGGCATCGGCCTCCCGCTGAGCGGCTTCCCTGGCAAGGTGCGTCAGGCTGTCTGCCGAAGAGGCTTCTCGCAGGTCAATCTCCCAACCGGCGCCCTCCAAAATGGCGCGCGCGCGCCCAATGAAATGCCGAATGGAAACGCGCCCGGCAGCAGGGTTGTAAACGAGATAAGCAAAAGGCATAATTTCCTCGAGCAAAACGAAATCGCCGCGCCCCGGCCGCCTGGCAGTGCAGCGGTCGAAGCACACGCTCTTGATTTTACCCGATATTACGCTTTGGTGGGGAAGTTGCTCGCGGCGTCAGCGTGCCAAAAATCATGGACGAATCCCCGCCGCGTGTGATATACTCTTCGCGCTCTCGCGACGGCGGGAGCAAATTCCGCACGCCTCCCGACTCGCCGGGGCGTGCCGAGGCAGAGGGCCGCTGCCTCGGTGCCGTGCGAGGACGACGGAGGCGGAGGCAAAACGCTTAAGGAGGTTTTATGGCTCTGGTTTCGATGAAAACCATGTTGGAATGTGGCGTGCATTTCGGGCACCGCACCCGCAAACTGCACCCCAAAATGCGCCCTTACGTCTTCACCGAGCGCAACGGCATTCACATCCTCAACCTGCAAATCACCCAAAAATCGCTGCGTCAGGCCTACGACCTGGTGCGCAAAACCGTCGCCAACGGCGGCACGGTGCTCTTCGTGGGCACCAAGCGCCAGGCACAGGAAACCATCGCGGAAGAGGCCACCCGCTGCGGCATGCCCTACGTCAACTACCGCTGGCTGGGCGGCACCCTGACCAACTGGCGCACCATCGGCCAACGCGTGCGCTACCTGGAAAACCTGGAACGCCGCCGCGACGCAGGCGAATTCGACCGCCTGCCCAAAAAAGAAGCGCTGCGCCTCAACCGCCAAATCGAGCGCCTGCGCCAGCGCGTCGGCGGCCTGCGCACCATGAAAGGCCTGCCCAACCTGGTCTTCGTGGTCGACGTCTGCCGGGAAGAAACCGCCATCAAAGAAGCCAACCGCCTCGGCATCCCGGTGGTGGCCGTGGTCGATTCCAACTGTGACCCCAGCAGCGTGGACTACGTCATTCCCTCCAACGACGACGCCATCCGCGCCATCAAGCTGATCGTCGGCAAAATCGCCGACGCGGTGCTGGAAGGCAAAGCCATCCGCGAGAAAGAGCAAGCCGAAGCAGAAGAAGCCGCGGCCCAGGCTGCTGCGCAGGCTGCTCCCCAGGCCGAGGCCGCAGCCCAACCCGAACTGGCCGAAGACGAACTGCTGGGCGCCTCTACCCTGGAAAAAATCCAGCAAATGGCCGAAGCCGAAGCGCCGGCCGCCGAGGAAGCCCCCGCAGCCGCCGAAGCGGAAACCGCGACGGACGAACCCGCGGAAGCCGCCGAAGCCGAAGGCGAAAACGAAGCCCCCGAAGCGTAACGCGCTTCCCCTGACACCCAACCCTCACCACGCTGGCATGGCTTCCCCATGCCAGCGTGCCATGCTACCCGAAGGAGAACGAACGATGGCTGTAACGATGGAACAGGTCAAAGAACTGCGCGCCGCGACCGGCGCCGGCATCATGGATTGCAAGAACGCCTTGGTGGAAGCCAACGGCGACTTCGACAAAGCGGTGGAAATCCTCCGCAAGAAAGGCCTTGCCAAGGCTGCCAAGCGGGCCAGCCGCACCGCCTCCGAAGGCATCGTAGAGTTGTACTCCCACGGCGGCGGCCGCGTGGGCGTGATGGTCGAAGTGAACTGCGAAACCGACTTCGTCGCCCGCTCCGACGCCTTCCGCAAACTGGCGCACGAAATCGCCTTGCAGATCGCTGCGATGTCGCCGCGCTACGTCTCCGAGAACGACATCCCCGAAGAGGTGCTGGAACACGAACGCGAGATTGCCCGCGAACAAGCCCTGCGCGAAGGCAAGCCCGAGAAAATCGTCGACCGCATCGTAGAAGGCCGCCTGAAGAAATTCAAGGACGAAGTGTGCCTGCTCAACCAGGCCTACATCCGCGACGACAAAATCACCATTGCCGACCTCATCAACCAAAACATCGCCGCCATCGGCGAGAACATCGTCGTGCGGCGGTTCGTGCGCTGGGAACTCGGCGAATTCAGCGAACAGGAAGCCGAAGAAGCCACCGAATGACCGCTCCCATCAAGCCAACCCGACGGGTTGGCTTTTTTTGAAGCCTTCGCAAGCGAGAGAAAGGAAAGCGCGATGCCCACACTGCACTACAACCGCATTTTGCTCAAACTCAGCGGGGAAGCCCTGGCCCCCCGCGACGGCGGCCGCGGCGTGGACCCGAAAGCCGCCGAAGTGCTGGCCGAACGCATCGGTGAAGTGCACCGCCTGGGGGTGCAGGTCGCCGTGGTCATCGGCGCGGGCAACCTGTGGCGCGGCGCCGAAGGATTGCAGCGCGGCATGGACCGCGCCACCGCCGACTACATGGGCATGTTGGCCACCATGATGAACGCCCTCGCCTTGATGGACGCCATCGAGCGCGCCGGCATCCCCACCCGCGTGCAAAGCGCCATCGAGATGCGCTCGGTGGCCGAGCCGTACATCCGCCGCCGCGCCATTCGGCACCTGGAAAAGGGGCGCGTGGTCATCTTGGGCGGCGGCACCGGCAACCCCTACTTCTCCACCGATACCGCCGCGGCGCTCCGCGCCATGGAAATCGGCGCCGACGTCCTCATCAAAGCTACCAAGGTCGATGGCGTGTACGAGGCAGACCCCAAAACCCACCCCCATGCCCGCCGCTTCGACCGGCTTTCTTACATCGAAGCCCTCAACCGCCGCCTGCAGGTGATGGACGCAACCGCGCTTTCCCTCTGCATGGACAACGAAATGCCCATCTTGGTGCTCAACTTGTGGGATGAAAGCGCCTTGCGCCGCGCCCTCTACGGCGAGCCGGTGGGCACGCTGGTCACTGCCTGACAGCCCCCCACTTCCCCGCGAGGGGGCTACTCCCCCTTCAAGCCCAGCAATTCATACACTTCCAGCGGGCGGCTCTTGCCCTTGGCGTGGAGCGGGCGGACCCGCCGCGCCTGCACCCGCGCGGCAACGCTGAGATAGGCCGGCCCGCTGAGCAAAATCTGGTCGGGGGCGGCGTTTTCCTGGATGCGCTTGGCCGTGTTCACGCTGTCGCCGATGGCGGTGTATTCCAGCCGCTTCTCCGTGCCGATCAACCCCAACACGGCTTCCCCCACGTGAATGCCCACGCCAAAGTGCAACTGCATCTCGGGCGGCAGGCTCTCCGAAAGCCGCCGAATGCGCGCCCGCAAGCGCAAGGCGGCGCGCACAGCCCGCAGCGTGTGGTCGGGCTGGGGAATGGGCGCATTGAACCATGCCATGACGGCATCGCCCATGAACTTGTCGATAGTGCCTTCCTCTTCCAAAATGGCTTCAGCCGCCGCAGCCAAATAGCGATTGAGCACCGAAACCAGCTGCTCCGGGTCGAGGCCCTCGCTGAAATGCGTAAAACCGCGAATGTCGGCAAACAGCACGGTCACGGTCGTGCGCTTGCCGCCGGGGTGCAACGATTCCGGGTCCAACTGGTCGATGACCTGCGGCGAGACCATCCGCTCGAAGAGTGAGCGCATGGCTTCCAGCCGGCGCTTCTCGGTCAGGTCGTCCACCACCACGGTGATGCCTTGGGGCTCACCCTCCGAACCCCGCAAGGGGGCAAGGTTGAGGTTGAGGAACACCCGCCCTCGGCCGGGCCATTCCGGCGCGACTTCCAACCCTACCACCGGCTTGGAGGCCTGCTTGACGCGTTCCAGGTGCGCGTGCAATGCGCCCCCCAACGGCGCCAGCACTTCGCGCAGAGGCCGCCCCAACATTTCCGCACGGGTGCGCCCCAGAATGCGCTCGGCTGCCTGATTGCACAGGTTGATTTTGTCTTCCACATCGGCAGTAATGACCCCGCTGGCAATGGAAGCGAAGACGTTGTCCAACAAGTTCTTGAGTTCCGTCACTTCGGCCAGGGTGCGGCGCACCGAATCGAACAGGCGGGCGTTTTCCAGCGCCACGGCTGCCTGGTTGGCAAAGGCGGTCAAAATTTCACGGTCTTCCTGCCCAAACACCCCCGCCCGCAGGCGGTTATCGGCGTAAATCACGCCAGTGACCTTCCCCTTGACCTTCAACGGCACACACAAAATCGCCCGCAGGTTGTGGAAAATCACGCTCTGCTGGGCCTTGAAGCGCGGGTCCTGCTGCGCATTGGTGGTCAGCACAGCCTCACCGGTTTCCACCACTCGGTTGATGACCGTGTGGCTGACCGAAAGGTCGTTTTCATCCAGCGATTCCTGGTCCCAATTGCGGGCAATTTCCACCCGCAGGCGCCCCTGGTCGTCTTTCAGCATCAGGAAAGCCCGTTCCGCGCCGGTGAGGTGAATGATGGTATCCATCACGATGCGCAGCACCTCGTCCAGCTCCAGGCTGGAATTCACCACCTGGGAGACGTCGGCCAGGGCAAACACCCGCTGACGCTCTTGCTCGAACTGGCGTATCTGAGCATCCAGTTTCTCCAACGAGCGCCGCAGATGCTCCAGGTCGGGGAGCACCATCGCCACATTGCGAGGCGATTCCCGCAAGGTCTGTTCGACCTGAAGGACGCGGGATTGGATGTAAAGCAACCGCTGTTGCAAGGGGGAAAGCGTTTCTTCGAACACACGCACCTCAGGAAGCCAGAGTGCGGGCGCGCCGCGCCCGGCGTACAGCCCAAACCAGCCCCAGCGCCGCGAGCACTAACAACGCCAACGGCACCAGCACCGCCAGCAGGGAAACCACCGTTGCCACGGCGTCTTCGGCCATGCTGACAGGCACGTTGCCCACCCCTGCGGTGGTGGCCGTCACCGCGGGGCGCACGGCAACGCTCTTGGCAGCGTGAATGCTGCCGGCGACGAGCAACCCAGCAATCATGGCCACCGCCGGGTGGATGTGCCCAATCGCGCCGCTGCCAGCGGCAAAGGCAATCGCCCCCGCCACGGGGCGCACGAACGTCTGCACCAGGTCGTTGAAGTGGTTGACCGCGGGCACCTTATCGGCAAAGAACTCGATGGCCGCCAACACCACCAGCGCAGCTATCACAGCGGGGTGGGTCAACACGTCCCACGGCGGCGAAAGGGTCAGCCAGGGCGTCCATCGCGCCAACACGGCGATGACCAGCAACGGAATATAAGCATTCAACCCCGCGCTGGCCGCGAGCCCAAACGCCGAAAACAAACCGGTGAACACCGCCATCCAAACCTCCTCAAGGGAGCGGGAAGCCGCCCCAAGTGTGGGTCACGGCAAAACGCAAAGCGTCGAAAAGGCCAATTTGCAGCATTGCGACCAGCCACCCCACATAGAAAAACCCCGTCAAGTCCCGCCAGGTGTGGGCAGTGTTCTCGCGCCGCAACAGCCCTATCGCGAAGAGGCCATAAATCACGCCGAGCAGCAACACCACATCGCCCGCGCTCAGCAACGCCAAGGGGTAAAGCGCCAGCGGGTTACCGCTCCACACCACGGCACCGGCCGCTGCAGCGAGCAACATCAGCACCCCCAACCGGCGTAACGTCAGGGCGGGGGCGTCTTCCCACTGCTGCCACACCGTCTGCTGGAAAGCGGCATACAACAGCGCCCCAATCACGATGCCCATTCCCAAGCCAGTGGCCAACCGCAGGGCGTTGTGCGGCAGGTAAAGCGCCCGCCCCTTCGCGGCGTAGACGAAAGAATTGCCCCCATCGAGCGCAAAGGCCGCCGCCAACAACCCCAGCAGCCCGGCCGCAGCCCCCTTGGGGAAAGCGCCCTGCCGCGGCGCCCGCCATGCCAAAAAGAGCAGCGTCATCAGCGCCCCCAGGTGCATACCCGTATCGCGAAAACAAAGCGGCATCTGCCGCGCGCCCAAAAAGGGCGAATGCAAGGGGTTCCGAGAGCACACAGCATAGGCCACCGCGTCGGCCTTTCCCAACAAGCCGGGGGGCGTCGCATAAAGCCACACGCCCAGCACTCCAGCCCCTAACAGCAGCAACACCCAGCGACGGAAATGTTTTTTCGCACGCATGGGCAGATTATACCCCGCCCCGGCGATGTTTCCTATGCAGAAGCCAGGGCGGGGCGCAAGCAGCAGGGCATATGCCGCCCCTCGGCCCCAATTCTCTGCGGCAAAGCAGCGCTTTTCGGGGTACAATTCCCCCAACCCCACCTTCAGGAGGTTCCCACCATGCCTCGTATGGCCGTCCTCACCGGCGGGGGCGATGCCCCCGGCTTGAACGCTGTCATCCGCGCGGTCGTGCGCGCCGCTACCCTCACCTACGGTTGGGAAGTGTTGGGCGTGCGCGACGGCTACGATGGCTTCCTCAAGCCCCACGGTGTCTTTCGCCTCACCCTCGACGACGTGGAAGACATCCTCGACCGCGGCGGCACCATCCTCGGTGCAGCCAACCGCGGCAACCCTTTTGCCCGCAAAGTCGTGCGCGACGGGGAAGAGGTCATCATCGACATCTCCGACGAGGTCGTGGCGCGCATCCACGATTTGGGGTTGGAGGCCGTCATCGTGGCCGGAGGCGACGGCACCCTGGGCATCGCCCGAGACCTGTTCCACAAGGGCGTGCCCGTGGTGGGGGTTCCCAAGACCATCGACAACGACGTCTGGGGCACCGACGCCACCTTTGGCTTCGATACCGCCGTCAATTGCGCCGCTCACGCCTTGGGACGGCTGCACACCACCGCCGAGGCCCACCACCGCGTCATGGTCGTGGAGCTCATGGGGCGGGAAGCCGGTTTCATCACCCTTTACGGCGGGCTTTCCGGCGGCGCAGACATCATTCTGATTCCCGAAATTCCCTTCCGCTACGAAGTGCTGTGCAAGGTAGTGCAGGAGCGCATCCGGCGGGGGCACAAATCGAGCATCGTGGCGGTGGCGGAAGGCGCTCGGCCGGAAGGCGGGCACGAAATCATCGCCCGCCCTGGCGACGCGGTGGTCGTGCCCCGCTTGGGCGGCATTGGGCAAGTGGTGGGGAAATACCTGGAAGAGGAATGCGGGGTAGAAACGCGGGTCACCGTGTTGGGCCATTTACAACGCGGCGGCTCGCCTTCGGCCTTCGACCGCTGGCTGGCAACCACCCTCGCAGGCGAAGCCGTGCGCTTGGCCGTGCAAAGGCGCTTCGGGCGGGTGGCGGTGCTCCACCAACGGAAAGTGACCTCCCTGCCCCTCGACGAGGTCGTCGCCCATGCTAAACGCGTGGACCCCGAAAGCGACGCCGTGCGCACGGCGCGGGAAATCGGCATCTGCTTTGGCGACCAACTGCCGCCTTTGCCCCCCATTACCTCAACCAAAGCCCCCTGTGAGCCATAAAAAATCGGGCGGGGTATGCCCCGCCCGATGGCGCTTTACACATATTTCGGCGGGCGCTTTTCCAGAAAGGCTTGCACGCCCTCGTGGTGTTCTGCCGTCTTGCCGGCAATATCTTGAATATGGGCTTCGTAATCCAACACGGCTTCCAGGTGCGGCATGATCACTCGGTTGAAAGCCCGCTTGGTCAGGCCGAGGGCCGTCAGGGGGCCAGCAGCGAGTTCCTGGGCCCAGGCGCGGGCGGCTTCCTGCAGCTGCTCGGCAGGCACAAGCCGGTTGACCACCCCCCAGGCCAGCGCCTCTTCGGCGGTAAAGGGGCGGTTGGTGAAAGCGTATTCCGTGGCGCGCCCCAGCCCCATGATCAAAGGCAACAGCAGGGAAACCCCCGAATCGGGGGCCAGGCCAATGCCCGAAAACCCGACCAGAAAACGGGTGCCCTCGGCCGCGATGCGCAAATCGCAGGCCAACGCCACGCCCAAAGCAGCCCCTGCCACCGCACCGTGCAAAGCCGCAATGACCGGCTTCTCGAGGCGGCGCAGCTGCAAAATCAGGGGGTTGTAGGTTTGTTGCAGGTGAGCACGCAGCGACTCCCCTTCGACCGCTTGCAATTCGGTCAAATCTTGCCCGGCGCTAAAAGCACGATTGGCTGCATCGAGCAACACCGCCCGCACAGTGCGATCGCGGCCGGCCTGGCTGAGGGCATTTTGCAGCGCCACGGTCAGGTCGTGGGTAAAGGCGTTGACGGGCGGTTGGTTGAGCGTCAGGACCATCACCGCCCCGTCACGGGTGATGTGCAAAGGGGTTTCCATCCAAAGCCTCCTCAGGAAAGAATGCGCCACAAGCCATTACAGCGCCGCGGCGGCCGAACGAACGAGCGCGCAAGGCCACCGGCGACAAAAACGCCCCCTTGCGGGGGCGTCGGAAGCGCGCAAGAGGGCGTTTAGAAGCCCAAACCGGCCAGCAAATCGTCGTCGTCGAGGTCATCGTCGTCTGCGTCGTCGTCTGTCTCGAGGAAGTCGGCGTCGGCGTCTTCGTCGTCCTGGTCGGGCATCAAATCTTCGGGTGCAATGGACGAGAACTCGCCGAGGTCGTCTTCCTCGTCGGCATCGTCCACGAACTCATATTCCACCTGCACATCGGCGTTGTCGATCGCGACCCACAGGCGAAGGACGTCGGCGTCATCCACCTGGCTGTAATGCGCAGCCACGATGGGCACGCGCTGAATCAAGCCATCGGGGCCGCGGAATTCCAAATGGATGGGTTCCCGCTGCCGCCAGGCACGGTAGCAGCGTTCCACCAATGCCGGGCCGTTGACCGCCCGCACCCGCGTCATCGCAATCTGGCTGAGCGAAGGCCCTTCGACCAGCGAAAGCGTCCACTCATCCATAGCAGCTTCGAAGGTGGGCGGCGGGCCTTCGATGATGGTAATTTTTCGTTCTTCCATCGGTTGAGCACCTGTTTTGAAAGTTGTGCCCTCAAGGGCAAAGCAATCATACCACGAAACGCCCTTTGCGGCCAAACAAAAAGCCCCCGACCGCCGTCGGGGGCTTGCAGGCATGGCAGGGTCTATCCGCAACCGCCACCGGCCGGGCCCGAGGGCCCTTTGACCTTGATCTTGGGCACGAACTGCTCTTTGATCTTCTCGATGATTTCGTCGTTGTCGGGGTCGGCCAGCATATCGGCAGCACGATAACGGTCGCCCAAAGCCTCGGCAAAGTAGTAATCCAGCAGTTGCGTATCACCGGCGGCCTTGGCTTCCATGATCTTGCCCTCGGCCATGTCTTCCTCACCGAAGACCTTGATCCAATCGTTGAGGCCGCCCTCCAGCAGATAGACGTTGGGCACTTTCTCTGCCACCAGAATCTTCCACGCCTGGGTGGCCTGATCTTCGCCGTTGCTCACGATGACGAACACCGTGGCCGGTGTTTCCTTCGCCATCTTGCGGAATTCAGGCACGGCCGCGAGCAGTTCGTCCACAGGGATGTGCCGCGACCAGCGCAGGTGGAAGAGGTTGTAGGAGTAATCGTCGCGCACATCAATGACGATGGTCTGGAGCGTCTTGGTCTTGTTGAGGGTGGTGGCAAGTTCGTAAGGGCTAATTTGCACCTGACGCTGTTGCAACAGCGGCTCTTGCGTGGCCGCGACCTGATTCCAGCGCTGCTGCCAGCTCGGCCAAATGGCCCACACGCCAGCAGCCACCAGCAGTGCGACGACCGAGGCAATCGGCGCCCAGCGCGGCGTGGGATACGGTTGCGTGTCTTCCCGTTTGAACTTGTTGACAGCCCACTCGTTGAGCCAGAAGGTCAACACGATGATGATCGCCATGAAGAACACCACCACACCGGCGTTCACGTGGAACACATCCATCAGCGTCACCCGGCCGTAAAAGCTGCTGTTGTAGAAGTAGTGGAACAGCCGCTCGGTTTCGCTGAAGAGGAAGGTGCCCACCAGCCCGCCGAGCACGAAGAACCAGGCATCTTTCTTCAAAGCGGTGGAAGACACTATCGAGGTGCCGGGGCAGTAACCGCCGATGATGATGCCGATGCCCATCAGCGCACCGCCGACTATGCCAGGCCAGAGGTAGGTGGGGTCAACCCAGATGACGTCGTAATCCAGCAGCCCCACCGCCACCGAGGCGAAGATGAGCACCATCGCCACGAGGATTGCGGTGAACATCGACTTGATGACGCGGCCGTTGCGGAAGTAGAACTGCCCGGTCAGGACGTATGAGTTGCTGAAACCGGAGATTTCCAGGCCAAAGGCAAAGCCAATGCCGATGAGAATCTCTGCAAAGGCCAAGCCGACCTTGCCGAGCGCGTGAATGGAGGCTAATGGAAACATGATATCCTCCTCAGCTCCACAGTTTCCGCACGACGGCAGCGGTGGCGAAGGCAAAGGCAAACATCACCAAGCCAATCAGCCAACTGCCTGCGGAGAGGGTCGAACCGCCGGAAAGCACCTGCCCGGAGGTGCACCCGCGAGCCATGCGGGCGCCAAACAGGAAGATCATCCCGCCGAAGAACGCCATCACCCAGCGCCCCTTTTCAGAGAGATGCGGGCCGCGGGGGGTTTCCGGCTTGAAGCGGCCGAAGAGCACCGAGGAAGCAAAGGCGCCCAAAATCACACCTAGGACTTCCCAGGTAATCCAGTTGTTGAAGGGGTTCTTCGCGCCGCCAGCCACTTTGATCAACTGAGGTACGCGGTCCACATGATGAGGGGCGACCAGGTTGACCAGGAAACCGTTAGTGCGGGCAAAGATTGCCGAGGCGCCCAAGCCGTTTGCCGTGATGAGCAGCGAGAAGAACAGGCTCAGGCCCAGCAACACGCCGCCCACATAGGGGTTGGCATACGGCTTCCTTGGCCGGTCGATTAGTTTCTGAAACCACGATTTCTTTTCAGCCATCGTCAACACTCCTTAGGCATCGGGGGCCTCAGGCCGCGGCGGCCTCGTCCTCATCCGCTTCGACCTCTTCCCAGCCGGTAATCATCGCCTCGATGTAGGCAAACGGCGTATGACCGGTGGTGGTAAGGTACACATGAGCGACGACGAACACACCAATCAGCCAGGCATCCAGGGTGTGAATGCCGACGACCCAAGACATGGTCGTATTGCCGAAGGCCGTCGCCACTTGCGGCCACACGCGCGCTGCCCAAATCCACACACCCGTGACCATCTGGATGGGAAGCAACCCAAACAACAGGCCAAAGTACGAAAGCCGTTGCAAGGGGTTGAGCTTATTCCAGAACGTCTTCTTGAACGGATGCGGCTCACCCTTGAAAATGCCCATCAAGTAAAACTTGCTCTGCAAGATGATGCGGCTAAACAGGCCCTGAGGCTTGGGCAGGAACTGTTTGATGTAGCCGGTGCTGAGATGGTAGTAAGCCGCAAACACGAAGTTGATCACCAAGATCCAGCCCAACACCGTGTGGGTGAACACCAACCCGCGGAAGGAGAACCCACCAAACAGGTCCGGATTGTGGATGATGAGCCCGGTGAACAACAGGCCCAAAATCGCTGCCATCTGCAGCCAGTGCCAGAAGCGCTCGGCGGCCGTGTAGAGGTAAGCCTCTTTGACCGCGCCATGATGCTTGGCAGGGTATTTCTTCGCAAAGTAGGCCCGCAACGCACCGTGGGCGCTCACGCCCAGCAGCGTAGCGATGAAAGCCAATGCGCCCAGAATGTCAATCCAGCGCACGCTATCCCGCCCGGCGACGTACAGTTGGGCGTCTTTCTCCGGCTCGTAATACAACGCGCCGCCTTCCGCCACCACCTTGCCGGCGTCCTTCACTTCCTCGGAAGTCTCGAGCACCGGCGTCACACCCGCGGGGGCAGCGATGGCCAGGGCCATCGGCTTCCCAATGCGGGAATTCGGCCCGTGGCACGCCCGGCAATCTTGGATGGCATAGTCGCTCTGCACCACATCGTGGTGAATGGCATAAGGCTTCACCACGCCCACAATGTGGGGGTCGCTCAGGCCAAGGGCGCTCAAGTGCTTGGCAATGAGGTCTACTTTCTCTTGCGTGTCGAGGGAAAGTTCATCGGCTGTCAGTTTGCCGTCGCCATTGGCGTCGAAAGCCTTTACGATGTCGGCCGCATATTTGCCATCCGGCATCCAGGCTTTCTTCAAATCGGCCATGCTGACCTCGACGTCCTTCCCGTCTTTCTTGTAAACCCATTCAAAGGTGGTCACCAGGTTGTAAGGTGCTTCCTTGCCGTCGGCGTTCTTCAGCAACACCGGCTGGAAGCCCACCACCTTGTGCGAAACGGTGAACGGCTCTTTGGCATCGGCGCCAGGAGCGGCTTTGTCGGAAACCGTTACCCCGCGATACACCGTAGGGGTGGTGCCATCGGGCAAAATCACCGTCTTGTCGAAGGTCTCTGCCGCCGGAGCGTGCATCTGCGGGATGTGGCAGGTCTCGCACGCCACTTTGGACAAGTGGAGGTCGAGATACGGCAGCCAATCCTTGTGGGCTGCGACCGGGTCATGGCACGATTCGCAGCTCTCTTGGGCCAACACATGGCTCGGCTGTTTCAGGTAAGCGCCCACGTCGGGGTGACGGGGGTCGAAGGTCAAATACGAAGGCAATTCGCTGTAACGCCGTGCCGAGGGGGCATTGGCGCTGCTGTGGCAGTCCACACACTGCACGCCGCGTTCGGTGTGGACGTCCCACGCGAAAAGCATGGATTCCTTGCCTTCGATGTTCATACCCGAAGCCGAGATCCGCTGCGGGGAAACCACCTGCCCGGTCGTCAGGGTTACCCAGTTATCGCCGAGGTCCGTCACCACCAACGGTGTTTTGGCATCGGTGTGCACTTCGCCGTGGCACTGAGCGCAGTTGGCGTTGGTCGGCCGGTGGAGGTTGACGTATTTGGCCTTGAGCGTGCCATCGGCCTCGAAGGCATCGGGGTTCCATTTCCAACCGTCGGCGGTTTTTTCCAGAATGCCCGAGCCCAACAACACCGCGCTATCGGCCCAGGCTTTGTCGCCGCTGGTGAGGGCGGCTTTGCGGGCTTCCCCGTTGGGGGCCGTGCTATGGCAGAGATAGCAGGAAGCCGTCATGCCCTCGAAACCCGCAATTTTCTCGGCTTTTTGGTGTGTCGCGTGGGAAGTAATGAAAGCCGTATCGTGACATTGCCCGCAGGTTTTCGTCAAATCAGCGGGCTTTCCGCTCTGGACAACGGGGTTGCCGTCGGCATCCAGCAAGGCATAGGTGGGGTGCATAGGGGAAGGCGTGACTTCGGGAGTGGGGCCTCCCTCGGCCAATGCCTGCCGCACGCCAAGGGCAATGCCTGCCGCCATGACCGCGACCAGAGCCGTGAAGAGCAACAAGGAGATAAATTTCCGCTGCATGGCTACACTCCCTTAGTGGTTGGTGTCAAAGCGGCCACCCCATTGCATCGGGTCGCCCGGATAGCCCAAGGCCTTCCAGTCCAGGCGCCCTTCGGGGCCATGGCAGTCTACGCATTGCAGCGCCTGTTCTTTCGGCTTGACCATGTGGGTCAACGGCCAGTACATGTAAGTCTTCGTGAAGCCAAACTCGCCACTGAACTTCAGGCCGGTGTGCGGCTCGGCCAACTTGAAGGCCTGATTCCAGTCGAAGTGGGTCCAAAAGCCATCTTTACCAGCCGTCAGCGGGGCCAGCAGATACATATACTTCTTGTCGTAGGGCTGCATGGTCACATTAACCTTGAAGGGGAAGATCTTGGCCGCAGGGTCGTCGATGCTGCCCGCAGGCTTGTTGATGTAAGTAATCTTGGCCGGATCGATCTTGTCGCCCTTCACATAGCGCTCCGATTCGTTGCCGTTGAACCAAATGTAAGTCGGGATGAGGTCCTTGGCATAGCGGAAGTCGCCTTTGATCTTCAAGTAGTGGAAGTGGTTCTGCGGCAGGTCTTTGCCGGCAGACGCCCAATTCCAATACACCTTGGTGGGGATTTTCTCGGCCACCTCGGGCACATGGCACGCCTGGCACGCCACCGATTTGACATGCTCGTTCAAGCGCGGGTCCTTGTGAGGAGCGCTGCTATGGCAGTCCGTGCATTGCACCTGCTCCTTCGAGTCCACGGTGTAGTTCAAGTTGATGAGCTTACCCTTGATTTCGTGGTGCGAGGTGCGATGACAGTCAGTGCACTGGAGGTCGTACTTCCCCATGTGGACGTCCAACGTCGGGTCAGGATGATAGAGCGCGCTGCTGATATCGCCATGTTTGACGTTGTCGCCGCCACCGCCGTAAGCATGGCAGGTCAAACAATTGGCGCGCGTGGGGTTCCGGACGCTCTTGGCCGCTGCCACCAGGTCTACCCCTTTCGCCGGGTTGCCGTATTCGCCACGCCCATACTTGCTGGGGTCAGCATGGCAAATCAAGCAGTCGACGTTGTCGGGGTTCGAGAAATCGGTGGGCGCCTGCTCCGTCCACCCGTAGCCGGTGTGGCACTTCATGCACACCCGTTGGTTGCCTTCCGTATTGATGCAGAAGTTATTGAAGGAATACAACTTCCCCAGCCGAATCGGTTTGTCGTGGCCGGGGATGTTGAAGGCCTTCTCACTCAGCCATTGCCAGTGAGAAGTGTGCATGAAATCCTTCGCAGCATTCGGGTGACATTCCAGACAGGTCTTGGTGACATCCTGCCCCGTCTCAAAAGGCCCCTGGATGATGGCAGAATGGTCCACGTGGGGCTGATATTTCGGAAGGTGCGCCCACGGGTCATCCTGGGGTTGAGCGGGTTTTGGCCATAGTGCCCAAATGGGCACAATGACTACCAGGAGAATGCCGACCAGGCCCAGCAACCATGTTGGTTTTTTGTCCATAGCCTTCTCCTTCTGGAAAGTTAGGGTTGCGGACTGCGCTCTGCGGCAGCAGCGACTTCCAGCAAACTGGCGCGCCGGGCAAGGCGCTCTTGCAAAACTTCACGGAACACCCGCAAGGCTTCCAGCAGCCTGGGGTCTGCCAGGCGATACTCCACCATCGCCCCCTTGCGGGTCGCGCACACCAACCCCTGCTCCCGCAACGTGCGCAAATGGCGGGAAGCCACCGGCTGGCTAATGCCCAGATGCTCGGCCAACCCGCTGACATGGTAAGGGTGCTCGGCCAGCGCGCACAGCATCAAAATGCGCTGCGGGTGCGCTAACGCAGCACAAATTTCGGCCTGCATCGGGGCAAATTCTTCGCGCTGTTCAGGCGGAAGCATGGACGCCATCCTTTGGGAGTATCTACCTATACACTTATACGCATAATGCTTCTCACGTCACTTTAAGATAATACTCTTGCCCCCCAACGATGGTTAGTGACAATTGTCACTCGTTCGAGCGTCGGATATACTTACCCCATGCCCACGTCGCCTTCCCCTTCCCCCTGCTTGCTCCCTCACGCCCTGCCGGCGCTGTCGGGAGCCTACTGGCTGGCGTTAGCCCTGCCCCGCCCCGCCCACGTGCGCATCGGCCGATTGGGGGAAGCCCTTTTCCCTCGAGGCTACTACATCTATACCGGCAGCGCCCACGGGCCGGGGGGCGTGCGCGCCCGCCTGGGAAGGCACCTGCGCGGCAGCCCCCACCGCCGCTGGCACATCGACTTCCTCCGCGCCGTCGCCGCCCCTTTCGCCTGGGGCTGGACGATTTCCCCAGACCCCGCCACCCCCTGGGAATGCCGTTGGGCACAGGCGCTGGCGGCTGCCCCCGAGGCGTTCATCCCCCTTACCGGGTTCGGCGCTTCCGACTGCCGCTCGGGCTGCCCAGCCCACCTGGTCGGCTTCCCTTCACTGGCCGCGCTGCAAAACGCCGCCCTCTCGGCAACTCGCGGTACAATGGAAGCCTGCTGGCCATGAGCCTGCACGGCCACCGCAGCAGCGCGATGAAGCAACCACGCAACGACCTCCCGGAGCGCCCATGCGAAAAACTCTCAAAGCCTACGGCTTCCTTTTCCTCGTCGGCGGCAGTGTGCTGCTGGCCGATCAGGCCGCCAAAGCCTGGATAGAAACCCACGTCCCCTTCAACCAGCAAATCACCCCCATCGCCGCCCTGCCGTGGGTGCGCATCACCAACTGGCACAACAGCGGCATGGCCTTTGGCCTCGGGCAGACCTGGGGGGCGGTGCTGCTGGCACTGGGCGCGGTGTATGCGCTGGGGGTGCTGCTGGCCTTCCCTGCTATTGCCCGCAACGGCTGGTGGCTGCGCTGGGGCATGGCCATTCAATGGGGCGGCGCCTTGGGCAATCTGCTCGACCGCCTGCGCCACGGCTCCGTCACCGACTTCATCGCCGTGAAGCAATTTCCCGTGTTCAACCTTGCCGACGTCGCCATCAGCCTGAGCGTGGCTTTCCTGCTGCTGGGCGAATTGTTCGCCGACGACGAACCCACCCCCGAAACACCGCCCGACGCCCCCGCCCTCGAAACCTCGCCCGCCTCCGAAGAAACACCCCATGCCTGAAACAACCCACACGGTCGCCTTCCCCTTTCGCGGCGACCGCCCCCAACGGCTCGACAAATTCCTCACCGCGGCGCTGGAAGGCACCTACTCCCGCAGCCGCATCCAAGCATGGATCAAAGAAGGCCGCGTGACCGTGGACGGGGAGACGGTCACCAAAACCGGCTTCACCCTGGAAGCCCCGGCCACCGTCGTCGTCGCCATTCCCCCCATTTTGCCCGCCACCCTGGTGCCCGAGGCCATCCCCCTGAAGGTGCTCTTCGAGAACGACGATGTCCTGGTGGTGGACAAGCCGGCGGGGATGGTGGTCCACCCCTCTCCCGGCCACAGCACGGGCACGCTGGTGCACGCGGCCTTGGCCCACGCGCCCGAGATGCTGGGCGTCGGCGGCCAACACCGCCCCGGCATTGTGCATCGGCTGGACAAAGACACCTCGGGCGTGATCATCTTGGCGAAGAACGACGCCGCTCATCAGTTCCTGCAAGCGCAATTCAAAGCCCGCACCACCCACAAGGTTTACCTTGCCCTGGTGGAAGGGGCGCCGCCCACCCCCACAGGCCGCATCGAAGCCCCCATCGACCGTGACCCCGCCCACCGCAAGCGGATGAAGGTCGTTCCCCCTGGCAGAGGCCGCCCGGCCATCACCGAATACCGCACACGCGAAACCTTTCCCCGCCACACCCTCATCGAAGCCCACCCCCTCACCGGCCGCACCCACCAGATTCGCGTCCATCTCGCCTTTTTAGGGTGCCCGGTGGTGGCCGACCCGCTCTACGGCCGCCGCCGCTCCTCGCTGCCCATCGCCCGCCACGCGCTGCACGCCTACAGCCTCACCATCACACTCCCCGGCGAAAGCGCCCCGCGTACCTTCACCGCGCCCCTGCCCGCCGACATGGAAGCCCTCCTCGCAGCCCTGCGCCAGGGCCGCGGGTAGGCAAAGGGGCAGCCCAGCACCGGCGGCACGCCCGCCTTCCCTCGGCAAAGCCTATGCGCTCTCGTCTCGCTTTCTTGCTTGCTCTGCTCTTCCTCATCCTGCTTGCCTGCAGCCTGCCCGCGCCTGCCAGGTTGTGGGCGACGGCCACGCCCTCCCCAACGTTCACACCTTCCCCTTCACCCACGCCCACCGTCACCCCCACACCCACGCCTTCCCCTACGCCGCAGCCTTCCGGCTGGCTGGAAAACGGCCAGCGCGCGCTCTTCGAAGGCGATTGGGAAGCCGCGCGCACCGCCTTCCGGCAGGCCCAGGCCCAAAGCGCCGACCCCGCCGTGCTGGCCGCGGCACAGCTTGGGCTGGGGCGCGCCGACCTTTACGCCCGCCGTTACGCGAGCGCCCTCGACGCCTTCCGAGCCGTCATCACCGCCTACCCGCACACCTCGGCAGCCACCGACGCCTATTTCTACCTCGCCGAGGCCTACCAAGCGCTGGAACGCTACGCCGAAGCCGCCGAGGCGTATCAGGCCTTCCTGCAACACCGCCCCGGCTACATCGATGCCTACCTTTACGAATGGATGGGCGATAACCGCTTCAACGCGGGCGATTACAACGGCGCCGCTTCGGCCTACCAGGCCGCGCTCAAGGCCTCCCCGCCGCCAGACCGCATCTATGGCATCAAACTGGGTATCGCCCGCGCCCACCACATGGAAGGCAACCTGACCACCGCCATCGCCGAATATCGGGCCCTCTACCAAGCCGACGCCAACGGCTACCGCCGCGCCTTGCTGGATTGGTACCTCGGCCAGGCTTACACCGCCTTGCACGACCCCGAACACGCCCACGAAGCCTACCTCGACGCGGTCGACAACTACCCCGCCGCCTACCAGGCCTACCTGGCCCTCACCCAGTTGGTGAAAGACGGCGTGCCGGTCGACGACCTCAGCCGTGGCCTGACCGACTACTTTGCCGGGCAATATGGCGTTGCCGTTCAGGCCTTCGACCGCTACCTCAACGCCCAGCCCGGCGGCAGCGATACTGCGCTGTATTACAAAGGGTTGGCGCTGCGGGCGATGGGCAACGCCGCCGACGCCACCACCGCCTGGCAAGCGCTCATCGACGGTTACCCCCAAAGCCGCTTTTGGGATAAAGCCTGGGAACAAAAAGCCTACACCGAATGGGCTTACCTCGACCTGTACGACAAAGCCACCGACACCTTGCTGGCCTTCGTACAAGCCGTGCCCACCCACCCGCGGGCAGCCGAGTTCCTCTTCGATGCGGCGCGGGTGCAAGCGCGCGCCGGCAACCTGGCCCGCGCCGCCGCGCTGTGGGAACGCACGGCGCGGGAATACCCCTCCTCCGGCTACGCCTTCCGCAGCCTATACCTTGCCGCCATCACCACCCACCGCCTGGGGAACGACGCCGCGGCGCGGGGGCTGCTGCAGGAAGCCGCCGATGCTGCCGCCAAAGCCGAGGACCGCGCCGCCGCCTACCTCTGGCTGGGCAAATTGCGCGCCGCCGACGGAGATTCGGCCGGCGCCCGCAACGCCTGGCAGCTCGCGGCCGCCGCCGACCCCACCGGCTATTACAGCGAGCGCGCTCGCGACCTGCTCGATGACCGCCTCCCTTTCACCCCGCCCCCGGCCTTTCACCTGACCACCAACTGGGAAACCGAGCGCAAGCAGGCGGCTGCGTGGGTGCGCAACCGCTTTGGCCTGACCACCCCGCCCGACGACCTGCTTGCCCCCGGCCACCTCGCCAGCGACCCCCGCTTCATTCGCGGCAGCGAACTGTGGCGCCTGGGCCGTTACGAAGAAGCCAAAGCCGAATTCGAGAACTTGCGCGCCGCCGTGGCCGACAGCCCTGCCGACACCTTCCGCCTGACCGAATACTTCCGGCAAATTGGGCTTTACCGCAGCGCGGTGTTCGCCGCCCGCCATGTCCTCGACTTGGCCGGTTTGGACGACGCCGCCACCCTCACCGCCGCCCCGCCTTACTTCGCCCACCTGCGCTTCGGCACCTTTTACAGCGACCTGGTGCTGCCCGCCGCCCAAACTTACGGTTTCCACCCCCTCTTCCTCTTCGCCGTGCTGCGGCAGGAATCCCTCTTCGAAGGTTTCGTGCATTCCTCGGCTGGGGCGCGCGGGCTCATGCAGCTGATGCCCGCCACCGCGCAGGAAATCTACCAGCAGCTCGGCTGGCCGCCCGACTTCACCGCCGACGACCTCTACCGCCCCAAAGTCAGCATCACCTACGGCGCTCACTACCTCGCCCGCCAGCGCGATTACCTGAAAGGCGACCTCTACGCCGCGCTGGCCGCCTACAACGCCGGCCCGGGGAACGCCGCCCAATGGCAAAAAACCGCCCACGGCGACCCCGACCTGCTGCTGGAAATCATCCCTTACAGCCAAACCCGCGACTACATCCGCCGCATCTACGAAACTTTCACAATCTACCGCAACCTCTACGGCACCATGCCCCCTGGCTAACCCCACGCAGGCCAACGACCATGCCCCCCAAATCCACCTCCCCCGCCATGCACTACCTTGACCCCGCGCCGCACAACGGCGAGGCGGTGCTGCTGTTGCACGGTCTGGGCTCCACTGCCGCTTCGTGGGAAGCCCAACTGCCCGCGCTCGCGGCGGCGGGGTTCCGCCCCATTGCCGTAGACCTGCCCGGCTTTGGGGAGACCCCCTACCGCGGCCGGTGGTCGCCCCAGCAAGCCGCCGCGGCAGCCCTCGCCCTGCTGGAAAGCCTGCACGCCCTGCCCGCGCACGTCGTCGGCATCTCGATGGGCGGCACCGTAGCCCTCGCCGCCGCGCTGGAATTCCCCGAAAAGGTGCGCTCGCTGACCCTGGTCAACACCTTTGCCGCCCTCCGCCCCGGCGGCCTGCGCGGCTGGGCCTACTTCGCCCTGCGGATGCTCGTGGTGCATACCCTGGGGCTGGAAACCCAGGGACGCAGCGTGGTCAAGCACATCTTCCCCAAACCCGAGCAGGAAGCCCTGCGCGCCGCCCTGCTGGACGAAATTCGCCAAGCCGACCCGCGCGCTTACCGCGCCGCGATGCGCGCCCTGGCCCGTTTCGACGTCCGTCGGCGGCTGAGCGACATTCGCGCGCCCACGCTGGTCGTCACCGGCGAGGAAGACACCACCGTGCCGCCCGCCACCCAACGCGAGCTGGCGGAAGGCATTCCCGGGGCCCAGCACGTCACCATTGCCGGGGCAGGCCACGCGGTGATCGCTGACAGCCCCGAAGCCTTCAACCGCACCCTCTTGGCCTTCCTCACCGCCATCCAACGCCCAACACTCAACACCTGACCCCCGAACATTTACCCCCTCCCATGCTCATCATCGACGGCCACAACCTCATTCCCAAAGTGCCCGGCTTGAGCCTGCAAGCGCCCGACGACGAAATGCGGCTGGTAGAGCTGTTGCAGCGCTACTGCGCCCACCGGAACACGCGCGCCGAGGTGTACTTCGACCGCGCGGCTGCCGGCAACGCCGGACGCCGCCCTTTTGGCGCCGTAACCGCGGTGTTCGTGCGCAGCGGCCGCACCGCCGACCAGGCCATCGCGGCGCGTGTGCGGCAATTGGGAAAACAAGCCCGCAACTGGGTGGTGGTCTCTTCCGACCGCGAGGTGCAGCAAGCCGCACGATGGGCCGGGGCGCGCGTGCTCACTTCCGAAGCCTTCGCTGCCGAGCTGAGCGCACTCAACCGCAGCCAACCGGCTTCCGAAAAGCCCGAAAAACTCACCCCCGACGAACTGGACGAATGGCTCCGCTTGTTCGGCGAGGAATGACCCTGCCGGCCGCGCCCTGGGCCTGCCTTCCGAAAACGAACAGCCCCCTGTGCCTTCCAGGGGGCTGTTGATTTGCTTGCAGGGGCTTGGCAAGGGGCTACTTTTCTTCCGAAAGCTCCCGCTGGCGCTCGGCGATGATTTCCTGTTGCAGATGGGCGGGCACTTTTTCGTAGTGCGAGAATTCCATCTCGAACACACCGCGGCCGCCGGTAAGCGAGCGCAGGTCGGTGGTGTAGCGCAACATTTCGGCCAGGGGCACTTCGGCGGTAATCACCGAGCGGCCTTTTTCCGTATCCATGCCCTGGACGCGGGCGCGGCGGGTGTTCAGGTCGCCGAGCACGTCGCCCATGTTGCTTTCGGGCACGATGATGCGCACTTTGTAGATCGGCTCCAGCAGCACGGGGCCAGCATTTTGGAAAGCCAGTTTGAAGGCTTCGCGCGAGGCAATTTCGAAGGCCACCGGCTTGGAGTCCACGGGGTGCTCTTTGCCGTCGTAGACCGCGATTTTGACGTTGACCACCGGGTAACCGGCAATCACGCCTTGTTTCATGACGTTCTTGATGCCCTTTTCGATAGAAGGTTGGAAGCTGGAAGAAATCGCGCCGCCGAACACTTCCCAGGCAAAGTCGTAGTCGCTTTCGGGGTTGGGTTCCACCCGCATGTGCACCTCGGCGAATTGGCCTGCGCCGCCGGTTTGCTTCTTGTGGCGATATTGCGCCTGGCCTTTCTTGGTAATGGTCTCGCGATAGGGCACTTTGGGTTCGGTGGTGTCGAGGTTGAGTTGGAATTTGGTCTTGGCCTTGCGGATGGCGACGTCGATGTGCTGGTCGCCCATGCCTTGCAAGATGGTCTGCTTGGTCGAGCCGTCCTGATACCACGAGAGGGTGGGGTCTTCTTCGCACAAGCGGGTGAGGGTAGAGCCGAGTTTGGTGGAATCGGATTGGGACTGGGGCACCACGGCCACGCGATAGAGCGCGGTGGGGTATTCGGGCATGGCGATCTTGATGGGGTTGCCCTTGTCACAAAGGGTATCGCCGGTGCCGGTTTCGCTCAGTTTGGGCACGGTGCCCAGGTCACCGGCATGCAGGGTTTTCACCGCGATTTGCTCCTTGCCGCGCAGGATGTGGAGCGTGCCCAAGCGCTCTTCGGTGCCTTTGTTGGCGTTCCAAACGCGCGTGTCGGAGTGCATGGTGCCGGAAACCACCTTGAAGTAGGTGATCTTGCCCACGAAGGGGTCGGCGGTGGTCTTCCAGACGTAGGCGGCGAGGGGTGCGCTGTCGTCGGCGGTGAGTTCCACCGGTTCGCCGTTGGCGTTTTCGGCGGGCAGGGCGGGCGCTTCCGCCGGGGAAGGCATCAGGGCAATCATGGCTTCCAGCAAGGGCGCGAGGCCGATTTCCTTTTCGCCTGCGGCTACGAACACGGGCACGTAATCGCCCTGCATCACCACGGCCTTCAAGCCGCGCATGACCTCTTCGGCGCTCAGTTCTTCGCCTTCGAGGTATTTTTCCAGCAGGCTGTCGTCGCCCTCGGCGGCGGCTTCCACCAGCGCCATGCGGGCTTCTTCCGCGGCGTCGGCCATCTCCGCGGGGATGTCTTGCGCTTCGGTGCCCGCGCCGCTGTAGGCTTTCATGCTCATCAGGTCGATCACGCCCTGGAAGGTTTCCCCTTCGCCCCACGGCAGCTGCACCGGAATGAAGCGGGCGTCGAAGGTTTCCTGCGCCTGGGTGAGCATTTTCTGGAAGTTGGCGTTATCGCGGTCCATCTTGTTGATGAGCAGGAAGCGCGGGCGGCCGAACTTGTCGGCGTAAGACCAGGCGACCTCGGTGCCCACCTCGATGCCTGCCACCGCGTCCACCAGCACCACCGCGCCGTCGGCTACATAGAGGGCGGAAATTACCTCGCCGACGAAGTCGGTGTAGCCCGGCGTGTCCAGCAGGTTGATTTTGTGGTCGTGATATTCCACCGGAATGAGCGCAGTCGAAAGCGAAAGCCCGCGGCGGATTTCCTCTTCTTCGAAGTCGGAAACCGTGGAGCCGTCCTTGATGCTGCCCAAGCGGGTGGTCGCGCCGGTGAAGTGCAGCAGTGCCTCGGCGAGCATGGTCTTGCCCGCACTGCTGTGGGAAACCAGAGCGATGTTGCGGATCTTTTCGGTCGTGTACTCTTTCATGGGAAGACCCCTTCCGTGATAAGATTGCTCGCATTTCACGCGAGGTTGGTTCAAGGCAAGCGGGTGGTATTTTAAGTGAAGAAGGCAAAGTTGTCAAAGCCACCCGAGGGCACGGGTTCCACAGCCGCCACGGCTTCCACCGGCAGGGGAGCGTAGAGGTGGGGGAAGGTTTCGCCGTCCGCGGCTTCCCAACGCAGATGCTCGGCCACGGCCGCAAAACGAATTTTGAGCAACACCAGGTCTTCCCGACCGGCGTACAAGTGCGCGTACACCCGCGGAATCTGGTCGAGGCGGGAAAGATGAACGAAGCCGTTGGTTTCCAAGGAAGGCGGCGCGTACATCCCTGTGGGCTGCGCATGCTCCCAAGCGCGGCGCGGGGCAAGGTGCCCCAGCAGCCCTCCTTCCAGCAGCACCAACGCCCGCAGCAAAACGGCGTGGGCTACCTCGGCCTTGCTCATCAACGGCAGGGCTTCGCGCCAGCCATCGGCGTAGAGCAAGGTCACGCGATTGGTATCCACCGCAAAGCCCGCCTGGGGGGCCGTGATGTCGTTGGCGACGATCAAATCCAGCCGCTTGGCTTCCAGTTTGTGGCGGGCGTTTTCGAGCAGGTCGCGGCTCTCGGCAGCAAAGCCCACCACCAGCTGCAAACGCGGGAAAGAAGCCCGTTGGGCGGCCAACGTCGCGAGGATGTCGGTCGTGCGGGTAAGGCGCAACTCCCAGCGATCGCGGCCCTTTTTGATTTTGTGCTCGGCCGGAGCTTCGGGGCGGTAATCGGCCACTGCAGCGGCCATCAAGAGTATGTCGGCCTCGTCCAGATGGCGGAAAACGGCTTCCTGCATTTCCGCGGCGGTGCGCACGTCGACCCGCCGCGCCCCGACAGGCGTGGGCAAAGCCGTCGGCCCGCACACCAGGGTGACTTCCGCGCCCAGGTCGAGAGCAGCCTGCGCCAATGCGAACCCCTGTTTGCCCGAGGAACGGTTTGCAACCACCCGCACCGGGTCGATGGGCTCTTGCGTGCCCGCGGCGGTGACCACCACGTGCTTTCCCCGCAGTGGGCCGGTGCGCGTCAACAGGTAGCGCGCCTGGCCAATGACGATTTCCGGCTCGACCATGCGCCCCCTGCCCACCAAGCCGGAAGCCAAATGCCCTTCGGCGGGGCCAAGTACGTGAACGCCACGCGCCGCCAGGGCTTCCAGGTTGGCTTGGGTTGCGGGGTGAGCGAACATGCCCCCATCCATCGCGGGGACGACGAGCAGCGGTGCTGCCGTGCTCAACGCCGTCAGGGTGAGCAGGTTGTCGGCCTGGCCGTGGGCAAGTTTGGCGAGCGTGTTCGCCGTCGCTGGCGCAATCACCACCAAATCGGCCGCTTGCCCCAGCCCCACATGCAGCACATGCCCCCCCTGCCCCCACAAATCGGCGTCCGTATAGGCTGGCGCACCGGTAACCGACTGGAAGGTCAACGGCGCCACGAAACGCGCCCCCGCCTCGCTCAACACGGTGGTGACCTGCGCCCCCAGTTGCGCCAGCCGCGAAGCCACAAAAGCGGCCTTGTAGGCCGCCACCGAACCACTGACACCTAAAACCACCTGTTTGCCTGCCAATGGCTTGACCAAAAGAAGCCTCCTTCGGGTTGCCCTTGCCCTTGCCTCGCCCCCGTGACAGGGCGCTCCCCCACACTTGAGCGGGGAAGCGCCCCGCAACCGCTTAGGCCTGCTGTCGTTCTTCCAACAGGTTCTTGACGTCGGTCAGCGTCTCGTTGATGCGGAAAATCACGATGAGCAGTTCGGTGTACAGCCGCACCAACAACAACCCCACAATCGTGATCAGCGGCACGCCAATCAAAGCGCCCAAAATGGGCATGGCTTCCCCCTCGCTGATGCCCGTGATGAGCATCGAGAAGAAGCCCACAATGCCGCCCAGAATGACGCCAACCACGCCAATCCAGAAAATCACTTGAATGATAATCGGCGTGACCATACGGCGGAAAGCCAGAAAGTCTTTCCAGTTCATCGTTCCCTCCTCCACAAAACGAGTATTGCGAATGCTACGGCGCCTGCGTTGCGGAGGCCAGCCTTCTACACCGCAACCCAGGCTGTGCCCGCTTTGATTGTAGCACAAAGCCCTGGCAACCGCACCCTGCCAGCGGGGGAATTTTCCCGGTTTTTCCCCCGCTTTTCCCGCCGTTCTCCCCCATTGCGGGGGCTGTTTTCCCCAAGCCGAGCGAGTTTTCCCCCGCTCGCGCGAGTTTTCCACAGGCAAAGCGGGGGTTTTCCACATCTCAGCGGGGAAAACTCAAAAGCACGCCCCCACCTGCACCGGCAAGGTCAGCAGCAGGGCAGCCAGCATCGCCAGGCCCACCACCGCCAGCCCCACGCCATAAAGCCGCACCAACACCAACAAGGCGCGATGGCGCTCAGGTTCACGGGCCAGGCTTTCCAGCCATTGGCGGTAGGGCTTGCGGGTCAGCCACCGCATGAGCACCGCGGGCGGGCGGCGGGCAATCTCTTCCTCGCTCAACCCCCAGCGCTGGAAGTTTTCCAACCGCAGAGAAGCAAAAGCCCGCAGGTAGCGCGCCGGTTGAAAGAGGAACAGCCGCCCAAACCAGCCAAACAACACCACCCCCAAAACAGCCAACACATCGAGGACGAAGGAGAAGAACGTGCACATCTATCGCAGGGAACCTTGATAAATCCGCCCCGCCGCCGCGACGAACAGCGTCTGCGTTTCCGGGTCCACGGCAAAAGCCGTAATTTCAGCCGGAAGCGGCTGGGCAGGTCGGTATTGCGTCACGAATTGCAGGTGATACGAAAAGCGATACACCGCTCCCGCAGCGGCGTCGAGCATGTAGAGCGAGGGGTCGGGCGCAGAAGCCAACACGATTTGCGAAAAACGCGTATTGGGCATCACCGGCCCGGCCGCGCGCCCTGGGCGGGTATCGTTGTAAGCCAAGGCCTTGCACTTCACCACATTGCCGGAAGCCTCTTCGCAGTGGGTCATTTGCCCATCGGCATGGAGCAAATACAGCCCACCGCGCTGCACAGCCATCTCGATGACGGTGTCCATCCCTGCCGGCGCGCCCTGCGTGAAGTAATTGTACGGCGTGCCGCTGAATTCCCCCGCCCCGTCCATCGAAATCATTTCCACCGCCTTGGCCGGAGGGTCGAGGATGTAGAGGTCGCCATCCTGGTAATCCACCCGCGTCGGACGCCGCCAATTCGTGGGGGTAGCAGGGGGCAGCGAGAAAGCCGCAGGGTCTTGCTGAGGGCCGCAGAGCACACCGTGCCCGGCTGCATCGATGCCCACCAGGCTATACGCCTCCGGCTGCGGTTGACGGCTAAGCAAGGCCGCATCCACCAGCGGCCCCACCTGCAATTCGCCATACATGCTCGGCCCGCAGAGGAAGTCGCGATCGAGGACGTAATGCTGGCCGCGAATCTGATAGTGATAAACGCGCCCGCTCTCGGTCAGGGCATAGAGGTCCGCGCCCTGGAAAAGCAGCCGCCGCACCGCACTTTCGGCCGGCAAACGGTCGGAGACCGGCTGGAAATCCACCCGCTGCACCCCATCCAGCTGGTCGAGCGCCTGGGTGATGCGGGCGCGCAGCGCCTCGGAAGCGGAGGTGCGGTGATAGGTCTCGGCGGCCTCGACGTCGTGCAGCGCCTCTACCAACGCGTTTCGGCGGGTAATCGGCTCTTCGATTGCTTCGGCCTGCTGCGCCTCGGTCTGTGCGAGGGCAAAATAAGCCTGATATTGCTGCAAGCGTCCCCGCCGCACGAAGACCACCACGGCGATCGTCACCACCACCAACGGCACCGCCACGGCGGTCAGCGCCATGAACGAGCGCGGCAGGGCGAACACCTCATCGGCCGAGGTGGAAAGCCCCTGCGAAGCCGCCTTGCGGAAACCCGCGACCAGCCCCTCACCGGCGCGCCAAAGGGCCGCGAGCCCCCGCCGGAAGGTCTCACCAGCGGCGGCGAATGCAGCCCGGGCCTTCTCGACCGGGGGGAAGCGGCGCTTGCGCCGCGGCGGGCGGCTGCTCGCGCCCGCGGCGGGCGGGGCGGGAGAGGCGCTGGGGGGAACCGCGGCCTCAGCAGGCGACGGCTCCTCGGCCGTGGAGGGCGGCGAGGGCGGCGGCGATGGGGCGGCGGCTTCCGGCGGCGGCGGTGGGGCTTCCGCCGCCTGCGAAGGAGCAGAAAGCCCGGCCGCGGCCTTTTCCGCCGGCGGAGGGGCAACCGGCCTCGGGGGCGCGGGGCTTTCCGCAGGGGCCTGAGCCGCACCTTCGGGCTCCGACGGTGCAGCCGCAGGGGCCGTAGTCAACACGGTGCGGCGCACTTCCGGCTCGCCGGGGCGCACCTGCACCACGGCGCCTTCCTGCTGCGCCCCGCCATAAGCCATCAGCCGCCGCAGCAAAGGCGAGATTTTGCGGCTGGCTTCCAGGCGCAGCACCCGTTCGTCCCACGCGGCGGGGAAGTGAGGCGCAACCACCAGCACATCGCCCGGCTGCACGGCGGCGCTGGCGAAGTAAAGCCGCGCCGCGCGCGCCACCCCCAGCCCGCGGCCGCTGACCTGCGGCTCGTGGTAATGGCTCACCGTCTCGCCCAACACCGCGGCGTGCATAGGGCCCGAGAGGGCAAGGTAAAGGTTGCCGCCGCGCCACACGGCCAGAGTCAACCACCCCACCGCATGTTTGCCGTGAGGCGTGAGCTTGCGGTTGCGGTTGAGGAAAAAGGCGTTCAGCGCGCTGGCGAGGTCTTTCATCGCCGCGGTGACCGAGCCGTTCAGGCTGAAATAACGCTCGGCCAGTTTTTCCAGCAGGGCGCGCTGGTCTTTCTCTCCCAACGGGGCGTTGCCTTCCTGGTGCAGGTAAATCAGCAACGCATCCCGACGGCGCATACGGTGGGCGCGTTTGGGAGGCAGGTAAAGCCCCACCCCCGGCAAGTCACCCGCCGGTTGGCCTTGCTCTCGATGGAGAATGAAAAGGCGATGTTGCCACATAGCGATTCGACCTTACCGCCCTCGCATGCGACGGGCGGCGAACACCCAAAGCCCCACGCCGCCCAGCAGGAAAACGAAGCCCACGATGCCCAGCAAAGGCGATTTGCGTTTCGGGGGTGCGCTCGTGGCGGCCGGGGCAGCCCGCTGCGCCCCAAAGGTCACATAGGTGGTATCGCCCGGCCGCAGCGCGAGGGTCACATTCGGGGCGGTCGTCGGGTTGTAATCTTTCGGCACCCCAATGGTGACGATGTATTTGCCTTCCTTGAGGTCCTCGAAGCAGACGAAATCCTTGGCGTTGGTGGTCGCGGTGAGGGAAACCGAACCCACGCGGGTGGTCACGCTTACCGCGCCGCCTGCCAGCGGGCGCTCGGTGTCTTCCTCATAGAGGCCATTGCCGTTGGCGTCGTCGTAAAGGAGTACACAAAGCGTGCCAACGCCCGGTTCAGGGGTGGGCGTTGGCGTGGCGGTAGGGGGCGCGCCGGGCTGCGGTGTGGGCGTGGGCTTTTCCGAAACGCCGACACCTAAAATCAAAATCTGCCCCGGTTGAAGGGGCTGGTCGGGGCGCAGATTGTTGAGGGCGCGCAGCTCGTCGACCGACACCTTGGCAATGGCCGCTACCCGCCAGAGGGTATCGCCCGGCTGCACCTTGTAGCGAATGACGCCATCGGCCCCCGGCGTGGGGGTGGGGAAAGGCGTCAGCACCGCAGCCACGCGCGCCGCGGCAGGCTGACGGGCCAAAACCGCAGCCGCCGCCAGCGCCAACAAGAGCACAGCCCAACGCCATCGCCGTATCGACATGCTGCCATTATACCCCGAATGCGAAACAAACGCCCCCCGGCGCGACCTCGCCCGCTTTTCGGCCATTCGCGTGTATAATGCCACTACCCCATCCGCCGCGAGGGCAACGATGGACCCGGTAGAAGAAATCAAAAACCGCCTCGACATTGTCGATATCGTTTCCGAAACCGTGGACCTGCGCCGCACGGGCAAGAACTACATCGGCTTTTGCCCCTTCCACGATAACAAGCGCACGCCCGCGTTCGTCGTCTTCCCGGAAACCGGCACGTGGCGCTGCTTCGGCTGCAACGAAGGCGGCGACATCTTCACGTTCGTGATGAAGCGCGAAGGCTGGGATTTCCGCCAAGCCCTCGAACACCTGGCCGAGCGCGCCGGGGTGACGCTGGAGCCGCGCCGCGGCGAAGATGCCGCCCAACGGGAAGCCCACCAGCGCCTCTACGACCTGATGGAAGAGGCCGTGGCCTTCTACCGCCATCACCTGCACACCCCCGCAGGCCAGCAAGCCCTGGCCTACCTGCACCAACGCGGCCTCACCGACGAAACCATCGAAACCTTCGGGCTCGGCTACGCGCCCCACGCCTGGGAAGCCGCCCGCACCTACTTCACCGGCAAAGGCTACAGCGACGAAGACCTGCTGGCCGTGGGTTTGCTCACCCGTCGTGAAGACGGCCGCATCTACGACCGCTTCCGCCATCGGGTGATGTTCCCCATTCGCGACGCACGCGGCCGCGCCGTGGGCTTCGGCGCCCGCACCCTCGACCCCGACGGCGTGCCCAAATACCTCAACTCGCCTCAGACCGAAATCTTCGACAAAAGCCGCCTGCTCTACGGCCTCGACAAAGCGGGCAAGGCCATCCGCCAGCGCGACCAGGTGGTCATCGTGGAAGGCTACATGGACGTCATCGGCCTGCACCAGGCCGGCTTCCCCCACGCGGTTTCGCCGATGGGCGTCGCGCTGAACGAAGGCCAACTGCGCACCCTCAAACGCTACACCCGCCACATGGTGCTCGCGCTCGACCCCGACGCGGCAGGCATTCGCGCCACCTTGCGCAGCATGGAAGTCGCCCGCGGCGCGCTGCGGGAAGCCGATGGCTTCCGCTTCGACCCGCGCGGCTTGTTGCAACAGGAAAACCGCCTGAAAGCCGACCTGCGGGTGGCGCTGCTGCCCGAAGGCAAAGACCCCGACGAAATCGCCTTGGCCGACCCCGCAGCCTGGGAACGCGTGCTGAACAGCGCCCAGCCCATCATCCTCTTCATCATGCACACCCTGGCTGCCGAGATGGACTTGGACGACCCCAAAGCCAAAGCCGAACTCGCCGCGCAGATCTTGCCGCTCATCCACGAGGTTGCCAACCCTATCGAACGGCAGACCTACCTGCAAAAGCTCTCGGCGCTGCTGCGGGTGGACGAAGACACGCTGCTGGCATGGCAGCCGCCCCCACGCCGCCGCAAGCGGCCGGTGCGCCGGCAGCCTGCCGCCGGCCCGGCTTCCGGCAGGGCTGCCCCGAGCGCGCCTTCCCACGTGGCGGAAGCCGCGCACCCCCGCACCCCTGCCCTGCTGACCAGCCTTTCGCGCCAGGTGCTGGGCTTGCTGCTGCGCGACCCTCACCTGCGCTTCCACGCCGACCGCTGGCTTCGCAGCCACGAAATGCAGCCCTTGCGCGCCGCCGACTTCCCCGCAGCCCCCCACCGCCTGCTCTTCGAAGCCGTGCTCGCTGCCACCGAACAGGAAAACCGCGACCCCCAAGACGACGTGGTGTTACACCTTGCTGCCGAGTTGCACGAAGAAGCCGACCGCTGCCTGACGGCCACGGCCTCGCTGCGCCCCGACCAGTACACCCCCGCACTGCTCCATGCCCTGCTCCGCCTGCGGCGGGAACAGGTCAACCGCGCCCTCGACGAACTCCGCTTCCTGCTCGAAAGCGCCGCCGAAGACGAAGCCCCGCTCTACCATGAGCGGCTGCTCGAAGCCATCCGCCACCGTGGGCTGCTCGACCGCGCCCTCAAAGAAGGGCTGCACCTCCCCGCCGCGCACTGACCTCCAAGGGAACCGCCATGACCGTAGAAGACTTCTGGAACCCGCCCGAGATTCCCGAAGCCGAAGAACCCGACGCCGAAACGCCAGCCTTCCCCGACGAGGAACTGGAAAGCGACCCGATTTACCTCTACCTGCGGGAAATCGGCCAAACGGCGCTGCTGAACGCCGACCAGGAATTCTGGCTGGCGGTCATGCTGGCCGCGCACAAGCGCATCCGCTGGCTGCAATCACACCCCAAAGCCCGCCGCCGCCAGCCGGAAAACGCCCTCACGCGGCTCTACTGCGCCCTCTACACCGAAATGCGCACGGCCTGGCAGCGCGCGCTGGAAGACGTCGGCCGCTGGGGTTGCGAAGCCCCCGACTTTTCCCTCATGGCGGCCGAAGCCCGCATGTTGCGCCACACCTGGCAGAGCGACACGCCTTCCTACACCCGCGCTTACCTCAACAACGGCGCCTGGGGCAAAGACCCGTTCTGGGACGGCGTTGCCGCGCACATCGTCACCGTTTTCTCGGCGCTTTACGCCCTCCCCGAAACCACCACCGAGCGGCTGGTCGCCTTCCACGAAAAACACGGCCACCTGCCTTCCGACCGCACCTTTCGCCGCTACCTGCCCGACGAAGAAGCCCTGCGTGCCGAGTTGGAAGCCCTCGAACAGCGCGCCGAAGCGGCGCGCACGGCGCTGGTGCGCGCCAACCTGCGGCTGGTCGTCAGCGTGGCCAAACGCTACCTCGACCGCGGCGTGCCCATGCTCGACCTGATCCAGGAAGGCAACATCGGCCTGCTGCGCGCCATCGACAAATTCGACCCGGCTCGCGGCTACAAGTTCAGCACCTACGCAACGTGGTGGATCCGCCAGGCTGTGACCCGCGCCATCGCCGACCAGGCACGCACCATCCGAGTGCCCGTGCACATGATCGAGGCCCTGCAGAAACTCCGCAAAATTCAGCGCCGCCTCACCCAAAAGCTGGGGCGTGACCCCACCCTGGAAGAAATCGCCCTGGAAAGCGATTACCTCACCCCCGACGAAGCCGAGGCCATTCGCGCCGCCCGGCTGGCAGAACGACCCTTGCCGCCCCATTTGGAGCAACGCTGGCGCTTCGCCCTGGGCAAAGTGCGCAAAGTCTTCCGCTCGACCGAAGAGCCCATTTCGCTGGAAAACACCGTCGGCGACGAAGACAACAACACCGTCGGCGACTTCGTGGAAGACACCGACACACCGCACCCCCTCGACCAAGCCACCCGCAGCATGCTGCGCGAACAGGTGCAGCACGCCCTCGCTGCCCTGACCGAACGCGAACGGCAAGTGTTGGAACTGCGCTTTGGCCTGTTGGATGGCAAGTCTCACACCTTGGAAGAAGTAGGGCAATATTTCAACGTCACCCGCGAGCGGGTGCGCCAAATCGAAGCCAAAGCGCTGCGCAAGCTGCGCCACCCCGCCCTCAACCGCCACCTGCGCGACTACCTCAGCTAACCCCCCCCGCCATGAGCCCTCGCGCGCAGCCAAAGCGCGGCAGCAAAGGGAAATCGAAAGCCGCCCCGAGATCTCCGGGGCGGCTTGGGTTTCCCGTGCACTTGCAAAATCAGCCAAGTTCCGGCTCGATCAGGCCATAAGTGCCATCTCGCCGGCGGTAAAGCACATTGACGCTGTCGGTGTGGGCGTTGTAGAACACGAAGAAGCTATGGCCCAGCAGTTCCATCTGCTCGATGGCTTCGTGCTCATCCATCGGGATGAGGGCAAAGCGCTTCCGGCGGGCGATGACCGGCTCTTCGGGCGAGGCTTCTTCCTCTTCCGCCCAAGCAGCGGCAGGCTCCTCGCCGCGGTCGCGGTAGTGGCGACCCTTGTAACGGCGAATGCGCCTTTGCATGTTTTCCAGCGCTGCGTTGAGCGCCGTGAGGATGTCATCAGCCCGCTCTTCCGCCCGCAAAATGAAGCGCTTGCCGCGCACGGTAATCTGGGCAACGTAGCGGTCTTGCGCATTCCGTGCCGACGGCTCGTGCTTCAAGTCTACCCGCATGGATTGAATGCTCTGGATGTAGCGGGCCAGTTTGGGCACTTTCTTTTCTACCTGTTCCCGCAGCCGGTCGGTGAGTTCCAGGTTCTTGGTGTAAATTTGCAGCTCGGCGCTCATAGAACCTCCTTGTCATCTGCCGAAGAAACGCGGGCATTGTTACTTCTATCTTAGCACAAGTTGGTTAAAGCAGCGTAAACAAGCCCATCGCGGGCTACCGGGGCAACCATGCACACCGTCTTGCCCTCGGAGGTTAACGAAAAAAGCCCCGAAGGAAGACCTTCGGGGCAGCCAAGCGGTTTTTCAGGCTTCTTCGGCGCGGGCGTATTCGCCTTCCTTGACCAGTTGAGGGCCAGTGGGGGTGTCTTCGTAAATGAAATATTTCAGCTCAATGGGCACCACCTTGGCCAGCATCCCCTGGGCCGGGCAGTAGCGAACAGCCGAGAGTTCGATGGAACGCACCACGGCCTTCTCATCGACGTTCTTGCCGGTGACGTGATACTCGATGGTGACGTGGGTAAACACTTTGGGGTGTTGCTCAGCGCGCTCGGCGTGGCCTTTGACCTCGAAGGCGGTGACTTCCTGGCGTTTCTTGCGCAAAATGGAAATTACATCCATCGCCGTGCAGCCCAACAGCGAGACCAACATCAGCTCCATCGGCTGGAAGCCCCGCTCATCACCGCCCACGGCGGGCACGGTATCGAGAATGACATGGAAATTGGAATAGCTGGCCGTAGCGTCGAAGGTCATACGCTGCAAGAGGGTTACTTTGGCATCCATTTTCACTTCTCCAAAAGGGGGGTCACGAACTTTTCCAGCATTTTGCGGCTGATGGCGCCCACCCACATCAACCGTACCGTCCCGTCTCGGTCCACGACGTACGAAGCGGGCAAGTGGGTCTGGTGGAAGGCGGTCATCGCCTGTTCTTGGGGGTCGGGCGCGATGAGGAAGGCGGGGTGCCAGTCGTGCTTTTTGAGGAAATCCCGAATTTCGAAGGGATATTCGTGGGCTGCGATGGCGATGAGCACCAGCCCTTCATCGGCGTGGGCGCGGTAATAGGCATCGAGGGTGGGCATCTCGTCACGGCAAGGGGGGCACCAAGTCGCCCAGTTGTTGACCAGCACCACCTGGCCGCGGAAGTCGCTCAATGCGACTTTCCGGCCATCCAAAGTGGTCAGGTGCAGCTCGGGGGCGGGGAAATCCACGGTGAGCGGCACGGCCGAGGGTACCTCCGCCGCCAGGTGGCGAGGCAGGTAAAGGGCTGCTGCCACCCCGCCTGCCACCAGCAAGAGACCGGCCAACGCTCCCAACAACGCCTTCCAGCGCGCAGGCACCACGCCACCTCGCCGCTCAGTGGTGATGGCCGCCCACCGCCCGGTGGACGCGCCGCATATCGGCCTGCAAGGTGCCCGCCAGGTAAGCGCGCACGGCTTCCTCGACAGCGCCCTTGGTGGGGACGACTTCCAGCCCCAAGCTACGTGCCCATTCGTAGGCCGGGCGCCCCATGCCGCCGACGATCAAAACCTGACAATCGCGAATGGGCTCGAAGAAGTGCTGCCCGCCGCGCCCCATGCCAGGGGTGTGGTCGTCATGATCATGGTCGTGGTCATGGCTGTGATGGGGCTTGGCGCGACGCTCACGGGCCACAATTTGCCCGTCTTCCACGGTAAAGACTTCGTACCACGGCGTTTCCCCAAAATGGGGGCTCAAACGTTCTCCGTCGGGGGTAGCTACTGCAATCTTGAGGCTTGCCATGTATTCCTCCGGTAAAAAAACACCTCCTCCCGCCGCAGCGAGGGGAGGTGGCATAGGCTCAGCGCAGGCCTAAGAGGCGGTCGATTTTGGCGCGGTTGAAGCCAACCACGATCTTCCCGCCAATATCCAAAACAGGCACACCGCTTTGCCCACTGCGGCGCACCATATCGCGAGCCGCCGCACGGTCGCGGGAGACATCCACATCTTTGAACGGCACCCCGCGGGCGCGCAAGTAGCGCTTGGCCGCGCGGCAATGCGGGCACGTCGGCGTGGTGAAGACGATCACCCGCGGATATTTCTTCTTTTCCGCAGCCATGGCACCTCCTTGCAGGAAGCCGCCGTGCGGGGAACGCCCCGGCAGGTTACATCCCCAACACGCGGCGGATTTCAGCAACAAAGTGCTCTTCCGGCACAGCACCGACCACCGTGCCTTTGTGGTGGTTGATGTCGGTGTGAGGCACGCCGCTCACGCCATATTCATTGGAAAGCTCGTTGAATTCCATGGCCTCGATCATATCGGCCACCACTTTGTCGCTTTCCAGCGCCATGCGATGGGTGAGGGTCACGGCGCGCGGGCAGTAGGGGCAGGTCGGCGTCACGAACACCTGCAGATGCACCGGTTCGGTCAGGCTCTTGAGGAATTCGCGGGTTTCCGGCTTCAGGCCCGAGTCGCGTTCGGAAACGGTCAGAATATCCTGAATCAGCGAGCTAAACTCATGGCCAGAAGGAATGCCGAAATAGCGGATGCCGAAATTCTTGATTTCGCCGTTGTCGTAAGCCGCGACCACCGTCGCTGGCGTTTTGT
>CAYVHG010000105.1:0-3685 GCA_964450875.1 uncultured Anaerolineaceae bacterium | reverse complement strand
GGGCAAGATCCGCAGTTGCTTCTCCATGACCGAGGTCACCATGCCCGGCTCGAACCCGGTTTACATGGAGACCACGGCGGTCAAGGACGGCGATGACTATGTGATCAACGGCCAAAAATGGTACACCACCGCAGCCGATGGCGCGGCCTTCGCCATTGTGATGGCCATCACCAACCCCGAGGCCCCGCCCTACCAGCGGGCCAGCATGATCATCGTGCCCGCCGACACCCCGGGCTTCGACATTGTGCGCAACATCAACATCATGGGGCACAAAGGCGGCGGCTACTTCAGCCACGCTGAAATCCTCTACCACTCCTGCCGCGTGCCCCAGAGCAACCTGCTGGGGCCAGAGGGCGCGGGTTTCCGCATTGCTCAGGAGCGCCTGGGCCCCGGACGCATCCACCACACCATGCGCTGGCTGGGCGTGGCCCGGCGGGCCTTCAACCTGATGGTGGAGTACGCGGCCCAGCGGCCTATCGCCCCCGGACAGGTACTGGCCGACAAGGAAATCATCCAGGCCTGGATTGCCGAAAGCGCGGCCGAAATCGAGGCCGCCCGCGCCCTCACCCTGCAGACAGCCTGGCGCATCGAGCACCTGGGCTGGAAGGAAACCCGCCAGGAGATCTCCATGATCAAGTTCCTGGTGGCCAACACCATGCAAAAGGTGGTGGACCGGGCCTTGCAGGTGCACGGCGGCCTGGGCATGACCGACGACACCATCTTGGCCTACTTCTACCGCCACGAGCGGGCCGCCCGCATCTACGACGGCGCCGACGAGGTGCACAAGGTCTCGCTGGCCAAGCGCATCTTGCGCCCCTACCGCGAGGTCATGGAAGCCGGCCGGAAGGTGCTGCGATGAACGACGCTGCCCGCCCACCCCGCCCTGGCGAAGAACTCGACCTGCCCCGCCTCGAAGCCTACCTCAAGCAGGCCCTTCCCGACCTGGAAGGCCCCTTGGAGGTGCTGCAATTCCCCTCGGGGCACTCCAACCTGACCTACCTGCTGCGCATGGGCGCAACCGAGTTGGTGCTCCGCCGGCCGCCGCGCGGCAAAAAGCCCAAGAGCGGCCACGACATGCACCGCGAGTGGGTGCTGCTCAACGCGCTGCATGGCGCCTTCCCCGTGCCCAAGCCCCTGGCCTACTGCGACGACCCGGCTGTGCTGGGCGCGCCTTTCTATGTGATGGAGCGGGTCCACGGCCTGATTTTGCGCCGCGACCCGCCGCCCGACCTCGACCTTTCCCCCCAGCGCATCCGCCTGCTGTGCGAACGGCTGATCGACGCCCACCGCCGCTTGCACGCTTTGGATTACCGCGCCCTGGGCCTGGGGGATTTTGGCCGCCCCCAGGGGTATGTGCAGCGCCAGATTTCGGGCTGGGCCCGGCGGTATCGCCAGGCCCGGACCCCCAATGTTCCCGACTTCGAGGAGGTGATTGCCTGGCTCGAGGGACATCTGCCCCCAGAACGCGGCGCAGCCCTCATCCACAACGATTACCGCTTCGACAATGTGGTCTTCGACCCTGCCGCGGGTTTCCGCATTGTGGCTGTGTTGGATTGGGAACTGGCCACCATCGGCGACCCGCTGATGGATTTGGGCGCCTCGTTGGCCTATTGGGTGCAGGCCGACGACCCGCCAGAAATGCAGGCCATCCGCTTAGGGCCGACCCACCTGCCCGGCGCCCTCACCCGCCGCGAGGTGGTGCAGCGCTACATTGCCGACACAGACCTCACCCTCGAGGACCTGCGCTTTTATTTCGTGTACGGCCTCTTCCGCTTGGCGGGCATTGCCCAACAGATTTACTACCGCTACTACCACGGTCAAACCCGCGACGAGCGCTTTCGCCACTTCGACCAAGTGGTGGCCGGGCTGGAACGCGCCGCCCGCCGGGCCATCGACGGGTGGGGGTGGTAGGCGGGGCCGAAGGCCAGGCGCCAAGCCGAGCGACCGAACGCCCCCTCAGCCCACCAGGGCTGGCCTTGGCCGCACCGCGTCGGGCCCTGGCCAGGCGGCAGGGGATGAGTGAGGGCATCCCCCTGCAGCGCATCGTGCAAGCGTCGAGCGTGCTCGTCAACCACCGGATTCCAATCACCACGGAGGTCCCCCATGAAAGTCTCCCGCGTTGCAGAAATGCGGCAAATGGACCGCACGGCCATCGAAACCTACGGCATCCCAGGCGTGATTTTGATGGAAAACGCCGGCGAGGCAGCCTACTTCGTCATCCTGCAAGAAATGGGCGTGCAGGGCCAATCGTTCGCGGTGGTGTGCGGCAGCGGCCACAACGGCGGCGATGGGCTGGTGGTGGCCCGCAAACTGCACTCCAGCGGCGGGCAGGTGCGCGTCCTCTGCTTGGGTAACCCTCAGAAGTTCGACGACACCGTGCGCCCCCACTACGAGATGGTGCAGCGGGCCAAGATTCCCTTCGTGCATCTTCCCGGCGATGACCTCGGTCCTCTGCGCGAGGCCCTGGCCGAGGCCGACGCCGTGGTGGACGCCCTCTTCGGCACCGGCTTGAGCCGTCCGGTCACGGGCCGCTACGCCGAGGCCATCCGGCTGATCAACGCCAGCGGCAAGCCGGTCTTCAGCATCGACATCCCCTCGGGCATTGCGGGCGACACCGGCCAGGTGATGGGCGTGGCAGTACGGGCCACGGCCACCATCACCTTTGGCTTGCCCAAGGTGGGCAACCTGCTCTATCCCGGGTTCGAATACGGGGGCAAACTTTTCGTCACCCACATCTCCTTCCCGCCCGAAAATTACGAGCGCCCCGAACTGCCCCTGGCCGTCAACGACCCGCTGCCCCTGCCGCCTCGCCCCCGCGCCGGTCACAAAGGCACCTTTGGCAAAGCGCTGTTCGTGGCCGGGGGCAGCCGTTACCTGGGCGCTCCCTACTTCGCAGCGATGGCCTTTCTGCGGGCCGGTGGCGGGCTTTCCTACTTGGCCACCCCTGCCCCAGCGGCCCCCTACATCGCCACCCAGGGCAGCGAAATCGTGCTCGCCCCCCAAGAGGCCACTGAGGAAGGCACCCTGGCCCTGAGCAACTTGACGGCCTTGTTGGAACAAGCCACGGAGATGGACATCGTGGTGCTGGGCCCTGGGCTTTCCCTGCACCCCGAAAGCCAGGAACTGGCCCGCCAACTCACCGCCCGCCTGGACAAGCCTCTGGTGGTAGATGGCGACGGGCTGACCGCCCTGGCCGGGAACCCCGAATGGGTGCAGAAGCGTTCGGCCCCTACGGTGCTCACCCCCCATCCCGGCGAGATGGCCCGCCTGCTGGGCCGCACGGTAGCCGAGGTGCAAGCCGACCGCATTGCAGCGGCGCAACAAGCGGCGACCGAGTGGGGCGCGGTGGTGGTGCTCAAAGGGGCGCACTCCCTCATTGCCACGCCCCAAGGAGAGGTGTACATCAACCTGAGCGGCAACCCTGGCATGGGCACGGCCGGCAGCGGCGATGTGCTCACAGGCACCATCGCGGCCATGCACACCGCCCACGGCTTCGCCCTGCCCGAAGCCACCCGCATGGGCGTGTTCGTCCACGGCTTGGCCGGCGACCTGGCCGCGGCCGAATTGGGCGAGGACGGTTTGGTAGCGGGCGACATCCTGGCCCACCTACCCCACGCCCTGCGCCACCTGCGCCAACATGGCGCCGAGATGGCCGCCACCCACTACGGCAAGATCACGGTGGTGT
>CAYVHG010000104.1:0-6965 GCA_964450875.1 uncultured Anaerolineaceae bacterium | reverse complement strand
ATGCCATCCAAAACCGCGCCTTCGCGCCGGTGGCGCGCATCGAGGGGTGCTACGCCAACGTCGTCGGCCTGCCGTTGTGCACCCTGGCCTGCATGTTGCGCGCGCAGGGGGCTTCCCCCACGGCCGACGTGCCCGCCCGCTGCACATCGGCTTTGGGGTACAATTGTGAAGGTGCGTTCCCCGCCTGCGGCCAAGCACCTGGCAAAGCAGGCCCCTGAAACCGCAAAATCGCTCTCCCGCGGCTGGAGTGCCTATGTCCCGCTTCCGGTTCTTTTCTGCGTTGTCGCTCTTTCTACTTGCAGCAGTACTCCTGGCGGCCTGTACGCCGCCGGGTACCGGCACACCGCCGGGCCCCACAGCACTGCCTTCCCCTTTCATCGCCACCACCCACGTGCCCGACCCCCAAGTCGTGGCCGAAGCCTATTTGCGCGCCTGGCAACAAAACGACTACACCAGCATGTATAACCTGTTGACGTCCGTCAGCCAGGACGCCATCAGCAAAAAGGCTTTCACCGCCTACTACAACGACATCGCCGAAAACGCCGCATTGCAAAGCGTGGATTTCCGCATCCGCTCGTCGTTGCTGGCGCCCCGCAGCGCCCAGGTGGCTTACACCGTGACCCTGCACAGCGCCGTGGTGGGCGACATCACCCGCGACACCGTGATGAACCTCAGCCTCGAAAAGGGCATCTGGCGCGTGCAGTGGGATGAGGCGCTGATCCTTCCCGAACTGCACGGCGGCAAGCGCCTTGCGCTGGATTTGCAAGTGCCGGCGCGCGGCGAAATTTTCGACCGCAACGACAAAGTCATCGCCACCCAAACCGATGCCATGTCCATCGGCTTGATGGCCGGGCAAGTGGACCCAGAGCAGGAAGACAGCCTCTTCAGCCTGCTCTGGCGGGTCACGGGCATTCCCCCCGCCTACCTGCGCTCGGCTTACGAATCTCCCCCGCCGGGCGGCTACGTGCCCATTGCCGAAGTTTCCGCCGACGTGGCCGACAAATATTACAAGCAATTGGTGGGCTATTCGGGCATCGTGCTGCGCCGCTACACCGGCCGATGGTACTACGGCGGCGGGGTTTCCCCCCACGGCGTAGGCTACATCAGCGCCCTGCAACCCGAGGAGCTGGCAAAATACCGCCGCAAGGGCTATCGTGTCGACCAGAAAATCGGGCGCATGGGGCTGGAGCGCTGGGGCGAGCCCTACCTGGCAGGCAAAAACGGCGGCACGCTCTACGTGGTGGACGACAAAGGCAACATCGTCCAGGCGTTGGGCAAAGCCGCGCCGCGCCCGGCTGACACCCTTTACACCACCATCGACCGCAATTTGCAGCTGCAGGCCCAGCAAGCCATAAAAGGCTTCGTGGGGGCCATCGTGGTGCTGGAACGCGACACCGGGCGGGTGCTCGCGCTGGTTTCCTCCCCCGGGTTCGACCCCAACGCTTTCGAAGCCGCCAACTTCAACAGCGGGGCTTTGCTTCAGCAGCTCAACAACCCCGGCAAGCCCCTCCTCGATCGCGCGACCCACGGCCTCTACCCCCCCGGCTCGGTTTTCAAAATCATCACCATGGCCGCCGCGCTGGAAAGCGGCCGCTTTCAGGAAAACACCATCTACGACTGCGGCTACGAATTCAAAGAAATCCCCGGCCTGACCCTCTACGACTGGACCTACGAGCACGGCTTCCACCCCAGCGGCAAGCTCAACCTGCCCGAAGGGCTCATGCGCTCGTGTAACCCCTACTTCTGGCACATCGGCCTGGACCTCTACAAGAACTACAAGCCCAACGCCGTCGCGCAAATGGCCCGCGGCTTCGGGCTGGGCAGCCCCACCGGCATCGAAATCGGCGACGAGGCCGGGCAAATCCTCGACCCCACCAACGAACGGGAAGCCGTGCAACAGGCCATCGGACAGGGCACCACGCTGGTCACGCCCTTGCAAGTGGCCGACTACGTCGCCGCGGTGGGCAACGGCGGCACGCTTTACGTGCCCCAAATGGTGGAAAAAATCGTCGGCCCCGACGGGCAAACCATCGAACAGTTCGAACCCAAGGTGCGCGGCCACCTGCCCGTCAGCCCGGAAAACCTGGCCATCATCCGCAAAGGGATGCGGATGGTGGTAGACAATCCCCGCGGCACGGCCTACTGGCGGTTTCTCAATTTCGGCATTCCGCTCTATGGCAAAACCGGCACCGCCAGCACCGCGGCCGGCAAGCCGCACGCCTGGTTCGTCGCCTACACCGACGCCCAACGGGAAGACAAACCCGACATCGCGGTGGCCGTCGTGGTGGAATACGGCGGCGAAGGGTCGGAAGTCGCCGCGCCCATTTTACGGCGTGTGGTGGAAATCTATTTCTACGGCAAGCCGCGCTCGCTCTACCCGTGGGAAGCGCAAATCGGCGTGACCCGCACACCCACCCCCGAAACCACCGGCACCCCCACCGCGACCCCCAAGCCCTGAAATGCCCAACGCCAAGACCCCTCCCGACGCTTTGCCCCGCGGGCTGGTCATCCGCTCGCAATCGGGCTTTTACACCGTGCACACCGACGACGGCGAAGAGATCACCTGCCGCCTGCGGGGCAGGCTCAAACGCGGCCCCAAACGCGGCGACCTGGTTGCCGTGGGCGACTGGGTGCGTTTCCGCCGGTTGCCCGACGGCACCGGCCTCATCGAAGCCGTCGAACCGCGCGTGCGGAAGCTTTCCCGCATGGCCCCCACCCCGCGCGGCGAATACGAGCAAATCATCATCGCCAACCCCGACCAAGCCGTGTTCGTCTTCGCCTGCGCCCAGCCTGAACCTCGCCTGCGGATGCTCGACCGTTTCCTCGTCATCAGCGAAAAGCAGGAAATCCCCGCCCTCATCGTTGCCAACAAGGCCGACCTGGTAGGGCTGGACAAAGCGCAGGCCCTCTTCGGGCATTACGAAACCATTGGCTATCCGGTGCTCTACACCTCGGCGGCCACCGGCTTGGGGGTCGATGCGCTGCGCGCACACCTGCAGGGCAAAGTTTCGGTGTTCGCGGGGCCTTCGGGGGTGGGCAAATCGAGCCTGTTGAACGCAGTGCAGCCCGGTTTGGGGCTGGCCGTGCGGGAAATCAGCAAGGCAACCGGCAAAGGGCGGCATACCACCGTGGTGCGGCAAATGTTCCCGCTGGAAGGCGGCGGGTGGGTGGCCGATACGCCGGGGCTGAAGGCGCTTTCGTTGTGGGATATCGAGCCAGAAGAGCTCGACGGCTACTTCCCCGAATTCCGCGAACTGGTGCACCTGTGCCAGTTCAGCGATTGCACTCACATCCACGAACCGGGCTGTGCCATCCGTCAGGCCGTCGCGGAAGGCCGTATTCACCCGGAACGCTACGCCTCTTACGTGCGCATGCGTCTGGGCGAAGAAGGCTATCAGCGCGGCGACCTGATCGACCTGTAAGCTTCTGGCAGCCTTCCACGGGCGTGGGGGTCACCGCGCCCGCCGTTGGCGGCGCAGGCCGTTGACGGCCTTCCTGGGGCTTTGTCTCATGGCCGATTATCTTTTCCTCGGGGCGCTTGCCCGCGACTTCATCCTCCCTCCCCACGGCAAACCCTTGCTGGATGTCCCCGGCGGGGGCGTGCTCTATGCGGCTGCGGGGGCGGCCCTTTGGGGCGGCGAGGTGGGGCTGGTGGCGCGCGTCGGCGAAGATTTCCCCCGCACCTGGCTGGAAGCCTTCAGCCAACGCGGCTGGGATACCACGGGCATCAAAATCTTGCCCCAGCCGCTGGACACCCGCCGAGTGCTCATCTATCGTCCCGACGGCGGCCTCAGCAATGAGCAGCCCGCCACCGCGTTCGCGCGGCGCGGCTTGGCCTTCCCTCGGGAATTGCTGAACTACGCTCTCCACCCCCTCCGTCGCGCCGACCTCGAGAAACCCACCCCCACCACCTTGCGCCTGGCCGATTTGCCGCCGGGTTTCGCCGACGCACGGGCTGCTCACTTTTGCCCCCACGACTTCCTGACCCACCATTTGTTACCCGCCACGCTGCGCACTGCTGGCGTGCCGCTGACCACCCTCTCCCCCCACCCAGCCTACATGACGCCGCTGTTCATCCAGCGCATTCCGCCGCTGGTGCATGGGTTGACGGCGCTCATCACGCCGGAAAGCACCCTGCAGGCGCTCTTTCGCGAGCAGCGCAGCGGCCTATGGGAAATGGCCGCCGCCATCGGCGACTGGCAGGTGGAACTGGTGGTCATCCGTCGTGCGAGCGGTGAAGTATGGCTTTACGAAAGCGCCTCGCGCCGCCGGTGGGTGATTCCGGGCTACCCAGCCGAAGTGGCCGACCCCACCGGAGCCGACGACGCCTTTGCCGGTGCCTTCCTGGTGGCCTATCGGGAAACCTTGGAGCCCGTTCAAGCGGCAGTGCGCGGAGCAGCCACGGCGACGCTTGCCGCCGAAACCCAGGGCGTCTTTGCCCTCGCGGACACCCTGCCCGCCTTGCTCCACGCACGCGCCGAAGCCCTGATGCGTGATGTCCGACAGGTGTGACGATGGCCGCACTGCTTACCCGCCTGCTCGACCTCGCGGTCGCCATCCAGCAAATTCCCGCGCCCACGGGCGAAGAAGCCGCCCGCGCGGCCTTCATGCAACAATATTTCGCTGCCGAAGGGCTGGCCGTGGAAACCGACGCCGCGGGGAATGTGTACGCTCGCCTGCCAGGGGCTTCCTCTGAGCGCCCCGTTGTGGTTTCGGCGCATCTGGATACGGTATTCCCCGCCGACACGCCGCTCACCGTGCACCGCGACGCCCACCGCATTGCCGGGCCAGGCATCGGCGATAACAGCGTCGCCGTGGCGGCATTGGTCGGGCTGGTGTGGCGGCTGCATGCCGAGAACCGCCATCTGCCCAGTGACCTCTGGCTGGTGGCCAACGTCGGCGAGGAAGGGCTGGGCAACCTCAAAGGCATGAAAAGCGTTGTGGCGCGCTTCGGCGCTCGCGCTCGGGCCTACATCGTGCTGGAAGGGCTCGGGCTGGGCTGGGTGTATCCGCGCGCCCTGGGGGTGCGCCGCTACGCCCTCACGGTGCGCACCGCAGGGGGGCACGCCTGGGCCAATGCCGGTGCACCCTCTGCCATTCACATCCTCTCGGCCCTCATCGCCCGCCTGGAAGCCCAACCCCGCCCGCGAGAAACCTCGTTCAATGTGGGCACCTTCCACGGCGGCGTTTCCATCAACACCATCGCCCCCGAAGCCCGCGCCGAGATCGACCTCCGCGCGGTGCACCCTGCCGACCTGGAAGCCTTGGCTCAGCGGCTGGAAGCCGAGGCCCATCGCGCCCGCAAGCCCGGCGTCGAAGTGACGTGGGAACGCATCGGCGACCGACCGACGGGGAGCATTCCGGTCAGCCACCCGCTCGTCCAAGCCGCGTTGACCGCGCTGCGCCGTCACGGCCTGAGCGGGCGCACGGCCGTGGCCTCGACCGACGCCAACGTGCCGCTCAGCCGCGGCTACCCGGCCATCTGCCTGGGGTTGACCACAGGCGGCGGGGCGCACACCCTCAACGAATTCATCCACACCCGCCCGCTGAACACCGGCCTCGCAGTGCTCGCCGAGACCGTGGCCGCAGCCAGCCGCTTGTAAGGCCCCCGCCTGGCGCCCAAGAGGGCAGCGCCCCACCAGGGCGCACATCAGGCACAGCGCCTCACGCTCCTTCGCCGTCTTCCCTGTCTCGGGTTCAGCCCTGCCTCCAGCGTCGAGAATTGACAAAACCCGCCCACTCGCGGTATGCTTGGAGCGCCCCCGAGTGGGTCCGACGCGGCAACGCCCTCCGAACCGGGTCAGGTCCGAGAGGAAGCAGCCCTAAGGAGGTTCCGTTGGGTGCCGTCGGGTCACCTGCTTGGGGGCTTTGAATTCCTGGGCGAAACGCCCATCTGCATAATGCACTCGCCGCCCTTCTTTTCGAGAGGGCGGCTTGGTTTTATCGATCTCCCGCTTTCCCGCGAGGAACGCCCCACGGGTTGCCGGAGCGAGCGTCAGCGGTTCATTTCCCAAATGAGCGCCAGGCCATCCAGCGTCAGCCAGGGGTTGATGATGTCGATGATGTCGGTTTCCTCGGCAATCACTTCGGCGAGGCCGCCGGTGGCAATGACCTTCATCTCAGGCCCCAATTCGCGGCGGAAGCGGGCGACAAGGCCTTCCACCAGCCCGACATAGCCGAACAACAGCCCCGATTGCATCGCGTGGACGGTGTTGCGCCCGATGGCGCTGGGGGGGCGCTTGAGTTCCACCCGCGGCAGTTTGGCTGCGCGCATGAACAGCGCTTCGGAGGCAATGCCAATGCCCGGTGCGATGGCGCCGCCCAGGTAGTCGCCCTCTTTGGAAATCGCGTCGAAAGTGGTAGCCGTGCCAAAATCCACCACACAGGCCGGGCCGCCGTAAAGGGTTTGCACGGCTGCGGCATCCACGATGCGGTCTGCGCCCACTGCGCGCGGGTCTTCGTAGCGGATGCGCACACCGGTGCGCACACCGGCCTCTACCACCAGCGGCTCATGGCCGAGGTAACGGCGGCAGGCCTCGGCCACGCGGCCGGTGAGCGGCGGCACCACCGAGGCCATGCACACGCCGGTCAGGTCACTTGGCCGAATGCCCGCGTGTTCCAGCAAGCCGGTGAATTGCAGGCCATACTCGTCGGGCATCCGCCGGTGGTCGGTAGCCAGACGCCAGCGCGGCCCGGCTTCCCGCCCGCGGTAGATGCCCAACGTGATGTTGGTGTTGCCGATGTCAATCGTCAGCAGCATCGCGCGCCCTCAAAAGGTCTCTTTGCCCGTGCCGATGAGCATGTTGTCGATTAGGCGGGTTTTGCCCACAAACACGGCCATCGAGAGCAGCGCCTTTTCGACCTCGCCGTGCAGTTCTTCCAGGGTGTCGGGGTCGGCGCAGGAAACGTATTGCAGCCGCGCGAGCGGTTCGGCGTTGATGGTGTCTTCCATGATTTGGCGCAGG
>CAYVHG010000103.1:0-57759 GCA_964450875.1 uncultured Anaerolineaceae bacterium | reverse complement strand
ACCAGCGCGGCCAGCGCCGCGTTGGGGCCGGGCACCGGCACTACCCGGTGGCCTGCTTCCCAGGCTGCCCGCACCAGCGCGGCCCCCGGGTCGTTGATGAGGGGCGTTCCTGCATCGGAAACCAGCGCGACGTCGCCTTGGGCTAAGGCTTCCAGCAGGCGGGGTTCCCGACGGCGTTGGTTGTGTTCGTGGTAACTGATGAGGGGGGTGTGGATCTCGTAATGCGCGAGCAGTTTTTGCGTGCGGCGAGTGTCTTCTGCTGCAATCAGCGAGACCTCGCGCAGCACCCGCAGCGCGCGCAGGGTGATGTCTTCCAGGTTGCCGATGGGGGTGGAGACCAGGTAAAGGGTAGGCATAGGCGCGGTTTCGGCGCTCAGGCGCGGAAATAGCCCCGCCGCAGGGGGCGCACGTCTTCCACTGTGATGAAGGCTTTGGGGTCGAATTCGGTGACCAGGCGGCGCACTTCGGGCACGCGTTTGCGCGGCACGGTGAGGTTGAGGACGTTGACCGTGCCGTCGCGCCCGCGGCCGGCCACTTCTGTCACGGCGAAACCGGCGTCGCGCAGGCGCTCGGCCAGCACGGTGCCGCGGCCAGGGCTGATGACCCGCAGGTGGCTGTAGCCCATCGCCAGCTGTTCTTCCAGCCACATGCCCACGACCGTGCCGGTGGCGAAGCCGGCGGCATAGCCCAGCATGTTCCACACGTTGTCGAGGTTGGCGAATATCTGACGAATTGCCAGCACGAACACCAGCGCCTGGAAGAAGCCCAGCACCCAGGCGAACAGCCGCTGACCGCGGATGATCGCCAGCATCCGCACTGTGGCGATGGAAACGTCGACCACGCGCAAGGCGAAGATGAAGGCCGCTGAAGCCAGTGCGGCCCAGGTCAATGGCTGAATGCTCATGAACGTCCTCCAATGCTGGCCCGCCAAATGCCCCGCCGCATCGGGCGCACCACTTCCGAGGTCACAAAGGCGTCGGGGTCGGTGCTTTCCACGATTTCCAACACCTGCGGCACCTGCCGTTGCACGACGCCGCAGTTGATGAGGTCTACCGTGCCGTCTCGGCCCGAGGCGGGCACTTCGGTAAAGGCAAACCCGGCGTCGCGCAGGCGCTTGGCAATGGCTGCCCCGCGGCGCGGGCTGATGATGCGCAGATGCACATGCCCCAGGCCGAGTTTGCGTTCCACCATGATGCCCGCGACGCCGCCGGTGGCGTACCCCAGGGCGTAACCCGCAATCACCAGCGGGTGCATGGCCCCCGCCACCACCCATGTCAGGGCCACCACGAACAGGAAAGCCTGGGCAAAGGCTGCCAGCCACGCCCAGAGCTTATGGCCGCGCATCACCAGCAGCGTGCGCAGGGTGTCCAGGGTAATCCCTGCCAGCCGCATGACGAAGATGAGCAGCGCGGCAATCACGGGGGAAGTGGTTGGCGCCATGACGGGCTTCTCTCCTCTTTGGGAGCAGGTTCAGATTTCTTCGCCTTTGGCTCTGCGGCGGGCAATTTGCCGACGGGCGCGCGCGATGAGCCAGTCCATGACCTTGTAAGTGCCGCACCCAAGCAAGTGGCTGGCCTTCCACATCCATTTGGGGTCGCTGCCGGGCAAGATGGCATACTTGCCGCGTGCGACGCCTTTGAGAATTTCGACTGCAACCTGCTCGGCGGTCAGCAACCCGCCGGTTTCGGCCAGAATTTTGGTCTCGGGCGGCTTGAGCGGCATTTCGTAGTGCAATTGCGGCGTATCCGTATCGGGGGGAAAGACGACGTGCACTGCAATGCCTTCCGGTTTGAGCTCGGCGCGTAGCGTGTCGGAAAAGCCCCAAACCGCGAACTTCGAAGCGCCGTAAGCCGAATAGCCGAAAACCCCCAAAAAGCCTGCGACCGAGGAAAGGTTGATGATGTGGCCGCTGCCGCGGGCGCGCATGGGCTCGACGAAGGCTTTGCAGACGTGCACGGTGCCGTAGTAATTGATTTCCATCATTTCGTGGAACACCTCGACGGGCAGTTCCCAGAAATAGCCGGGGCGGGTCACGCCGGCCGAGTTGACCAGCCAGTCGGGCGTGCCCATGTCTGCCTGCACTTGGGCGGCCATGGCTTCTACGGCGGCGAAATCGGCCACATCGCAAGGGTATATGCGGTGCCCTTCGCCCGGCAACGATGCCAGCGCGGCTTCCAGCTTCTCTCGCCGCCGGGCCACCAACGCGACCCGCGCGCCTTCCGCCGCCGCTCGCTGCGCCAACGCCAATCCAATGCCGCTGGAACCTCCTGTGATCAAGACGATTTTGTCTTTCAACGATGTTTTCATCGCTCACCTCGCTACGCCTGGCGGCGCGAATGGAGTACAATAAACGTGTCGTTATTCTATCACTCCTCAGGAGTCAACAGTATGCGCTGGAAAATCCTTCTCACCGACGGGCTGAAAGCCGAGGGGCAGGCTATCTTGAGCCGTGAGGCCGAAGTAGCCGACCGCAACGGCATCGGCGCCGAGGAACTGCTGGATGTCATTGGCCAATACGACGCTGTCATCGTGCGCAGCCGCACCAAAATTACCGCGGCCGTGCTGGAAGCCGCCGCCAACTTGAAAGTGGTGGGGCGCGCCGGCGTCGGGGTAGATAACATTGACCTGGAAGCCGCCAAAGCGCGCGGCGTGACGGTGGTCAACGCCCCGCAGGCCTCGACCAATGCAGTCGCCGAGCTGGCGCTGGGCATGATGTTTGCCTTGGCCCGCCGCCTTGCCGAAGCCGACGCCAGCATGAAGCGCGGCGAATGGCGCAAGAAGCAGCTCACCGGCACCGAACTCCACGGCAAAACGCTGGGTGTGGTGGGCATGGGGCGCATTGGCAGCCGGGTAGGCGCGCTGGCCAAGGCCATCGGTATGCGCGTCGTTGGCTATGACCCGCTCATTCCGGCCGAGGAAATCGCCCGCCGCGGCGCAGAACCCATCGCCGAGCTGGACGACCTCTACGCCCAGGCCGACGTCATTACCCTGCACGTGCCCCTCACGCCTCAGACCCGCGGCATGGTGAACGCGGAAGCCTTCGCCAAGATGAAGCCGGGAGCGTTTGTCATCTGTGCGGCACGCGGCGGCGTAATCGACGAAACTGCGCTCTACGAAGCCCTGGAAAGCGGGCACATCGGCGGTGCGGGGTTGGATGTCTACGCCACCGAGCCGCCGGGCGCTTCGCCGCTGGTTTCCCACCCGCGGGTGGTCGCCACGCCCCATATCGGTGCGCAGACGAAAGAAGCCCAAACGCGCGTCGCGGTGGATATCGCCACCGAAGTGCTGGCGGCGTTGAAGGGCGAAAACCTTCGCTGGCAGGTCGTGTAACCTCTTATGGCTGGTCGAATTCTCCTCGGCCCGCTGGTCGGTGGGCTGAGCCACAGCAGTGTGAACCTCTGGGCGCGCGCCGACGGCCCTGGCATGTTGCACGCTTGGGTTGGCCAAAAGCCCGACTTGAGCGATGCGCAGCACGTCGGCGCGGCCTTGCTGGTGGCCTCGTCGGGCTTCGCGGGGCGGGTGCATGTGCGCCGCCTCGAGCCTGACACGACGTATTACTACACCCTCACGCTGGAAGAAAAACGCCCTTCCCCCCGCCGTGACCCTTACCCCTCGTTCACTACCGCGCTTCCCCCCGGCGAGGTTGCCGACTTCGCCTTTGCCTTCGGCTCGTGCTTCATGCCCGGCTTGCTGAACGACGGCGAGATCTTCCGCCGCCTCGACGCCCTCCGCCCTCGGCTGGGCCTCCGTTTCCTGCTCATGCTGGGCGACCAAATCTACGCCGACGCGTGGTGGAAGAACGGCATCGGCAAAGTGGCTCTCACCGAAGAGGACTACCGGGCGGTGTATCATCACACCTGGAAGCACCCCGCCTGGCGGCAGGCGTTGCAAAACCTGCCGGTGTTCATGACCCTCGACGACCACGAAGTGGATGACGACTGGGCGTGGACCTCGCCGGAGCGCTACGAAGGGCGCATTCCCTGGTGGCACTATGTCGAGCGGTGGCTGCGCCGCTTGCCGCCGGAAGCCCGCCGCTTGAGCCACCGGCGCATTCAGGCGGCGCTGCAAACCTATTGGGAACACCAAATGATGCACGCGCCCCCCCTGCTGCATCCGCCGGAAGGCGTCAAGCACGACCGCCCCCTCATCCTGCCTGCCGACGACGGCCACTTCGCCTACACCTTTACCTTCGGCCCCGCCGCTTTCTTCGTGATGGACACCCGCACCCAGCGCATCCACGGCCAGCGGATGCTCAACCGCGCCCAGTGGGAAGCCCTCGAAACCTGGCTGCTGGAAGTCAAAGACACCTTCCCGGTGAAGTTCATCGTCTCGTCGGTGGCGGTCATTTTCGAACTCTGGGGCGACTTCAGCCGCGACCGCTGGAACGGTTACCCCGACGAGCGCCGCCGGCTGCTGCACCTGATCGCCGCCAACCACGTGGAGCATGTTTACTTCCTCACCGGCGATTTGCACAGCGCCTATGCTGTGGAAGCCACCTTGCAGCCTGAGGGCAGCCCCCCGCTCAAAGTGTGGGAATTTTGCTCTTCGCCCTTCGAGCAAATGACCAACAAACTGACCTTGTTCGCCGCTCGCAAGGTGCACATTTACCCCATCGTCGAGCACAAAATCCACTTCCGGATGGCCTACCCCAATGTGGGCATCGTCAAAGTGCACTTCGACGCTCAGGGAAAGCCCCATGTGCGCTACGAAATTTACGACGACCAGCGCGACGATGGCAAGCCTTCCTATGCGGTGGATGCTTCCTGAGTACCTCGCTTTTCGGCCCAAGAATTGCACCGTTTGCCGAGGCAAGGCTGTGCGCCCCTTGCCGGCGCGTGGCCCCGCTGCGCTTTGCCCGCCACGGTGCTTTCCTGCCTGTGCGGGGCGCCCCGCTTGACGAAAATCGCAGGTCCGTGTAACCTAAAGGAAACCTTTCCCTCCGCCCAAGCCGCTTGGGGAGCCGATTATGGACATTTTGGAACTGGTCGACCGCCTGGAAGAACTCTTCAACGAAAGCCGCGCCATCCCTTTTACTCACAACGTCATCGTGGATGAAGACCGCATGTTGGATCTCATCGATCAGATGCGGATCACCATTCCCGACGAGGTGCGCAAGGCGCGGCAGCTGCTCAACCAAAAAGAACGGGTGCTGGCGCAAGCCAAAGAGGAAGCCCAACGCACCATCCAGCTGGCGCAAGAGCGCCGCGAACAAATGATTCAGCGCGATGCCATCGTGCAGGAAGCCGAGGCCCGCGCGCGGGAAATCATTGCTCAAGCCCGCGAAGACGCAGAGGCCATCAGGCGTGAAGCCGACGACTATGCTTTGCAAAAGCTCCAAGAGCTGGAAATGGCGCTGGCGCGCATGATGGCCGAGGTGCAGAACGGCATTCAGGCCCTACAACAGACCCAGGCCGCGGAGGGGCCGCCGCCCGCCTCGCTACCCGAAACCAAAGCCTGACCGCGGCGGACGTTGTGGTATAATGTGCGCCGCTACCCGCCCCCATAGCTCAGTGGATAGAGCGTCGGCCTCCGGAGCCGAAGACCCGCGTTCGAGTCGCGGTGGGGGCATTTCCCGCAGCCCAGGCGGTCGTCTGGGCTGTTTGCTTACTGCAAAAGGGCTGCCAGGCCCCCGCCCCGCCAGCGAATAGGCGGGCTGCTGTAAAGCCCCTGAGCGGGGTGCGGCGTTTGGCCCCCGCTTTGCCAGGAGAACCGATGCCCGCTTACACTGCCTATACCGACATTCCCGCCTGGGGCGCCCTGGGCGTGACCGTCACGCCGCAGGGCCTCGTTGCAGTGCATTGGCAGGCGAGCCCCGCACACCCCGCCGGGCTGGCGGGCGAAGCCGACGCCCCGCTAACCCAGGCGTTGCGCTGCGCGGCTTCCCAATGGCTGGCGCACTTGCGGGAATATTTCGCTGGCCGACGGCGGGCGTTCCCTCTGGAAATCGCATGGGGCACTTTGCCCCCCTTCCAACGGAAGGTGTTGCAGGCAACGGCCGCCATTCCTTACGGCGAAACGCGCACGTATGGGCAGGTTGCTGCCGCCGTCGGCAAGCCGAGAGCGGCGCGCGCGGTGGGGCGCGCCTTGGCGACCAATCCCATGCCTATCGTCATCCCCTGCCACCGAGTGGTCAGCGCCGACGGCCGCTTGCGCGGTTACAGCGGCCTTGGCGGGCTGACCACCAAAGCCCGCTTGCTGGCCCTCGAAAGCGCCTAACCCCTTCCCCCTCTGAGCCGCTATGCCCCTTCGCATCCGCTTGACCTATGCCAAAACCGAGGCCATGCGCTACACCAGCCACCTGGATGTGCAGCGCACGCTGGAACGCACCTTCCGCCGAGCGGGGCTGCCGCTGCTACACAGCCAGGGCTACCACCCTCGCCCCAAGATGCACCTTGCCTCGGCTCTGCCCTTGGGCTGCACCGGCGAACATGAGCTGGCCGACTTTTGGTTGACCGAGCCGTGGCCCCTCGAAGCCATCGAGGCCGCGTTGAAGCGCGCCGCGCCGCCGGGCATCCGCATCTTGGCCGTGGAAGCCGTCCCGGCCGAAGAGCCGCCCTTGCCCAACCAGGTGGTGGCGAGCGAATATCGCGTCACCTTGCTGGAGGCCGTGCCCGACCTGGAAACCCGCGTGCGCGCCTTGTTGGAAGCCGCCGCGCTGCCGCGGGAACGCCGCGGCAAGCCCTATGACCTGCGGCCGCTGGTCGAGGCGCTGGAAGTCTTGCCGCCGGATGAGGCTGGCCGCCCCCGCTTGCGCATGCGCCTCAGCGCCCGAGAAGGCGCTACCGGCCGTCCCGACGAAGTGCTCGCAGCCTTGGGCATTCCCCTTGGCGACGCGCGCATTCACCGCACTCGGCAGTTCTTGCGCTCGGCGTGATACAATTGCGCCACTGCCTGTCGAAGGGGGCGTCCCTCCGCCCCGCCTATCCATCTTACGAGGCCTGGTATGTTCCCCATCAAAGACACCGTCCGCTCGCGGTCATTTCCGCTGGTAAACTGGCTGCTCATCGCGGCCAACGTCTTGGTCTTCCTGCACGAAGACCACCTGAGCCACTTGGCGCTGGAGCGCTTTATCGGGACGTATGGCCTGGTGCCTGCTCGCCTGTGGTGGCATCCCCTGGAGGCCTGGCCTACGCTCTTTACCAGCATGTTCCTTCACGGCGGGTGGTTCCACCTGCTCAGCAACATGTGGGTGCTCTTCATCTTTGGCGATAACGTGGAAGACCGCATGGGGTCCTTCCGCTACTTGGTGTTCTATCTGCTGAGCGGGCTCGCTGCTGGCCTGACGCAGGCGGCTATATTGCCTGCCAGCCACGTTCCAACCGTCGGGGCCAGCGGCGCCATCGCCGGTGTGCTGGGCGCTTACATGCTGTTTTACCCCCGTGGGCGGGTGCTGACTTTGGTGCCTATCTTCTTCGTCATAACCTTTTTGGAAATCCCGGCCTGGATTTTCATCGGCATCTGGTTCCTCACCCAGCTGTATTCCGGCTGGATGGCCATCTTGCCTTACGGCGCTCACACGATGGGCGGCGTTGCCTGGTGGGCGCACATTGGCGGCTTCGTGTTTGGCCTCGTTTTTGCCAACATATTTGCTCAAAAGCACTATCGGCGCTATGCCGATGAACTCTATCGCTGGTAACGGAGGTGTTTCATGGGCGGTAGTTTCTGGGATCTGTTCTGGCTCTTCTTGATGCTCGCTTCGCTGGAACCGTGGCTGCGTCAGCGAATGCTGGAAAGCGCCCGCGTGCGGATGATGCGCGAGATGGAGAAGAAGCGCGGTTCGCGCGTCATTGCTCTCATCCACCGCCAGGAAACCTTCTCGTTCCTTGGCTTCCCGATGGCGCGCTACATCGACATTCAAGATTCGGAACAGATTTTACGCGCGATCAAATTGACCGACGACAGCGTGCCCATCGACCTGATTTTGCACACGCCGGGCGGTTTGGTGCTGGCGGCGGAGCAGATTGCCTATGCCCTCAAAAAGCACCCCGCCAAGGTGACCGTGTTCGTGCCGCATTACGCCATGTCGGGCGGTACGCTGATTTCCCTGGCAGCGGACGAGATCGTGATGGACGAGAACGCCGTGCTGGGGCCGGTGGACCCGCAGCTCGGGCAGTATGCCGCGGCTTCCATTTTGAAAGTGGTCGAGCAAAAAGACATCAACCGAGTGGATGACGAAACGCTGATCCTGGCCGACATTTCGCGGAAGGCCATCCAGCAGGTCAAACGCACGGTGGCCAAGATCTTGGAAGGCAAGATGCCGCCCGACAAAGCCGAGGAGCTGGCCGAGACGCTTGCGACTGGCCGGTGGACCCACGACTATCCCATCACCGTGGAGGAAGCGCAAGCGCTTGGCCTGCCGGTTTCCACCGAGATGCCCGCCGAGGTTTACAGATTGATGAACCTCTACCCGCAAACGGCGCAGCGGCGGCCTTCGGTGCAGTACATTCCGATACCCTACGGCCCGACGAAGCACAACGGCGAGCAGACGCCCAAGAAGTAGACGTAGGAAGTCATCATGGAAACCTTGCGAGAGCGGCATTTACCCAACGGCGGGGTCTTCCGCCTGGTGGCTGGCGACATCACTGCCATGCCGGTGGATGCCATCGTGAACGCTGCGAACAGCCGGCTGGCGCACGGCGGCGGCGTGGCGGCGGTCATTGCCCGCAAGGGTGGGGCGGTCATTTGGGAGCAATCGCAGGCATGGGTGCGGGAACACGGCCCGGTGCCTCACGACCGCCCGGCTTACACCGAGTGCGGCCATCTGCCTTGCCGGTATGTCATTCACGCCGTCGGGCCGGTGTGGCACGGCGGCCGCGACGATGAGGATGCCAAACTGCGGGCGGCAGTGCAAGGCGCTTTGCAGCGCGCCGAGGAATTGGGCCTGACTTCCATTGCGTTCCCCGCCATCAGCACGGGCATCTACGGCTTCCCCAAGCGACGGGCTGCGGGGGTGTTCTATCGGGCGGTAGCCGACTATTTCGCCGCTCATCCCCAAAGCCCTTTGCGCGATGTGCGTTTGGTGCTCTACGACCGTCCCACGCAAGAAGCCTTCCTTGCGGTGTGGGATGCCAACGGGCCTGCCTAACCCATGAGCGCGGCCGTCGTTCGTTCCCGTCGGAACCCGAAAGTGCAGCACGTCCGCCGCTTGCTGCGCAGTGCGCGGGTGCGGCGCGAGGCAGGGGAATTCGTGGCCGAGGGTGTGCGGCTGGCCGAAGAAGCGCTGGCGGCGGGGTGGTTGCCCGCGTGGGTGCTGTTTGCCGCCGAAATCGGGGCGCGGGGGCGGGCGGTGGTGGAAGCCTTCCGGCGGCGGGGCGTGCCGGTGTTCGCCGCCTCGGCAGAGGTGATGCAGGCGGCCAGCGCCACCGAGACGCCGCAGGGAGTGCTGCTGGTGCTGCCGCAGCGGGCGCTGCCGTGGCCGACCGAGGCCGATTTCCTGCTGGTGCTCGACGGCGTGCGCGACCCCGGTAATGTAGGCACGATGTTGCGCACGGCCTGGGCTGCGGGGGTGCAGGGCGTGCTGCTTTCCCCCGATTGCGCCGACCCTTTCAATCCCAAGGTGGTGCGGGCAGGTATGGGTGCGCATTTTCACCTGCCTCTGCGCCGTGCACCGTGGGAAGCCCTGGTGCCTCTGCTGGAAGGCAAAGCCCGCTTTTTGGCTGCGGGGGGTGAAGGCATACCTTACAGCGCGGCGGACTTTCGCCGGCCCCTCGCGCTCATCGTAGGCGGCGAAGCCCGCGGCGCAGGGGAAGCCGCGCGGCGAGCGGCCACCCAGACAGTGCACATTCCCATGCCCGGCGCGGCGGAATCGCTCAACGCGGCGGTGGCGGCGGGGGTGTTGATGTTCGAGGTGGTGCGCCAGCGGGGGAACGCAGATAAATCCACCGATTGACACCGATTTTCGTCCACCGATTTACACCGATTGGCACCGATTTTCTCGTAGGGGCAAGGCGATGCCTTGCCCTATCCCCCTTCGCCCTTTGGGAGAAGGGGGATGCAGGGGGATGAGGGCGGGCGCGCGGGAAATTGCGAATGAGGAATTAGGAATTGCGGGCTGGGGGCGGGGGTGGCTTTGGGGACAGTGGTGAGGAGAACGCAGATGGACGCCGATGAGGGCTGATGGACGCAGATAAATCCACCGATTGACACCGATTTTCGCCGATTTTTCGTAGGGGCGAGGCGTGCCTCGCCCTACCCTCGCCCGCGGAAGAACGCAGATGGGCGCAGATAAAGGTAGATGACGCAAATAGAAGAAAGAGGTGCCCAAAGGCCCAGGGTGCTGGGGGCGTGGGGTCTCGCGCTCAATGCCCTCCATCGCCCCAAAAGCAACGAGCAAGCAAAATCACACCCCAACCTGGTTGGATGCCAGCCTTCAGCGCAAATAAATCGGGTTGCTGAAAATCCACCCCCGCCGACGTCCCCAGGCGTGCAGATAGGCCTCCACCCGATACGCCCCTGGGCGCGTCACGGTGGCGGTACAAATCTCGCGCCCCTTCCACCGCTGCACGACCTCGCCGTGGCAGACAAGGCGGCATTCCGCCTTGCGCGGCAGGCGAATTTTCAAAGTGACCCCGCCGTTGAGGGGCAAGGTTTCCCCCATGGTGGCTTCCCCACGCTCGCCCGTAGCCGTAAAACGGAAGCCCCGCGTGCTGGCGGGCAGATCGTAGCCCACAAAGCCGCGGCCTTCGCGCAGGGCTGCGTAAATCAAGCGGCGGTCGTGCTCCAGCCGTCCATCCAGGGGCTCGGCAAGGAGCAAATGGGTGGTAATGGCCCGGAAGTGCTTTTCGTAAGGGAAAAGGGTCAAGCGCAGCGGCCCCAACCGGTAAACATTGGCATGGGCATCGGCCCCACCCACCGCAGCCACGCGCTTTCCCGCCGCCAGCAGGCCATCCCAGCGGGCCAGGGCTTCCCGATAAGGCCCCACCGCCACCTGATGAAAGAAAAGGCTGTAAAAGAGAATGTGCACGGGGGTCTTGAGGTGCCCTTTGAACTCGCTCAACGCATTCCAAATTTCCAAGCCGGTGTAGCCCTCGGCATCCCAGGCTTCCCACGAAATGTCGGGTTCCCCTACCAGCGGGGCAGCAGGGTCCACCGGGTGGGCAATGAAAGCCATGCCCCCCGCCTGGGCAACGGCCTGAAACAGCCGGGCTGGCTCGCGGGCGTAAGGCGCCATTTCACGCCCCGCGCCGAAGACCAAGGCGTGGTTCTTCTGCGGCTTCCGGGTGGGATCGTGGACCTCTTCGCCTACGAGGAGCACCACCCGCTTGCCGTCGCGAGCGTAGACCTTTTCGGCGCCTTCCACCCAAACGTTGTGGTCGGTCACGATGACGGCATCCACCCCGGCGCGCAAGGCGGCTTCGGCAATCGTGCGGTGGGTGCCCGCGCCATCGGAAAAGCGGGTGTGCATGTGCAGAGCAACGACGGCTTCGTGCCAAGCAGGCATGTTTGACGATTCCTTTGGGGGAAGGTATAATCGGGTGGCCTGAAAACAGGCGATGTCACGCAGCGAGGAGGACGCTTTGGAAACCTATCTGGATATTGCCCTGATTATAACCTCAATTGCCCTGATTACCATCGTGGTGCTGCAAAGCAAAGGCGCCGGGCTGGGTGGGCTGACCGGCTCGGATATGGGCGCCGTGTTCAGCGCCCGCCGCGGGCTGGAAAAGACCTTCTTCCACCTCACCATCGCGCTGAGTGTATTGTTCTTTGCGCTGACCTTGGCGGTGGTGTTGGTCTCTAAGGCGGCAGGGTAGGCGCCGACTTCACCATGACCCCACAAAGCAGTTTCTTCCGCCGCTTTCGCTGGCAGTTGCTGTTGGCACTGATGGCAGCGATTGCGGTGGCTTTTTTGCTTTTAGGGCAAAAGCCCCCTGCAACGACGCCCGGCAGCGTCGCTCCGGCGCCGAAGCGCGGCGGCGTGTACACCGAGGCGCTGATTGGCACCATCAGCCGCCTGAACCCCTTGCTGGATAGCGGCAACCAGCCCGACCGCGATGTCGACCGCCTGCTCTATTGCAGCCTCATCGTGTTCGACGCGCGCGGCCTGCCGCAGCCCGGCATCGCCGAATCGTGGGGCATCTCCCACGACGGCACGACCTATAACTTCGCCCTGCGCAAAGACGCCAAATGGCACGACGGGCAGCCCGTCACGGTCGATGACGTCATCTTCACCATCCAGCTGATGAGCAACGACGCCATCCCGCTGCCGCCCGACATTCGCGCCCTCTGGAAAGCCGTCAAATACAAAGCCTTAGACGCCCACACCCTGCAACTGCGCCTGCCGGAAGCCTTCGCGCCCTTCCTCGATTACCTCACTTTTGGCATTTTGCCCAAGCACATTTGGGCAAACATCCCGCCAGAGCAAATGGTCAACGCGCCGCAAAATCTGGAACCCGTGGGCTGCGGGCCCTACCGCTTCGACCACCTGGTGGTGGAAAACGGCAAAATCAAGGGCGTCGCGCTGCAGGCTTTCGACGGCTATTTCGACGGTCGGCCCTACATCGACCGGATGGTCTTCCGCTACTACCCCACAGCCAAAGAGGCCTTGCAAGCCTATCGCGACGGCGAAGTGCTGGGCATCCAGCGCATCACCCCCGACATCCTGGCCGACGCGCTGCGGGAACGCAATTTGAACTTCTACACCACCCGCCTGCCGCGCATGACGCTGCTGCTGTTCAACCTCGGCAACAAAGAGGTCGGCTTCCTGCAAGACAAAACCGTGCGCCATGCCCTTTACCTGGGGTTGAACCGCCGCTGGATGATCGACCACATCCTCGACGGGCAAGCCTTCGAGGCCACGGGGCCCATCTTCCCCGGCACGTGGGCCTACTACGACAAGCTTCAGCCCACCCCCTACGACCCCGACAAAGCCATCAGCCTGTTGAAAGACGACAAATTCGTCATTCCGGCTGGCGGCGGCGAGGTGCGCGAGAAAAACGGCCAACCGCTGGCTTTCACTTTGGTCTACCCCGACGACGCCCGCCACGCGGCCCTGGCGCAAGCCATCCAACACGACTGGAAAGCCCTGGGCGTCGAGGTCACGCTCAAAGGGGTGACCTACGAAAAGCTCATCGCCAACTACCTCGACCCGCGCACCTACGAAGTCGCCCTCGTGGATCTCGACCTCACCCGCTCGCCCGACCCCGACCCTTACCCCTTCTGGCACCAAAGCCAGGCGACCAACGGCCAAAACTACACCATGTGGGATAACCGCCGCGCGAGCGAATACCTGGAACAAGCCCGCATCACCCCCGACATCGCCCGCCGTCAAAAGCTCTACTACAACTTCCAGGTGCTCTTCGCCAAAGAACTGCCCGCCCTTCCCCTGTTCTACCCGGTCTACACCTACGCGGTAGACGAACAGGTCGGCGGCATCAGGCTGGGGCCGGTGTTCGACCTGAGCGACCGATTCCGCAATGTGACGCAGTGGTTCCTGGTCGCGCAGGGCAAAGCCGTGCCCGTTACGGCCAACCCCACCACCACGCCCGCGCCGTAGCCCGCCCAACCCCCGCCTTCCCCACCGCCGACCGCCTTCCGGTCGGCGGTTTTGGTTTCCTCGCCCGCCGCGGTACAATTACCCTATGAACGGTGACATTTTCGCCCCTGTGATGGCCCAAGACAGCGAGGGCTTGATGCGCCCCACCCAGGTCGTCGTAGACCTGGACGCATTGGCCGCCAACTTTCACGCCATTCGGCAGCGGGTAGCCCCGGCCAAGGTGATGCCCATCCTCAAAGCCAACGCCTATGGGCACGGGCTGGTGCCGGTCGCGCGGCTGATGGCTTCCTTAGGGGCCGACTACCTCGGCGTGGCCGTGCTGGAAGAAGGCATTCTGCTGCGCAAGGCCGGTATTCGCACGCCGATCTTGGTGCTGGGCGGCATCTGGGGCAGCCAAATTCCCCTCTTCCTCAAATACGACCTCACCCTCACGGCCTCGTCGATCGAAAAACTCACGCAAATCGACCAAGCCGCGGCAGCGCTGGGGGTCACGGCACGGGTGCACCTCAAAATCGACACCGGCATGGAACGCATCGGCGTGCACGATTACAGCGCCGCAGGCTTCCTGGAAGCCGCCCTCCGCAGCCGCCACGTGCAGGTCGAAGGCATCTTCAGCCACTTCGCCAACGCCGACGCCGCCAACCCGGCTTCCGCACACCTGCAACTGGAACGCTTCCATGAAGTGCTGCGTTTTTACGAGCGCCACAGCCTGCCCACGCCCCTCCGCCACATGGCAAACTCTGCCGCGGTGCTGCGCCTGCCGGAAGCCACCTTCGACATGGTGCGCCCTGGCATCTTGCTCTACGGCGTTTACCCCTCCCCCGAGGTGCCCCGCACCGTCACGGTGCGCCCCGCACTGGCATGGAAAACGCGCGTGGTCTATTTCAAAGTCACCCAACCCGGCCGAGCAGTAAGTTACGGCTGGACATGGACCCCCGAACGCCAAACGCGCATCGTCACCCTGCCGGTAGGCTACGGCGACGGCTATTTCCGCGCCATGTCCAACAAAGCGCAAGTGCTCATCCGCGGCCGCCGCTACCCGCAGGTAGGGCGCATTTGCATGGACCAAATGATGGTGAACATCGGCTGGGAAACCGCCTACAACGGCGACGAAGTGGTGCTCATCGGCGAACAGGGTCACGAGCGCATCACAGTCGAAGACCTGGCCGCGTGGGCGGGCACCATCCCTTACGAAGTGCTCACCAACATCAACACGCGCGTCCCGCGGGTGTATGTAGGCAGCCCGGCCCATCGCGCCGCGGCGCTCTCCCCCCGAGAAGCCTGACCCTTCCAACCGCAGCCCTCCTTCCACAATGCCCACCCTCTCCTTCCCCGGCAAAGCCTTCCACCTGCCGCCGCCAGCCAGCCTGCGGGCGGAAAGCGTGATCGCGCCCCCCGAGGCCGCCACGCCCCCCCACGCCAACCGCCTGCTGTGGGGCGACAACCTCGCCCTGATGGCTGCCCTGTTGCCCCAATGGGAAGGCCGCATCCCGCTGATTTACGCCGACCCGCCGTTCTTCACCAACCGCCGCTATCGAGTGCGCGTGGGGCGCGGCGAAGATTCCCGCAAACCGCACACCTGGCAGCTCGCCGAAGGCTACGCCGACCGCTGGCCTTCGCTGGACGACTACCTGGCCTTCCTCTACCCCCGCCTGGTGCTGATGCACCGCCTGCTGACCCCCACCGGCACCCTCTACCTGCACCTCGACTGGCACGCCGCACCCTACGCCCGCTTGCTGTTGGATGAAATTTTCGGCCCCCAGCGCCTGATCAACGAAATCGTGTGGGTGTACCACGGCCCCTCGCCCATCCGCCGCGCCTTCAACCGCAAACACGACACCATCCTTGTCTATGCGAAAGGGTCCCGCTACACCTTCAACGCCGATGCCGTGCGCGTGCCCTACCACCCCAACACGGTGGCGACCTTCAAATCATCGCCCAAGGCTGGCTTTGGCAAAGTGCCCAACCTGAAGCGCGGCAAAGTGCCGGAAGATTGGTGGTACTTCCCCGTGGTGGCTCGGCTGCACAACGAGCGTACCGGCTACCCCACCCAAAAACCGGAAGCCCTGCTGGAACGCATCATTCTGGCTTCCTCGAACCCCGGCGACCTGGTGGCCGACTTTTTCTGCGGTTCGGGCACCACGGCGGTGGTCGCGGCGCGGCTCGAGCGGCGCTTCCTTTGCGCCGACGCCACCGTGCGCGCGGTGCAAACCGCGCGGCTGCGGCTGATGCGCGCCCACGCCGCCTTCACCGTGGAAGCCGACGCCGCGCTGGCTTGGCCGTGGAAGCCCTTTCCCGCCGCATGGCAACCGCGGCTGGAAGCCGAGCGCGTCCACCTGCCGGCCGCAGCCCTGGCCGACGCCGCCGGCTGGGAAGTCGGCTTTGCCGACGGCGGCGTCTTCTACAGCACAGCCCAGGCCGTGCGGCCATTGCGGGCGACCTCCCCTTTGCCCTCTGCCCTGCCCTTAAACACACCACACCGCCCGTGGGCGGTGCGCATCTTCTCGACCGGCGGAGAAGGATGGTACTTTCAGGCAGCGGCTTCCCCCTCTGGTTCCGGCACGGGCTTGCCCTCGGGGTGAAAGCGATACCCCACGCCGCGCAAAGTTTCCAAGAAGCGCGGCCGCCGAGGGTCGTCTTCCAGCGCCCGCCGTAGCCAAGCAATGTGCACCTGCAGGGTGCGAATGTCGCCCAGGTAGGTGGTTTCCCAAACCTCACGGAAGAGGTCGTGGTAAGGGATCACCTGATGAGGACGCGCCATGAACACCTTGAGCAAGCGCAACATGCGGGGCGTCAGGCGGTGCTCTCGGCCGTGGCAGCGCACCACCCGCCGCTGCTCATCCAAAGCCACAGCCCCCACCCGATGCCACTGCGCCTCGCTCGGCAGCAGGCGGTGAATGCGGTTGAGCAGCTTGCGGGTGGTAAAAGGCAACGTCAGCGTGTAAGAAACCGGCGCGTTGGGCTTGGGCGGCGCCTCGGGGGAAGCAATCAGCAAAAGAGGCAGCGTCTCGGGGGCAACGCTGCGCAGCCCCTTGGCAATGCGATAGCCGCTGGTTCCAAACGAAGCCGCATACAACACGATGAGGTCAGGGGTAAAGGTGTGCAGCCACTCACGCGCCGCCTTCCCCGACGAAACGACGTGCAAATCATAGCCGCGTTTACGCAGCGCGGGCACGAACTCCGGCACCCGCACTCGGCGGTTCTCGATCCACAAAATCTGATAGTCGGTCTTCCGTTTCGCAGCCATGACCACTCGAACCGGCAAAAGTGCCGATAACAGTCCCCTCCAGGGGTATAGGCCATTATAACCCGGAAGCCCACCCGCTGCCGATAGGAATTTTGGGGGAGCGCAAGCCCAGCCAGCGAGGCCTCGAGGCAGCCCCCCAAGGCAGCGCAGCCGCGAGGCCCGCTTTCCCCCAAGTGGGCGTATAATCAGAACAGCCCGCTTCATCCTTCGTCGACGAGGTGCCCTATGGCTCGACAAGCCGATCTACCCACCCGCATTCGGGAAAACTACACCCGCGTGCTGGAACGCATCGCCGCGGCAGCCCAACGCGCCCACCGCGCCCCGGAAACGGTGCGGCTGGTGGTGGTGACCAAAGGGCAACCGGTGGAAAAAGCCCAAGCAGCCGTGCTCGCGGGGGCGCGCGACCTGGGCGAGAACTACCCGGAAGAAGGTGTCGCAAAGATGGCCGTCATCACCCAGCCCGAGGTCCGCTGGCACATGATTGGGCACGTCCAGCGGCGCAAAGCCCGGCTGGTGATTTCCCACTACGACATGCTCCACTCGTTGGACCGGCTGGCGCTGGCCCAGCGGCTGGAAACGCTGGCCGCCGCAGCCGAGCGGGTGCTGCCCGTGCTGCTGGAGTTCAACGTCGGCGGCGAGGAAAGCAAGTTCGGCTGGCCAGCCTGGGATGAAACGCAATGGGAAGCCCTGCTGCCCGATGTGGAAGCCGTCGTTGCCCTGCCCCACCTGGAAGTGCGCGGCGTGATGACCGTGCCCCCACCGGTCCCCCACCCTGAAGCCGCGCGCCCCTATTTCCGCCGCCTGCGCGCCTTGCGGGACTTCCTCGCCCGTCGCTTCCCCACCGCTTCGTGGGACGAGCTTTCCATGGGCATGAGCGCGGACTTCGAGGTCGCGGTGGAAGAAGGTGCGACCATCGTGCGGGTAGGCACGGCCATCTTAGGCCCCCGCCCGCCGAAGAAGCCCTAAACCTTCCCCGCCCAGGCGCTCTCCCCAAGGTCTGTTATAATTGCGGCATGGAAATCACCTGGTACGGACATTCTTGCTTCCGCCTCACCCAGCGGCGCATGACCACCATCGTAACCGACCCCTACGACGGCGCCGCGGTGGGGTTGCCGCCGCTGAAACTGAAAGCCGATGTCGTCACCATCAGCACCGACGCGCCCGGCCACAACGCCCTCAAAGCCGTCAAAGGCGCGCGGCACGTCTTGACCGGCCCCGGCGAGTACGAAATCGGCGGGGTGTTCATTACGGCCATCCACACCAACGGGAAAGGCAAAAGCCAAGGCGAACTGCCTCGCAACACCCTTTTCCTGTTCGACTACGACGGCATCACAGTCGCCCACCTGGGGAACATGCGCCGCGTGCCCACCCAGGCCGAAGTGGAGGCCCTGGGCACGGTGCACGTCGCGCTGGTGCCGGTGGGCGGGGGCAGCGCCTTGAGCGCCGCCAAAGCGGCCGAGGTCATCAGCGTGCTGGAGCCTTCCATCGTCGTGCCCATGCACTACCGCCTTCCCGGCACGACCTCGAAATTGGAAAGCGTCACCCGCTTCCTCAAAGAAATGGGCGTGGAAGGGGCCGCGCCGGTGCCGGTGCTCAAAGTGACCCGCGCCAGCATTCCCGACGAACTGCAGGTCGTAGTGCTGGAAAACGCCAATGCACCGTCGTGAGGAGGTTGATGTGGAAGTCAAGGTACTGATGACCTGGAACATCCGCATCGACAAAGACCGCGAATATTTCGAGTTTCTGATCAAGCAATTTTTGCCCGGCATGCAACGCCTGGGCTTGCAACCCACCGACGCCTGGTTCACGGCCTACGGCGAAGGGCCGCAAGTGCTGACGGCGGCGCTCGTGCCCTCGTATGAAGCCGCGCGCTACATCCTCGCCTCGCAGGCCTGGCAGCATCTCGAAGAAAAACTGCGCGACTACGTCACCGACTATCGTTACAAAATCGTGCCCGCGCGCGACGGCTTCCAACTGTAACGCGACATACCCCCAAGCGACATCCGAGCAGGGTGGGAACGCCCCACCCTGCTCGTTGCTTTACCACCACCAACACCGGGAAAGCCACCGCGCCACGCCTTCCCCTTCAGAACACATGCACCGCCGAAGCCTTGAAGCCCAGCCAAACAGGCTCTCCCGGGCGCAGGCCCAGGCTTTCCAACGAAGGGGTGGTCACGGCAGCCACGAAAGGCAACGCCTCGCCTTCCTGCGCGGGCACGGCGACGGTCACATACGCCAGCGCGCCGCGCCGTTCCACCTCGGCCACCTGCCCGCGAAAGACGTTTCGCACGCTGGAATCCAGCGGCTGGCGCGCCAGAACGATGTCTTCAGGGCGGACGGCAAAATGCACCGCGCCGCGCCGCGCCGCCACCGCGGCCACGGCCAGGCCGTGCGTGTGCAACACGGCAGCCTGCCCATCTTCGGGCTCGGCATGAGCGGCAAAAATGTTGCGCATGCCCACGAACTCGGCCACAAAGCGCGAAGCCGGGCGCCGGAAGATGGCTTCCGCAGGCCCCACCTGCTCGACCCGCCCCGCGTGTAACACCGCGATGCGCTGGCCCAACGCCACCGCCTCTTCGAAATCGTGCGTCACATGCACCACCGTGGTGCCCAGCTCGGCATGCAAGCGGCGCAGCTCGCTGCGCAGCGTCTCCCGATGCTGGGGGTCGAGGGCGCTCAGGGGCTCATCCAACAACAGCAGCCGAGGGCGGATGACCAACGCCCGCGCCAACGCCGCCCGCTGGCGTTCCCCCCCGCTCAGGTGCCGCGGGAAACGCTCGGCCAGATGGGCAATATGCAACATCTCCAGCGCGGCGGTCACCTCGGCGCTGCGGACAGCGCGCCGCAAAGCGCGCCGCCCCAACCACGGCATCGCTCGCTGCCAGCGCGCCTGCCGTTGCAACGCCAGGCCAAAAGCAACATTCTCGGCCACCGTCATGTGGGGGAAAAGCGCATGGTGCTGATAAACCACCCCCACCCGGCGCACTTCCGGCGGGGCGTCGGTGATGTCTTCCCCCCCCAGCAACACCCGCCCCGCCCGCGGCAGGTGCAACCCCGCCACGGTTTCCAGCAGCACGGTCTTCCCCGCCCCCGTCGGGCCGAGCAAAATGAAATACTCCCCCGCCGCCACTTCCAGCGTCAGATCGCTCAGGCGGAAATTCCCCGCCTGCACACTCAGGTGCTCCAAACGCAGGCTCTGACCATCAAACCCGTGCATCGCGCCCCACCCATCGCAACACCAAAAACACACCCAGCGAAATCAGAATGACCAGCGCGGCCACCGGCTGGGCGTAGGCCAGCCCGTAAGATTCGAAGCGCGAAAAAATCAACACCGGCGCCACGGTGGGATGATACGCCAAGATCACCACCGCGCCGAATTCGCTCAGCCCGCGCGCCCACATCATGATGATGCCCGACAAGATGCTGCGCCACGCCAAAGGGAAGGTGATTTGCCAAAAAGTCTCCCACGGGGAAGCCCCCAACGTGCGCGCGACGGCTTCCAGCCGCGTATCAACGGCCCGGAAACCGTCGCGGGCAGCATTGACCAAAAAGGCCAGGCTGACGAAAAGCATCGCGATGACGATGCCCGGCACGGCCGAAACGAAGTGAATGCCAACGGCCCCGAACAATTTTCCCAAGAAGGTTTGCCGCCCGAACACCATGAGCAAAGCAATACCGGCAGCCGAATGGGGCACGACGACCGGAATGTCTACCACGGCTTCGACCAGCGCCTTGCCGGGGAAATCGGCGCGCGCGAGCACATAGGCCAGCGGAATGCCCAAAAGCAGCGCCAGCCCCGTCGCGGCTGCCGAAGCGCCAAAAGTCAACAAGATAGCCGCGCTGACTTCGCTTTCCTGCCAGGTGCGCCACAACACCGCCGGCGAGGAAGCCAACAAAGTGCGCGTCAACGGCCATGCAATGAAAGCCACCAGCACCGCCCCCAGCAACGCAAAGGAAAGATACAGGCGGTTACGGGGTTCGAGGAAACGAAGAAGGGACATGGGAAGAAAGTCGAAAAGAGGGTTACGGCTGTACCAGCGGACGGAGGGGAGCAGGCAGGCTATCGGGGGCGTCGGCAACGGGCGGGTCGAGCGGCGGTTGGCCGGCTTCCTGCAAAATAGCCTGCCCTTGCGGGCCCAACACAAAAGCCAGAAACGCCGTCGCCAGCTCGGGATGCGGTGCATTCGTGGGAATGGTCACGCCATAGAGAATTGGGGCGCCCGTTTTGGTCACGGTTTCCCCCGGCTTGGCACCGTTGATTTGCACCTTCGCCTGGGCATAGAAATCGGCATATTGGGGGTCGCTCAAGTTGAGCTGCGGCGGCAAAGCCACGTAGCGCAAATGGTGCTGCACCGCCACCGAAAGATACTCGAACGCGTAATCCATATCGCCCGATTGCAGCAACGCCAGCAGCTCTACCGCTTTGGGGCGAACGTTGGCCGCCGGGCAATGGTCGTCGAGCCGCTGCGCCAGGCCGGGCGCTTTGTAATATGCCTCGGCCAACTGCCACACCATCAGCGTGCGATAGCCGCAGGGGTCCGCGTTGGGGTCGGAATGCCCATACACCACCCCATCGCGCAGCAAAACGTCGTACCAATTGTCGGCGTTGATTTCGTTGGCATATTTCGAGCGGTCGGTGTAGGCGATGACCATCGCATTGGTAGCGAAACGAATGTTCCAGGTGGCAAATTTGGGCTTGAGCAGGTTGTCGATCACCGTGTAGTCGGCCACGAACACCAAATCGGCTTGCTGGCCGAGTTCGCTCACTTTGCGGGCCACCGTGCGGCTGCCGCCCGATACCGTGGCGAACGTCACCCCCGGGTGCTGCTTGTGGAAAGCCGCGGTCAATTGCTGAATGGGCACCGTCAGGCTTCCGGCGTGAAAAATCGTCACCGTGCCGGAAAGCCCATCACCGGCTGCAGGCGTCGTTCGAGCACGGCCACAAGCCGCGAACAGCACTGCCAAAACCAAAACGAGGGAAATCGAACGCAAACGCACAGGGCAACCTCCATTCGAAATCGCAAAATCGGGCGCACACGCCTCGCGGCGAGCAAGCGAAAGCCCCTCGCGCAACGCCAAAGCGCCTCACGCCACCACCGTACCGGCAGGGGCAAGGTCATAACCGGGCAAATCGCCTGCCAGGCGGCGGAAATCAGCGCCGGGCAGGGCTTCCAGCAAAGGCAGCAGGGGACGCGTGGCCTCTTCCGGGAAGATCAGGTCGAAGCGCTCGGTGAACAGCGGCAGGAAACCCAGCCCCGCCGCCCGGGCAGCGGCCTCCAGCCCCAAAGCCACATCGGCCTCGCCCGCGGCCACCGCACGCGCCGCGGCCGTGTGGGTCGCCACTTCGCGCCCATAGCCGCGCACCGCCTGCGGAGCAATGCCGCGTTCCCGCAGGCGAGCGTCGAGCCAAACCCGCGTGCCCGAGCCCCGATTGCGGTTCACAAAGCGCAAGTCAGGGCGTGCCAAATCTTCCAAACCACGAATGCCATGCGGGTTGCCGAGGGCAAACATCAGCCCTTGCACCCGCCGCGCCAGCGTTACAACCCGCACCCCCCCGCTCGGGAACAGCCGCCGCACCGTCGGCAGGTTGTACGAACCATCTTCGTCGAGCAAATGCGCGCCGCTGAGATGGCACAACCCCTGCCGCAAGTTCACCAGGCCATCCAGACTGCCCACAGGGTAAAGCACCAGGTCCAGATGAGGGGCCAGGCGGCTGGCCAGGCGTTCCAGGGCAAGGTCGTGGCTTCCGACAAACACAGCGGTGGGGCGCGTGCTTTCGGGGAGCACCAGCCGCTGCAACACAAAAGCGCCTGCGGCAGCGCGATAGGTCCGCGGGCGTCCTCGCCCGGCCGAGCCTTCGGCCTGCACCAAGCCAGCGCGCACCAGCTGGCGCAAATGATGCTGCACCCACGCCGGCGACTGCCCCACCGCGCGCGCCAATTGGGAAAGCGTCGCCGGCCGCGCCATCAGCAAACGCAGCAGACGCAGGCGGCGCGGGTCCGACAGCAAGCGGGTCTGTTCCCAAGTGGCGAGCGGCAGGGCTTGTTTCATGGCAAAACGAGGTCGGAAGTTTAAGCGAAAACTTAAACCAAGTTTACCACAAAAAAAGCGGGCGCAGCGCATCGCAAAAAGAACTGGCCGGGGCTGGTCGAAGGGGGAACGCTCTGTCGGCGCTTGCAACAGCCCGTGCCCCACCAGCCAAAACGCTGCCCCCGCCCCTGGCGCGCCCAGGCCCAAAGCAACCGCCGCACCCAAAGCGCGGTTTCCCTCACATCAGAATGTGGTATAGTTTGAGAAACCCCCAAACGGCGGAGACGAAGACGGAGGAAAACATGCCTCACCTGCTACTCATCGAAGACGACGACGGCATCGTGCGCTTCCTGAGCCGCGCGCTGACCTACGAAGGCTATCAGGTGGACGTGGCCAAAGACGGAGAGACCGGGCTGGCCCTGGCCCGCGCCAACATGCCCGACCTGGTCATTCTGGATTGGATGCTCCCCGGCATGGACGGGATAGAAGTCGCGCGGCGGCTGCGCGCTATGGGCGACGTCCTCATCTTGATGCTGACAGCCAAAACCAGCGTCGCCGACCGCGTCCAAGGGCTGGATATGGGCGCCGACGACTACATGGTCAAACCCTTCAACATGGACGAACTGCTGGCGCGCATTCGCGCCTTGCTGCGCCGCTCGCGGCAAGAAGAGCCGAAAGTGTATCGCTTTGCCGACCTGGAACTGGACACCGGCACCCACGAAGCCCGTCGAGGCGAGCGCGTCATCCCCCTCACTGCCAAAGAATACGAACTGTTGGAACTCTTCATGCGCCACCCGCGCCAAGTGCTCACCCGCGAGCAAATTTACGAACAAGTGTGGCAATACGATTTCGGCGCGGCCAGCAACCTGCTGGAAGTGTACATCCGCTATCTGCGCCGCAAATTGGAAGAGGGCGGCGAACCGCGGCTCATCCACACCCTGCGAGGCGTGGGCTACGTGCTGCGCGAACACGCCGAGGAGTAACGAACCCCCATGCGTACCCTGCGTGCCCGCCTGACTTTGCTCTACGTCCTGGTCACAGGCGGGATGTTCCTGCTGTTCGGCGCGGCGGTGTATGGGGTGGTGGGGGTTTTGCTGATGCGCCAAGTCGACCGCGCCCTCATCCAGACCGGCACCGCGCTGGTCATGCAAATCAAGGTCCGCGACATCCAACGCCCGGAAGTCTCCATGCCCCCCGACCTGGTCGTGACGGCGGGGGTGGTGGTGCAAGTGTGGGACCGAGAAGGGCGGCTGGTGCCCCTCCCCGGCGGCTGGAGCCAGCACAGCCCCCTCTCGGCGCGCGGGTTCTCGGTCGACCGCCCCACCCTGCTGACCGAGCGCCACGGCCATCAGGTCTGGCGCGTGCTGGCCGAGCCGATCTTCTTCACCGGTCGGCGGGTGGGCACGCTGGAAATCGGCATGCCGCTGACGCCGGTCAAGCAAGCCCGCCAAGCGGTGCTGGTGGCGCTGGTCAGCGTGACCCTGCTGGCCATGCTTCTGGCCGCGCTGGTGGTGTATTTCAGCGTGGGCGTCGCTCTGGAACCCCTGGCCCACGCCACCGCCCTTGCCGACCAAATCACCCACGCCGACGACCTCTCCCGCCGCATTCCGGTGCCGCGCGGCGCGGGCGACGAGGTGTGGACCTTGGTGCAAGCCTTCAACGCCACGCTGGCCCGCCTGGAAGCCCTTTTCCAGGCCCAGCGGCGCTTCATCGCCGACGTCGGGCACGAATTGCGCACCCCCCTCACCGTCATCAAAGGGAACGCCCAGTGGATGCGGCGCATCGGCCAATTGGACCCCGAAGCGCTGGATAGCATCGAAGAAGAGACCGACCGTCTTGGCCGTCTGGTCGAAGACCTGCTGCTGCTGGCGCGCGCCGAAGCGGGCAAACTCCCGCTGCGGCGGGAAGCCGTTCCCCTCGACGCGGTGTTGGCCGATGTGCTGCGAGAGATGCAGGTCGTGGCGCGGCAGAAAGGCGTCGCGCTGGAAGTGCGCATCGACCGCCCCGTGCAGGTCGAAGGCGACCCCGACCGGCTGAAACAGGTGTTCATCAACCTGGTGGGCAACGCGGTGAAATACACCCCCCGCGGCGGCCAAGTGACCCTCACTCTCGGCGAAGCCGACGGCTGGGCCGTCTGCCGGGTCAGCGACACCGGCCCGGGCATTCCCCCCGAAGACCTGCCCCATGTTTTCGAGCGGTTCTACCGCGCCGACAAAGCCCGCAGCCGCGGGCAGGGCTTCGGGCTGGGGCTTTCCATCGCTTACTGGATCGTAAAACACCACGGGGGAAGCATCGAAGCGGCCTCCCAACTGGGGGAAGGCACCACCTTTACAGTGCGTCTGCCGCTTCTCAAGGAAACCACCAAGCCCCCAGAGGAAGCCGCCTAAAGCCAAACGCACACCGCCCCCAGGGTGCAACAGAACCCTGGGGGCGCTCGTTCAACCCAGCAGATCTTTCAACTTATCCAAAAAACTGCGTTCCTGGGGCTTGACCTCGGTGCCCAGGCTGCGCCCCAGTTCGTGGAAGAGGGCGCGCTGGCGCTCGTCGAGGCGGGTGGGGATTTCCACATTGACGACCACGATCTGATCGCCGCGCCCGCTCCGCTGCAAATGGGGCACGCCCTTGCCCTTCAGGCGGAAAGTTTGCCCCGGCTGTGTGCCTGCGGGGATGCGGAGGGTGTGAGGGCCATCCACCGTGGGCACCTCGACCTCGGCGCCCAGCGCCGCCTGCGCCACGTTGATGTTGAGATGCAAGATGATGTCGTCGCCGCGGCGCTGGAAGAAGCGGTGGGACTTGACCTTGACCTTGATGTAAAGGTCGCCAGGGGGGCCGCCGTTTTCGCCGGGTTCGCCCTCGCCGGCCAACCGAATTTGCGTGCCGCTATCCACGCCCGGCGGCACGGCCACCACCTTTTGCACCGTGCGGCGCTCTACGCCGCGCCCGCGGCATGTCGGGCAAGGCTGTGGAATGACCTTGCCCTGGCCGCGGCACGTCGGGCAAAGGGTTTCCTGCACCATCGTGCCGAAGAAAGTCGTGCGCGTTTGGCGCACCCGCCCGCTGCCGTGGCAGGTCGGGCACGTTTGAGGCTGGGTTCCCGGCGCGGCGCCGGTGCCGCCGCAGGTGTGGCAGGTCTCCGAACGGGTAAAGCGCACTTCCTTTTCCGCCCCAAAGACGGCTTCCTCGAATTCCAAAGTGAGGGTAATTTGCAGGTCACGGCCGCGCCGTGGCCGCGGCCGATTGGCCTGCCCCCACGCGCGCCCAAAGCCGCCAAAGCCGAAGATCTCTTCGAAAATATCGGCAAAGTCGCCCATGCCGAAATCGGGCGCGCCGCGAAAGCCGCCGCCCGCGCCCCCTACCCCCGCATGGCCAAAGCGGTCGTAGGCCGCTCGCTTCTGCGGGTCGGAAAGCACGGCATAGGCTTCGTTGATTTCCTTAAACCGCTCTTCGGCGTCTGGCTCGGCGCTCACATCGGGGTGATACTTGCGCGCCAGCCGCCGAAAGGCAGCCTTGATTTCATCCTGGCTGGCGTTCCTCGGAACGCCGAGAATTTCGTAGTAATCACGTGGCATGGCAAATGTTCAACCGCACAGGGATAGGACGTCGAGGCATCGAAAACACGCCCTCGGCGCCCTGCCAGGGAAGTCGTCCGCCCGTCGAGGGCGTTACGCGCCGCCGATTGCGGGCAGGGAAGCAGCCAACGCGCCCGCCCCCCTCGGCAGCAGCCCCGGCAAGCAGCGCTTTAGACCGCCTGCGGCAGGGCTTCTTGCACGGCGCGAATCGCCTCACGAATCGCTTCGGCGGTGGCGCTTTCGTCGGCGGCAACTTCGCGCAGCGCGGCCACCGCGGTGCGAATGCGTTCCTGCTGCTCGGCGGGAATCTTCTCGCCCAAATCGCGCAGCACCTTCTCCGCGCCGTAGGCCACTTGCTCGGCTTCGTTTGCCGCTTCGATGCGTTCGCGCCGCTGGCGGTCTTCCGCTGCAAATTTTTCGGCTTCCTCTTGCATCCGGCGGATTTCCTCTTCGCTCAAGCCCGACGACGCCGTAATGGTGATGTGCTGCTTACGGCCGGTGGCCTGGTCTTGGGCGGTCACTTTCAGAATGCCGTTGGCGTCCAGGTCGAAGGTAACCTCGATTTTGGGCACGCCGCGCGGCGCCGGCGGGATGCCATCCAGAATGAAACGCCCCAGCGATTTGTTGTCTTTGGCCAGGGGGCGCTCGCCCTGCAAGACGTGGATTTCCACCTGCGTCTGGTTGTCGGAAGCCGTCGAGAAGACCTGGCTTTTGCGGGTCGGGATGGTGGTATTGCGCGGGATGATGGGAGTAGCGATGCCTCCCAGCGTCTCGATGGAAAGCGTCAGCGGGGTGACGTCCAGCAACAGGATGTCGGTCACCTCACCGCCGAGCACCCCGGCCTGAATGGCTGCGCCCAAGGCAACCACCTCGTCGGGGTTGACGCCTTTGTGCGGCTCCTTGCCGAAGAATTTGGCCACAGCCTCTTGCACCGCGGGCATACGGGTCATACCGCCGACGAGCACCACCTCGTCGATATCGTGGGCGGTGAGGCCAGCATCTCGCAGGGCTTCTTCCATCGGCCGCAAGGTGCGCTCGATGAGAGAGGCGGTCAGCTGCTCCAGTTTGGCCCGCGTCAGGGTGGTCACCAAGTGCTTGGGGCCTTCGTTGGTGATGGTGATGTAAGGCAAATTGATCTCGGTCTGGAGCATGGTCGAGAGCTCTTTTTTGGCCTTTTCGGCGGCGTCTTTGAGGCGCTGCAAAGCGTTGCGGTCTTCCCGCAGGTCGATGCCCTCGGCCTCCTGGAATTCCCCGATGAGGTAATCCATGATGGCCTGGTCGAAATCGTCGCCGCCGAGGAAAGTATCGCCGCGGGTGGCCAGCACCTGGAAAACGCCTTCCCCGACCTCCAAAATGGAAATGTCGAAAGTGCCGCCGCCGAGGTCGTAAACGGCGATGGTTTCGTTTTGCTTGCGGTCGAGGCCGTAAGCCAGCGCCGAGGCCGTCGGCTCGTTGATGATGCGCAGCACCTCCAGCCCGGCGATGCGGCCGGCGTCTTTGGTGGCATTGCGCTGAGCGTCGTTGAAATAGGCCGGCACGGTGATGACGGCCTGGGTCACCGGCTCGCCGAGGAAAGCCTCGGCGTCGGCTTTGATTTTTTGCAAAATCATGGCCGAAATTTCCGGCGGGGCGTATTCCTTGCCGCCCATGATGACGCGCACGTCGCCATTGGGCGCCGCCGTCACTTTATAGGGAATGCGTTTGCGGGCTTCGGCCACTTCGGGGTCGTCGTATTTGCGCCCCATGAAGCGCTTGACCGAGGAAATGGTGTTCTCGGGGTTGACGATGGCCTGGTTACGGGCTACCCGCCCGACCAGCCGCTCGCCTTTCTTCACCGCCACCACCGAGGGCACCAAACGCTCACCTTCGGCCGAGGGGATGATGGTGGGCTCACCGCCGGAAATCACCGCGGCCACCGAGTTGGTGGTGCCCAAATCGATACCTATCGTTTTTCCCATGAGTGCATCCTTTCTCAACGCGAGAAGCGGTCACAACCTCGCCGGCAGGCCACGCCTTATTGCGCCACCCGCACCAGCGCCGGGCGCAGCACCTGGTCGCCGATCATATAGCCCTGCCGCACGACCTCGATGATTTCCTCACTGCCGTGCTCGTCGTGCGGCTCGTGAGTAATGGCTTCGTGGAAGCGCGGGTCGAAAGGCATACCCGGGCGGATATCCATCGGTTTGACGCCTTCGGCTTCCAACACGGCCAACATCTTGCGATAAATGAGCTCGATGCCTTCGGCCCAGGCCGCCCCTTCGCCCTCGGTGGGCTTGTTTTTCAGCGCCAGTTCCAGGTCGTCCAGCACTTCGAGGTAGCGCTTGGCAATGCTGGCCACCAGTTCGCGGCGGGCCTGCTCTTGCTGCTCTTCCACACGGCGGCGGTAGTTGGCAAAAGCGGCGCGCTCGCGCTGCCAGCCGTCGAGGTATTCCTGCATTTGGGCACGGGTGCTTTCCAACTCGGCCTGCAAAGAAGCCGTCTCATCGGCGGCTTCGGCCTCTTCCGCGGGCGGGGAAGCCGCTTCGGGGGCTTCGGCCTCCTCCGCGGCAGCCGAGGCGCTTTCCGCCGGAGCCGCGGGCGCAGCCTCGGCGGCCGTTTCGGCAACGGCCTCCGCCTCGGCGCGGCGTTCTTCTTCCTCACGGGGCGGAGTGGTGTGCTTTTTCTTCTTTGCCATGTCTGGTTCTCCCTATTCTGCCAGAGTTTCGGTGACCATGTCGCTGAGCAAACGGGCGACAAAACGCACCGTGGGGATCGCATTGCTGTAAGCCATGCGGGTAGGGCCTAACACGCCGACCATGCCGGTGGCAAGGCCCGGCGCGCCATAGCGCGCCAACACGAGGGAACAATGGCGCAGTTCTTCCCAGTCTTCGCTGCCCACCAGCACCTGCACGCTGCCGATCTCGGCCTGGGAAGCCACGCGCCGCAGCAGGCGTTCCAGCAAGGCGCGGTTTTCCAACATTGCGAGGGCGCGGCGGGCTGTTTCGGGCTGGGTAAATTCCGGCTCGGCCAGCACATGCGCCAACCCGTCGCGATAGACGGCTTCCACCAGGTGTTGGGCCGTCTCTTCCATTTCATCCACCACCACGCGGCGGATGTCGGCCTCGAGGGCATCGGGCGGGCGCGGCGCGCTGCGGATGGCTTCCAGCGTGCGCCCGGCGTAACGAGCGTTGAGGCGCTCGGCCACGGCGCTCAGGCGGCTCTGCGGCAGAGCCTCGGCCAGGTGCAGCAGCCGCTGCCGCACTTCGCCGCCCACCAACACCAGCACCAGCAACACCTGCCGCCCCCGAATGCCAATCAGTTCCAAATGCTTGTAGCGGGCTTCTTCGGGGTGCGGCGCGGTGACCAAAGAAGCCGCCCGCGCTTGCTGCGCCAACACCGACGCCGCCAACTGCATCCACTGGTCTACGTCTTCCTGCGCCTGGTAGAACTGGTGGGCAATCGTGCGCTGGGTTTCCAGCGGCAAATCGCTGCGCTCTAACAGCTGCTCCACGAAAAAGCGGTAGCCTTTCGGCGTGGGAATGCGCCCCGCCGAGGTGTGTGGTTGGGTCAGGTAGCCTTTCTCGGTGAGCACCGCCATCTCGTTGCGCACGGTCGCCGGACTGATGCCGAGGTGGTAGCGCTTCACCAACCGGCTGGAACCCACAGGTTGCGCCGTAGCCACATGATCGCGCACGATGAGGGTGAGCAGGAATTGTTGTCGAGGCGTAAGTTCTTCCCCCGGCGGGGGCGTGCGTTTACGACGGGGCGACATAGCAGCCTCTCAGGGAAGCGAAAATTAGCACTCTTGGCTTGAGAGTGCTAATTTTTGGTGCCTTTATGATACCACGGCCGCGGGAGGGCGTCAATGCGCACGGCCGCAGGCAAAACCGCAGGGCGCACGAATTTCAGGGCAGATGCGCCTCCCCCACCAAATGCCCCCCGAAGGCCGCGGTGCGGCGCGCTTTTCCGTTCCAAACGTTGCGATTGCATTGCAATTCGAACAAGTCTTGGCCGCAGGCTGACCTATTGCCCGCCTTTAAGGTATAATTACCCGTTGCCGAACACCGGAAACAACGGCGGGCGGCACGTTTTTTCGCGAACTTTGAACAAAGGAGTGTTGCCATGAGTGTTCAAACTGTGACTGCCCCGGATGGTACGGAGATCCAACGCAAGATGCACTTCACCGGCAAAGTCATCAAGACCACCACAGCGGGGGCTGTTGTGGATATCGGTGTGGGGAAGCCGGCCGTCGTGCATATTTCCCAACTGCGCGAAGAGCCTGTCAAGAAAGTGGAAGACGTCGTCAATGTGGGCGACGAAGTGGAAGTGTGGGTGCGCCGCATCACCCCGAAAGGCATCGTCGAACTTACCATGATCAAGCCGCTCGACCTCGAATGGCGCGAAATCAAGGTCGGGATGACGGTCAAAGGCAAAGTCGAGCGGGTGGAAAAATATGGCGTCTTCGTCAACATCGGCGCCGAAGTGCCTGGGCTGGTGCACATCAGCGAAATGACCCACGGCTTCATCCGCTCGCCGCGCGACCTGGTGCAGGAAGGCGACGAAGTGGAAGCCCAGGTGATTGCCGTCAGCCGCCGCAAGCGCCAGATCAAGCTCAGCATGAAAGCCCTCGAGCCAAAGCCCGAAGAAATCATGAAAGAGGTCAATCGCCCCACCCGCCGCAAGGCCAAAAAGGCGGGCAACGGGAAGAGCGACAAAGCAGCCGAACCGCAAGACTACGTTCCGACGCCGATGGAAATGGCCCTGCTGGACGCCCTCAAGCGCGCCCGCGCAGACATGGAAAAGGCCACCGGCAAGGCCCGCACCGATGCCAAGAAGCGGGTCAAGGAACTGGAGGCGCTGCTTTCCAAGCGGATGCAGGCTCACTTGAACTGAGCCGCGGCGCGTGGCAACGCTCGTTTTCCATCGCTCGCCTTCCGAGGCGGGCGATGGTGATTTTAAGGGGAAAAACCTACTCCTGCTGGCTCTCTTCTTCCACGCTCAGGTCGCTTTCCCCCGCATAGAGACGGCGTTCCAAGAGGCGGTCATAAGGCGTCCAGGCCGTGCCGGCTTCCCGCTGTTGCAGCAGCAACCAAAAGCGGTTGACCTGGGCGCTCAAATCGTCGATTTTGGCCAGTGCAATGGCTTCCAAGGTTTGCGGGCGGCGAGGGGAACCCCATTCGTAGCGGTTGTGGTGAGCCAGCAGCATGTGGCGCAAACGCAGCGCCAGCGCAGGCGGGAAATCGGGCAAGGATTCGATGGCCGCGGCCACCATTTCGTCGCCCAGCACAATGTGCCCCAACAAACGGCCTTCATCGGTGTAATCCACATCCAGCCCCCAGCGCAGCTCCCGCACTTTGCCGATATCGTGCAGCAAAATGCCGGCGCGCAACAAGTCGGCGTCGATCTGGGGGTAAATTTCCAGCACTCGGTCGGCCAGCGCGAGCATTTCCACCAAATGCTCCAACAAGCCGCTCAGGTAAGCATGATGCACCTTGCGACCGGCGGGCACCCACTGCAACGCCTCCAGGAACGCCTCGTCGGCGTAGAAATACTTCACCAGGGCACGCAGGTGAGGGTTCTCGATACGCTCCACGGCAGCGAGGACGCTTTCCAGCATGGCCTCGGGGTCGCGCGGCGAAGCGGGCAACATGTCGCGCCAGTCGAATTCCTCCTCGGCCGCCTTACGAATGCGCAACACCCGAATCTGCAAGCGGTCCATGTAGGTTTCCATCTCGCCCTGAATTTTGACCACGTCGCCGACGTCGATTTCCGCGGCCAGGGCCTCGGCATCCTCCCACACGCGCGCCACCCGCTGGCCGCTGCGGTCACCCAAAATCAAGGTGAGGTAATGCCCGCGGCTGGGGTCACGGAAAGGCTCCAATTGCTTGCGACGCACGACATAGAAGCCGATGAAGCGCTCGCCCGACGCAATCGTGCGCAGGAAAGGCCCCTTTTGAGGATGCACCGGCTGAAATGGGGCTTCCACGAGCCAACCTCCTTACGGCGCAGGGGTAGGAGTAAGTGTGGATGTTGGGGTGGTGGGCGGCGAGGGGGTTGGCGTAGGGGTCAACAAGCGGTCGAGGGCCTGCTGGGCTTCCTCTTGCCAGGCTTTGGGCACCATACCCTCGGGGGCGTTCGCCACCCGCTTCCAGTCTTCGATGGCTGCGTCGGTGACATCCAAAGCCGTGAGCACTTTCGCCCGCCAGTAATAGAAAGTGTACCACTGCTGTTGCTTCTTCAACAGCGGCTGAGCGTCTTGCAGCTGGTGGAAGGCATCGCCCGCGTGCCCGGCGGCCAGCTGGGCTTCGACCAGCGCCATGCGCAAGTCGAAGTCATTGGGGTGAACCCGCACGGCGGTTTCCAACGTCTGGACGGCCTGGTCGCCCTCATCACGGGCCAGGTAAACCTTCGCCAGCAATTGCAGGGCATCGGCATCGTAGGGTGCGGCGGCTACGACCTTCTTGGCCGCGGCCAAAGCACCCTCGGTGTTCCCCTGCTGCAAGTAAGCCTCGGCCAGCGCCCGATACACCGCTGCATCTCCCGGCGCATAGGTGAGATAGGTGCGGAAATAGAGCACGGCTTCGTCCAACTTTCCGAGGTCAAGGGCGGCTTCGCCCAGCACTTTGTAGGCTGGCAGCAAGGTAATATCGAGGTCGTGGGCTTGCTTGGCCTCGGCATAAGCCTTTCGGGGCTCGTGCAACATCAAATCGGCCTCGGCACGGTAAAGCGGCACCAGCGGCGAAGCGGGCAAACGCGCTTCGGCCTCTTTCAAAGCGGCCAACGCGTCGGCAGGCTGCTCTTGCTGCAAGGCAATTTCGGCCTGCACGAGGTAAGTCAGGCCATAGTGGGGGTCGTCTTTAGCGGCTCGGGCCGCCCATTGAGCCGCTTCGTCGGCCTTCCCTTGGGCCAAGAGCACCTGCGCCAAGCCGGTTTCCGCCGGCGCAAAGTGCGCCTGCAATTTCAGCGCCTCTTGATAAGCCGACGCGGCTTCGTCCCACTGCTTCTGATGGCGATAGACTTCGCCGATGTAGAAATAAAGGTCTGCCTTATGCTGCCCCTCGGCATCGGCCGTTTGGCGGAAGTAACGCAAGGCATCTTGCCAGCGGCCTTCCTGCATGGCGCGCATTCCCAGCCGATAGGCTTCCACCAAATGCGGCGTGCTGACGGCCAAAGGCGTAGGGGTGTAGGTAGCTGGCAACAGCAAAGCCAGCGGCGTCGGTTTGCCCAGCGTCAAGGGGTTGATGGGCGTAGGCGTTTCGGTAGGGGGTGGCGTCGCCGTTTGGGTCGTGTAAATCAACAGTTGCGGGGTCGCGAGGTGCACCGGCCGGAAGTGCTGCCATGCCCCCCAGGCCCCCCAGGAAAGCGCCATCAACACGAGCAACGCTACCGCGCCCGCCACCACCCGCCGCGGCAAAGCTGGGCCGCTTTTCTCCGTCGGTTCCGGCACCGAGGGACGGTATTCGGCTTCCCAGGCACGGGGGTGCGGCACCCGCATCGGCGTGACCTCGCCTTCGGGGGGCATCTCGCCGAGCAAAATCAGCCCCCGCCGCGCCGGTTCGTAGGTGGGGTCGGCGGCATAGGCTTTTTGCAGGCAGAAGCGCCGCTCTTTTACGGAATCCACCGCGGCGCTCAACCACACCCAGTAAACCGCATTGTTGGGCGCGGCGCGCAACAGCCGCCGAAGAATTTCCTGCGCTTTGGCCGTTTCGCCCCGCTCGATGGCCTGGATGGCTTCCTGCAATGCAGCGTCTTGGCTGCTCACCTCGTGGCTCATAGGCTCCTCCACCCTTGAGTTTAGCATAGGGCGCACGGGAGGGCAAGCGCCACGCGACGACGGTATAATGGGGACATGCGTCGACATCTGCTTGCCTTCTGCGGCCTCATGCTGGCCGCCCTCATGCTGGCCGCCTGCGGGAACGCCGCGCCCCCTTCGGCTGCCGCCACGCCCCCCAAGGCCACACTCACCCCCGCGTGGACCCTCACGCCCTACGCCACCCCCACCGCGGCCGCCACGCCCACGCCGTTGCCTTCCCCCACCCTACCCACGGCGAGCCGCCCCAGCCCCACCCCGTGGGTCTACACCGTGGCCAAAGGCGATACGCTGCTGGGCATTGCCCTGCGGTTCGGCGTTTCGCTGCAAGCCCTCGAAGAAGCCAACCCCGGGGTGAACCCTCAGGCGATGGCAGTAGGCACGCGCCTCATCATCCCCGTAAACGCCGAAAACCCTGCCGGGCTGCCCACCCCCACCCCGTTGCCGCTGGTCGTCGGTGCGCCTTTTTGCGAACCCGCTGCCGACGGCGGGGCGGTTTGCCTGGTGGAAGTGCGCAACCCAGGCCCGCAGGCCGTGGAAGCCGTTGCCGCGTGGGTGACACTGCCCACCGGCCAAGCGGTAACAGCCGAAGCCTTGCTCAACCTGCTCCCCAAAGGCGGCAGCACCGTGCTGGTGGCGCGCTTTGCGGAAGCCCCCCCACAGCCGCGCGCGGCGGTGCGCCTCTTGCGGGCATTGGCCGTGCCCGCCAAAACCCAAACGCAACGTTACCCCCCACTGAAAGTGCAAAACCTGCGCACCCAAATCGGCGCTGATGGCCGCTCGGCGCAGGTCAAAGGCCAGGTGGCGCTGAAACAAGCCGCGGCCGTGCAAGCCCTTTGGGTCGTTGCAACGGCCTACGACGCCCAGGGGCATCCTGTGGGGGTGCGCCGCTGGGAAGCCCCACTGCCCCCCCCCGCGGGCAAACCACAACCTTTCACTCTCACAGTTTACAGCATTGGGCCGCCAATCACCCGCGTTGCGGTGCACGCCGAAGCCCACGCCCTTCCACCAACGCCTGCCCCTTGAACCTCAGCGCCGGAGCACTTCCTGCCCCGGCGCTTGCGTCCATCCCAGCAAGGCTCCTTACTTCTGAGGCTCAGGCACTTTCAGCAAGACACTGTCGGCAGCGCAGGCCAACCACCCCTGCGGCCCCACCGCGCACACTTTGGTCACCAAGGTATGCTTGCCGGGCGCCAGCTTAGGCAGCGAGACGGTAGCCTCCCACACCCCATGCGGCAGTGTTTGCCCAGCGATCAAGTTGTAGTAAATGGGCGTCGTGCGGTCGCCGTGCACGTCGTCGATTTGCACGGCCAGCGCTTCGCACGGAGCGCCGTTACTGCTCGCAACGCGGGCCTGAATTTGCAATTGCCGATCGTTGGACTGCAGCGCCGCGGTAATCTGCGCCTGCCACCCCGGCAAGGTAATGGAGGGCAAGCCGGTTTTCAACGCTTCGCCCTTCGCCCGCAAGAACTGACGCCCGATGGGCTGAGGGCGCACCCTGCGCGCATCCGCATCACGGCAAATTAGCATGTTGGCGAACACCTGACAGGTCTGGCCACCGCCGTCAAAAGGTTCGCTCATCGGAAGGCCTGCGCACCGCCACCCGCCGTGATTGCGGATCCACGTCGCAATTTCAGGCACCACATTATGCCCATTCTTATACACAAAACCTTGCCGCTGCTCAGCTACCGGTGGCTGCGAGGGGTGAACCTGAAAAGGGCGCGCACCGCCTTGCGGTGCATCGGCACGCCACACGAAAATCATATTCCTCGCGACACCCACCAAGTTGCCCTGGAACCAAAACGGGCCCGCGAGCCACTCCCCCGCACCGCTTGCCCCCCCACAAGCACGCCAAGCAGTCAAGAAAGGCGCTGGAGCAACGTTGTTCGCCTCACCGGCCACAGGCGGCGCACACCCTGCAACGACAGCACTGACAATCCCTATGACCAAAATCCACAACAACCAGCGTTTTGGCCGGCCCATCATGCAATGGCCTCCCTTATAGATATGACACGCGATGACCAACAACGGTTTCATCGGTCGGGTTAGTATACTACCAAAGGACAAAAATTAGAGCAAAAATCCGCGCATTTTGGCATCATTCTGGCAGCCCTTAGAATTTTATCAGATTGACCGCCGCCGATCTTTCAGTAGTACAATACGCCCATGACCGTTTCTCCCGAACTTCCCCCCGAGGCCATACGCGAGCTGGGGCGCTGGGTCGCCGATTTCGTGGCCGACTACCTTGCCACGTTGAGCGAGCAGCCGATAGCCGATCCCACGGCCACCCCAGCCCGCCTGCAGGCGCAGCTCGACGAGCCGCTGCCTCGCGCCGCGCAAGGCGTGGAAACCGCCCTCGAAGACTTCCGGCGCAAAATCGTCGCCCCGTCGGTACGGGTAGGCCACCCCCGCTTTCTGGCGTGGATGCGGACGTCGCCGCTGGCCGGGGCGGTCTTCGCCGAAGCCCTGGCTGCGGCGCTCAACCAATCGGTCGCCGTATGGCAAGGCGCCCCCGCTGCCACCGAAACCGAGCGGCTGGTGCTGCGCTGGCTGCTCGCCCTCAGCGGCTACGCCCCCGACGCCGAAGGCATCCTCACCTCCGGCGGCTCGATGGCAAACTTCGTGGGCATGCTGCTGGCACGGCAAGCGGCCTTCCCAGAAGTGCGGCAAAAAGGGCTGCGCGCCATGCCGCCGGCAGCGGTCTATCTCAGCCCCGAAGCCCATTATTCCCAGGTCAAGGCCGTGGAAATGATGGGGCTCGGCAAAGACGCGGTGCGCTGCATTCCCATCGACGGCGCTCGCCGCATGCGCCCCGACGCCCTGCAAGCAGCCATTCGCGCCGACAAACGCCGCGGCATCGTCCCGCTGGCGGTAGGGGCAACCCTCGGCACCACGGCCACCGGCGCATGCGACCCCATCGCCGACCTCGCGGCCATCTGCGCCGAAGAGGGCGTTTGGCTGCACGTCGATGGGGCTTACGGGGGGCTGGCGGCTTCCATCTCCACCGCGGCAGCCTGCGCTCAGGGGCTTGCCCAAGCCGACTCGTTCACCGTAGACCCGCACAAGACGCTCTTCGTGCCCTTCGAGGCAGGGGCCGTCTTCACGCGCCACCGCGGCCTGCTGCCGGCCACTTTCGGCGCGCGGGCGGCCTACCTGCCCAACGCCGAGGAAGGCTTCCAGTTCCGCGACTATGGCCCGCAGCTCTCCCGCAACTTCCGCGCCCTGAAAATCTACCTCACCCTCAAAATCTACGGCGCCGAGGCCATCTTGCAAACGTGGGAACGCCTTCACCGCCTGGCAGCGCGCTTCGGCGCCCTGCTGGAAGCCGCCCCCGACTTCCAACTGGTCACCCCCGTCTCGATGGGCATCGCCGCCTTCCGTTACACCCCGGCCGACCTGACCGACGAGGCCGCCCTGAACGCCCTCAACCACGCCTTGGTGCCGGTGTTGCAGAAACAGGGGGAAGCCTTCCTCTCTCGCACCCACTTAGGCGAAACCGAAGCCCTGCGGGCATGCTTCATTTCCTATCGCACCACGGAAGACGACCTGCCGCGCATCATGGAAGCCGTCCGCAAGGCAGGGGAAAGCGTGCGCGCTCGGTGGCGCACCGCACCGGAAGCCCCCCACGCCCCGCAGGCGCCGCCCCCGCCCGACTGCGCTCAAACGACGCCCAAAACCTCCTGACCCCATGCCGCCATCCGCCCCATCGCCCCTTGCTGCCGCCCTGCTGGCGTGGTATGCAGCCCACGGCCGCGCCCTGCCCTGGCGCGGGCTAAAAGACCCCTACGCCATCTGGGTCTCCGAGGTAATGCTGCAGCAAACGCAGGTGGCGACGGTCGTTCCCTATTTTCAGCGCTGGATGGCGCGGTTCCCGACGGTGGAAGCGCTGGCCGCTGCCGACGAACAAGAAGTGCTGGCATTGTGGGAAGGGCTGGGCTATTACCGGCGGGCACGGGCGCTGCACCGCGCCGCCAGGGAAATCGTCACGCGCTACGACGGCCGCCTGCCCGCCGAACCGAAGGCACTCCAGCAACTGCCCGGCATCGGCAAATACACCGCCCACGCGGTAGCCTCGCTGGCCTTCGGGCGCGACGTTCCCGTGCTGGATGGGAACGTCAGGCGGGTGCTGGCGCGCGTGTTTGCGGTAGAAGCCCCGGCCGACACGGCGGCGGGCGAAAAGGACCTCTGGGCTTTGGCCGCCCAACACCTGCCGCCCGGCCGCGGGGCCGATTACAACCAAGCGCTCATGGATTTGGGCGCCACCCTTTGCACCCCGCGCGCCCCCCGCTGCGCCCGCTGCCCGCTGGCCGAGTTCTGCCAGGCCCACCGCAGCGGCAACCCCGAAGCCTTCCCCCGCAAGCGCCGCCGCCAGCGCCAACCGCACTACACCGTGGTCGCAGCCGTCATCCGGCGCGAGGCCCAGGTGCTCATCGCCCAACGCCCCGCCGAGGGGCTGCTGGGCAGTCTGTGGGAATTCCCCGGCGGCAAGGTCGAACACGGCGAAACGCTGGAAACCGCCTTACAGCGTGAAATCCGTGAAGAACTGGGCACCGAAATTGCCATCGAAGCCCCCTTCGGCGTGTATCGCCACGCTTACACCCACTTCAAAGTAACGCTTCACGCCTTCGTATGCCGTCTCGAAGGGCCTGCACCGCGGCCTTTGCAAGCACAAGACGTCCGCTGGGTCTCACCGGCCGCATTGGGCGGCTTCCCGATGGGAAAAATCGACCGTCAAATTGCCCGCCGCGTCGCCGAGGCGATGCTTTGAACTATTCCCCCTGCTCTTCCTCTTGCAACATGCCGTTCAGCGCGCCGTGCGCCCAGCGCACGACGATGAAGCCAAAAATCAAAAAGCCGATGACCACCGCCACACGCAGCCCAAGCGCGAGGTAAGCCACCCTATCCCAAAGCAAATAGCCCAACAGGGTCAGGAAAGCAATCCAAGCGCTATCGGCCACCAGCACAATGCCGAGCACTTTACGCCACGGCACTTGCGAAAGCCCGGCCGCCATCAAAGCGGGCACGCTGCTGAGGGTGAATTTGGCGATCACCAGAAAAGCCACGGCGCGTTCCCGCAGTTTGCGCTCCAGCGGGCGCACCAGGGGGTAGCGCTTTTCGACTTTTTCCATCCAATGGCCGCGAGTGCGCAGCCATTGCCCCACCTGGAACCAGAACGCATCGGCCGCCAAGTTGCTGGCCACCGCGGTCGCGAACACCTTCCACGGGTCGAGCACCCCGCTGGCAGCCAGCACAGCCCCCGCGATGGTGCTTGTCGGGCCTTCCACGAAAACCAGCAACGCAAACCAGGCATAATGCCAATGCCTGGCATGGTGCAAAAGCCAATGTACGGTAGGGGGTTCCATAGCAGCGCTATTGTACCCGATGAACGGCTATTGAGGTAGGACGCAGGGGCGGTTTTCCACCTGCACGACCCGCACCGGCACGCCATAGAGGTCGCTCAGGCGCTCGTCGGTCAGGGCTTGCTGCGGCGGGCCGCCAAACAGCACCCTGCCGCGCCGCAAGAGCAGCACTTGGTCGGCCACCGATGCCGCCAGGTGAGGGTCGTGGGTGGTCAGCACGATGGTGCGGCCTTCCGCCGCCAACCCTCGCAACAGCGCCAAGGTGTGGTGCTTGTTGCCCAGGTCGAGGTGCGCGGTCGGCTCGTCGAGCAGCATGACTGCGGCGCCTTGCACCAGCGCCCTCGCCACCAGCACCAGTTGATGCTCCCCCCCGCTCAGGGAAGCCACTTCACGCCGACGCAGGTGGGCAATGCCCAGGCGTGCAAGCGCCGCATCTACCGCCCGTAAATCGGCCGCGGTGGGCTGCGCCAACAGCCCCAAGTGGGGGGAACGCCCCAACAGCAGATATTCCTCAACACGGAAGGCAAACGGCACATGCTCGCGCTGGGGCACCAGCCCCACCGTGCGGCTCAGGCTGCGGCGGTCGTAGGCCCCCAACGGCTTGCCGAAATAGCGGATTTCGCCTTCCCAAGGGCGATGCAGCCCCAGCAACACATGCAGCAACGACGACTTCCCCGCGCCGTTGGGGCCCAGAATGGCCGTGATGCTTCCGACAGGCACGCGAACATGAATGCCATGCAACACCGCCTCTTCCGCGCGGTAGCCAAAAGAGAGATTGCGAACTTCGAGAGCCAATGCGTTCATCGTGAGGTTCGAGGAGTGGTTGCCAAGAGAGCCACGAAAGCCAGCGCGCCCAACAGCGAGGTAAGAATGCCCAGTGGAATTTCGCCGTTGACCGCCGTGCGGGCGAGGTCGTCACACAACAAGGTAAAAGCGCCGCCCAGCAACACCGAAGCCGGCAAGGCTTGGCGCGCATCGGCAGCAAACCAGCGCCGCGCCAGGTGAGGGATCATCAAGCCAACCCATCCCACCATGCCCGCGAGGGAGACCACGGCCGCGGTAGCCGCCACGGTGAGCACCAACAGCGCCAAGCGCTCACGGCCAGGCGCCGCGCCGAGGGAAAAGGCCGCCTCTTCGCTCAAAGTGAGCAAATTGAGCCGCCAGCGCGCCAGATAGAGCAAAACCAAAGCGGGCAAAGTCACAGCCAGCACCGGCAGAAAGTTCGCCCAGCGGGTAGCCCACAAACCACCCAACAGCCAAAAGACGATTTCCGGCAGCTGGGTGAGCGGGTCGGCCAGGTATTTGAGCAGCCCAACCCCCGCCGCGAACAGCGCCGAGACCGCGATGCCCGCCAACACCATCCGCAAAATCCAACCGCCGTAGCGCAAGCGGCGGGCAAAGGCGTAGGTCAGCCCCAAACCGAGGAAGCCGAAGACCGCCGCGCTGGCTTGTACGGTCCACGGCGAAGGGCTGAGGTAGAGGATGGCCAGAGCAGCCCCAAAAGCAGCCCCTTGCGAAACGCCCAGGAAGCCGGGTTCCACCAAAGGGTTGCGGAACACCATTTGCATGGTAAGGCCGCTGGCTGCCAACACCGCGCCGGTCAGGAAAGCCGCCAGCAAGCGCGGCAGGCGCAACGTAAGCACCAGCCGCGCCGCGAGGGGGTCGCTTTCCAACAAGCGGGGTGGCAGGATCGGCGGCGTCGGGTAGCGCCCCAGAAACACCGAGAGCACCACCAAAGCCGCCGACCCTGCCAGCAACCACCAAAAACGCCGACGCATGAGCACCGCCTCGGCTCAATAAGCAGGGCAACGGGCGAGAGCGCTCGTCAGCGCATCGCCCTGCAGGCCGTAAACCGTTTGGTAGAAAACCTTGGCCGCGGTGCAGAAGTCCTCATCGGCCAGCGCCTGGGGGTGGATGCGCCTCACCAGCCACTCCAACCCCAACACCCAGCGCGTGTCGGGCTGGTCCCAACTCACGAAATCCTTCGGGAAGGGGAACACCCGCCCGTTGCGCACCGCGGTCAAGTTGGCCGCCGTGGGGTCAGCCTCGAAATCGGCCACCGCCTGCTGGGGGTCGGCAAAGTAGTCGGCGATGAAAATCTGGTCGGGGTTCCAGGCCGCGATCTGTTCCAAATTGGCCACCTGCCAATTGCCTCCTCGAGCGCTCTCGGCCCACACCGGTTCGCCCCCGGCCAGTTTCACCATCGTGGTCTGCAACCAGGAAGCCGGAGGGATTTTGTAAGCCGTGGTGCCTCCTTTGACCGTGTGCTGGAGGAAGAGCACCCGCGGGCGGTCGCCGGGGGGCAAAGCCGCGACGGCCTGCTGCACCTTGCGGATGGTTCGATCGTAGAAATCGGCGAGGGCTTTCCCTCGGGCGGGGTCGCCGAACAAAATGCCCAATTGCGCCATTTCGCGGCCATATTGCTCAGGCTGCTCCATTTGCAGGTAGAACACCGGAATACCCAGCGCCTCCACGCTGGCCCCAAGCTTGTCGGCGAGGAAGCTCTTCATCACCACGACGTCGGGGTGCAGGGCGGCAATCTGTTCGGGCCCGGCGTCGGAAGCCAGCACCAACTTGGCATCCAGGTTGGGGTCCACCAAGCGCAAGAAATCGAGCGCCGCTGGCGTTTGCAAGCGCTGGGGTAATGCAACGACCCGCTGCGGGGCTTCCGGGAAAGCGTAAAGGGCATCGGCCACCAGCAAGCTGGCTTTGCCCGCCACCACAATGCGCTGAGGCGGGGCAGCGAAATGCAGGGTGCGGCCGCGGGCATCGGTCACTTCCAAGCGATTGCCGGGCGAAGGCGCGGCCGTGGGTGCGGCGGTCGCCATCGCTGTCTGCGCCGAGCGAGGCCCGCTCGAGGTAGGCGTGCCTCCGCAGGCAACCAATCCCCCTACGAACACCACCCACAAGACCCAACGAAACCTTTTCAGCACGGTCACCTCCAACGACTGCAGAATCTCAGGGGACGAGCAACAGGGGAATTGTATCCCTATTTTCGGGCGTCAGGCGAATGACTTTTGGCTGCCGGGGTGCGAGCGCGTCGGCCAACTGCTCCACCAAAGCAGGGCGCACGGCTACCACGGCGCGATGATAGCGCCCCCAGCGCAAAGCCGCGAAAGCCGCGTGCAGGCCCTTCCCCAAATTCAATTCCAAAGGGCCGATTTCATCCACCACCAGCAAGTCGGCATCGGCAGCATCGGCCAGCAAAGCGTTGCCCCACACCACGGTGGCTTCCAGGAAACGCCAAATGCCCACACTGGCCTCGGCGGGGGCAGCCACATGCGCCAACAAACGCCGTCTCCCCGTGGCGATGTCTTCCAGCCACAAGGCCGAGGGGTGCGGCAGACGCCCATGAGGCTGAGCCAGCGAAAGCACACCCCCCACCCGCAAACCCTGTTGGCGCGCCCGAAGCACGCTGCGCTGCAAGGCCGTCGTTTTGCCCACACCGGAAGGAGCCGTCAGCAAGAAAAGCGGCATGGGCACAAGTATACTCGAGAGGCCAAAGCCGCGCAGGCATACGGGCTTCCCAGCCGGCAACCTGACGCAATCGTAGGGCAATCGTAGCATAAGCGTCAAGCAAAACTGCGCGGCTCGCGGTAAGATGAGAATGAAGGGCGACAAAAACTTCTTTCTTCTCCTCCTTTTGAGAGGGCCGGGAGTGGCGACCCGGCTCTCGGTGATTAAAACGGCCTGCGGTGGGTGCGCAGGCCGTTTTGCGCGTGTGTGGCCTTGTGGGGCTGCGTCCACCGCGGGCGTTCCCCCAGGGCAAAAAGCGCCCCAGAGGGGGTATGCAAGCAAATTTCGAGCACGCAGCAGCAAATTGGGCGTTCCCCTCGCGTTTTTGTGGTAAAATATCTCCCAACCGACCGGTCGGAAGGTCGCTTTTCCACCGGCTGCCGAAGCCTCCTCGCGCCGACCGGCAGCAATGTCCCTTATAATGGATGCAATCCCTGGGTTGGCTACTGCTCGGTATCGCCGAGTTTTTCCGTTGCTCGTCCTCCTACCCTATTCCACCCCTGAGGGAGTGCCATGCTGACACTTTGGGAAAAAATCCTCTTCACCCTGGCCCTTCTGGCGACAGGCTATGCCGCATGGAAGGCCACCATCCGCCTCATCCGCATCATCGGGCGCGGGCAGGGCAAGCCCGACTGGGCGCTGGCACGCAAACGCGTCGTCGACGCCCTGGTCAAGACCATCACCCTGCGCCCCACCTGGAAAATGCGGCCCTTGCCGACGATTTTCCACGCCATGGTTGCCTGGGGCTTCATGTATTACGTCTTGGTCAACCTGGGCGACGTCTTGGAAGGCTACATCCCCAACTTCCACTTCATGGGCACAGGCCCCATCGGCAACTACTACCGCCTGGGCGCCGATTTGCTCAGCGTTTCCGTGCTGGTCGGCATGAGCGCGCTGCTCATTCGGCGCTTCGTGTTCAAGGATAGCGTGCTGGGCACCCGCGACAGCGTAATGCTCAACCCCAAAGCCCGCAAAGGCATCAACCGCGATTCCCTCATCGTAGGGCTGTTCATCCTCTTCCATGTGGGCTTCCGCTTCCTCGGCCAAAGTTTCGCCATTGCCCAGGAAGGCCCCGACCCCTACCAGCCCTTTGCCACCGCCGTGGCCTCCCTGTGGGCCGGCCTCAGCCCGACGGCGCTCACCGTGGCGCACCACCTCGCCTTCTGGATTGCCCTCGGGTTGATCATGCTCTTCATCCCCTACTTCCCTTACTCCAAGCACATCCACCTCTTCTTTGCCCCCTTCAACTTTGCCCTCAAACCCGAGCGCAAGTCGATTGGCGAGCTCGAACCGTTGGATTTCGAAGACGAAAGCATCGAGCAGTTTGGCGCGACCCGCATCGAAGACCTGCACTGGTATCAACTGATGGACGCCTACGCGTGCATCATGTGCTTCCGCTGCCAGGAAGTCTGCCCCGCCTACAACACCGGCAAGCTGCTCTCGCCTGCGGCGCTGGAAATCAACAAGCGCTACTTCTTCAACTACGAAGGCGACCGGCTGGCCAAAGGCGAGGAAACCTCGCAAACCCTTACCGAGTTCGTCATTCCCGAAGAAGCGGTATGGGCATGCACCTCGTGCGGGGCGTGCGTGGAAGTCTGCCCCTTGGGCAACGAACCCATGCGCGACATCATGGACATCCGCCGCGGGCTGGTGCTGATGGAAAACACCTTCCCCAAGCAGTGGGAAACCGCCTTCCGCGGCATGGAACGCACCATGAACCCGTGGAACGTGCCTTCCAGCGAGCGGATGAAATGGGCCGAGGGCCTCGAAGTGCCCACCATCGAAGAGAACCCCAACCCCGAAGTGCTCTGGTGGGTCGGCTGCGCTGCGGCCACCGACGCCCGCGCCCAAAAAGTCGCTCGGGCCTTTGCCAAAATTCTCAACGCCGCGGGCGTCAACTACGCCGTGCTGGGCGAGCAGGAAACCTGCTGTGGCGATTCCGCCCGCCGCGCCGGCAACGAATACCTCTTCTTCGAGATGGCCTCGGCCAACGTGGAAATGCTCAACGAGGTCAACCCCAAGCGCATCGTGACCACCTGCCCGCACGGCTTCCACACCCTGAAGAACGAATACCCCCAATTTGGCGGCAACTACGAAGTGGTGCACCACACCCAATTCGTCGAAGAGCTGCTCAAAGAGGGCAAGATCAAAATCGACCAAGCCGGGATGGAAAAAATCACCTTCCACGACCCGTGCTACCTGGGGCGCCACAACGGTGAATACGACGCCCCGCGCTTCGTGCTCGAACAAGTGGGCGCCGACTTGGTGGAAATGGAACACACTAAGAACAAATCCTTCTGCTGCGGTGCAGGCGGCGCGCAGATTTGGAAGGAAGAAGAGGGCGACAAGCGCATCAACCTCACCCGCTTCGCCGAAGCCCAGGAAACCGGCGCCGAAACCGTAGCCGTGGCCTGTCCCTTCTGCATGATCATGCTCAACGACGCCGCCAAAGAAGTTGGGGAAGGCGCGCCGGCCGTCAAAGACATCGTCGAAATCGTCGCCGAGCACTTGGTAGAAGCGTAGTTCCTTCCACACCACCCGAACACCCCGCCCCCCTGTTCACCAGCAGGGGGGCTTCGCTTTCCCTCGCCTTCCCCCTCGACCGCCCCGCCATGCCACCGTCGGCCGCTTCCCCGCCTTCCCATAAAAAAAGCATAAACAAACCGCGCTGCGCCATAGACGCATCCGCAGGGGTAAGGTACAATCGCCGCCAACCTTAACCCGGCAACGTTGGCGCTGCCGGGTTTCCGCATACCCACAAACGAGCGATGGTGACGGTGACGGCAGGAGTAGTAAGCCATCGGCCAGCGAGCCGGGGAGGGTGCAAGCCCGGCAAAGGCGCCCGCCGAGCGCCACAAGGCCCAACTCGCCTGCCTTCCCGCAAAGGGAACACCCCACGGGCGAAACTCGTCTGGCGAGTGTAGTCCGCGGCGGCTGGCGCCCGTTAGCGCGCCCCCAAGCGGCTGGCTGCCCCGCAGCAGACGCGCCCGCACGCGCGGCAACCAGCAACAAGGGTGGTACCGCGGAGGTTCACGCCTTCGTCCCTGTGGACGAGGGTGTTTTTTTATATCCTGCGCCCTCGGGCGCAAGCGTTTTCACACCACGGAGGTGCCTATGGCTGCAAAAGGATGGGTCGAAATCGACGAGACACTCTGCAAAGGGTGCGAACTTTGCGTGGTCTATTGCCCGGTCGACGTCCTTGCCCTGGACACCAACCGGCTCACCCCCCACGGCTACCACCCGGCCATTTTGGCCGAAGAGGGGTGCACCGGCTGCAACATTTGCGCCGTGGTGTGCCCGGAAGCCGCCATCACCGTCTATCGGGAAGTCAAAGTGCGCGCACGCGCAGCCACGGCGTAGGGAAGGAGGCCACCATGACACGCGAACTGCTCAAAGGGAATGTCGCCATGGCCGAGGCTGCCATCCGCGCCGGCCTCGACGCCTATTTCGGCTATCCCATCACCCCGCAAAGCGAGCTGCTGGAATGGATGTCGAAACGCATGCCCGAAGAAGGGCGCACCTTCTTGCAAGCCGAGAGCGAAGTCGCGGCCATCAACATGGTCTACGGCGCGGCATGCACCGGTGCACGGGTGATGACTTCCACCTCGGGGCCTGGCATCAGCCTGATGGCCGAGGGCATCTCTTACATAGCCGGCACCGAAGTGCCTGCGGTGATCGTCGATGTCATGCGCGGCGGCCCTGGGCTGGGCAACATTGCCCCCTCGCAAGGCGACTACCGCCAGGTCATCCACGGCGCGGGGCACGGCGATTTCTTCCCCCTGGTGCTTGCCCCGGCCTCGGTGCAGGAAGCCGTAGACCTCATCGGCGAGGCTTTCGACTTGGCCGAGAAATACCGCACCATCGTTTTCGTGGTCGCCGACGGCAGCATCGGGCAGATGATGGAGCCGGTTTCCCTGCCCGAGCCACGCCCCCCGCGCACCGAGCGCCCCGACTGGGCTGTCGGCGGGGCAGAAGGCCGCCCGCCGCGCCGCCTGACTTCCCTTTACCTCAAGCCCGAAGTCGAAGAGGAAGTCAACTTGCGGCTGGTGCAACGCTGGCGCGAAATGGAAGCCAACGAAATCCGCTACCGAGAATATTACCTCGACGACGCCGAATACGTCGTGCTCGGCTTCGGCACGGCCGGGCGAGTGGCGCTTTCCGCCGTGCGTGCGGCGCGCGCCAAGGGCATCAAGGTCGGGCTGTTCCGCCCGGTCAGCCTGCGCCCCTTCCCCACTCGCGCCATCCACGACCTGGCGGCGCGCAGCAAAGCCTTCCTGGTCGTGGAAATGAACGGCGGCCAAATGCTCGACGACATCCAAGCCGCCGCGCAAGGGCAAGTGCCCATCCGCTTCTACGGCCGCATGGGCGGCATGGTGCCCTTCCCCGACGAGGTGCTGGCCGAAATCGAGGCCCTGGTGGCCGAACCGCCCACCCCCGCAGAAGACCCGCGCGCCCGCTGGCTGGCGCACATGGTGCAATAGTGGAGGCTTCCCATGACTGTTGCTGCTCCTACCCGCCCCAAAACCAACCTGAAAATGGTGTACCAGCGCCCCGAATCGCTGGTTGACACCCCCACCCATTACTGCCCTGGCTGCACTCACGGCGTCGCGCATCGGCTGGTGGCCGAAGTGCTGGACGAAATGGGGCTGCGCGAGAAAGCCATTGGCATCGCGCCGGTGGGGTGTGCCGTGTTGGCCTACGATTACTTCGAATTCGATGGGGTGGAAGCCGCCCACGGCCGCGCCCCCGCCATGGCCACCGGCATCAAGCGCGTGTTGCCCGACCGCGTCGTCTTTACCTATCAGGGCGACGGCGACCTGGCTTCCATCGGCATGGGCGAGATCGTCCACGCTGCCGCCCGCGGCGAGCGCATCACCGTGATCTTCATCAACAATGCCATCTACGGCATGACAGGCGGGCAAATGGCCCCCACAACGCTGCCCAACCAGATTACCACCTCTTCGCCGTCCGGCCGCGATGTGGCCGTGCAGGGCTTCCCCATCCGCATGGCCGAAATCCTCGCCACCCTCGACGGCGCGGCCTACGTCGTCCGCCGCAGCATGCACGACCCGACCAACATCCGCAAAGCCAAGAAGGCCATCCGCCTGGCCTTCGAGGCCCAGGTGCGCGGGCTGGGGTTCTCGCTGGTCGAGTTGCTTTCCACCTGCCCTACCAACTGGAAGATGACGCCCATCGAGGCCATGAATTGGGTACGCGACAACATGGTGCCCGCCTACCCCTTGGGCGATTACAAAGTCGCCCCCGAACTGCAAAAACTGCGGGTGTAAAGGAGGTACGCCATGCAAACAGAAATTTTGATCGCCGGCTTTGGCGGCCAGGGTGTGCTCTTCGCCGGACAAGTGCTGGCCTACGCAGCCATGGATGCAGGCTATGAAGTGACGTGGTTTCCCTCTTACGGCCCTGAAATGCGCGGCGGCACGGCCAACTGCACGGTCATCATCGCCGACGAGGAAATCGGCTCGCCGCTGGTTTCCCACCCCAAAGTGCTCATGGCCCTCAACGCCCCCTCGTTGGATAAGTTCGAACCGCAGGTGCAGCCCGGCGGGTTGATCGTTGCCAATGCCTCACTGCTCAACCGCGAGACGGAACGCGCCGACCTCGAGGCAATCACCCTCAAAGCCAGCCACATCGCCGAAGACCTCGGCGACCGCCGCTTGGCCAATATGGTCATGCTGGGCGCTTTGATGCCGCGCTTCCCAATGCTGACGATGGGACAAATCAAAGCCGCGCTCGAAGACCATCTTCCCGCTCGCAAACACCACTTGCTGGAAGCCAACTACCGCGCTTTGGATGCCGGTGCTGCCGTATCTCAAGCATAGCCTTCCTTGTTTCCGTCGCTACACCCAAGGCAGGAAGTCCCTGCCTTGGGTGTTTTTCATTCCCCGGCTATTTTTGCCACGGTCACGCCATCGCCGCCTTCTTGCGGAAGGCCCGGCTCCCAAGCGCGCACGTGGGGGTGGTGTTCGAGCGCGTCGCGCACGGCTTCCCGCAGGCGGCCGGTGCCCTTGCCGTGGACGATGCGCACGAAGGGCAGCCCCGCGAGGTAGGCTTGGTCGAGGTATTTGTCCAGCCGTTCCAAAGCCTCGTCCACGGTCTGGCCGCGGAGGTCCAGCGCCATGCCTGGGGAAGGCACGCTGGGCACGGTGACGGTGCTTTCGGAGGGGAGCGGTGCGCCTTGGGGGGCGGGCGGCGCCAGCACGCGCAGCTCGCGGATGGGCGTGCGCACCCGCAGCGCCCCCACGATGACTTCGGCCTCCTCCGCGTCCTCGTCCAGCGCGGCCACGGTGCCCTGGGCGTTGAGGCGTTCCACGTGCACCTTCGCGCCCACGGTCAGGGGCGGGGGCGGCCCGGCGAGGGGCGGCGGTTCGGGCGGCGCGGTTTCGGCCTCCACCTCGTCCAGCGCCTCGGCGGCCTGGGCCGCCAGTTCGCGGGCGGCCTGCTGCGCGGCTTGCAGTTCGCCTTGGGCTTCCAGCGCCTGCTCAGGGGGCAACAGACGGCGCAGGCGGCGGCGCAGGGCTCGGATTTCTTCCTGCAGGGCTTCCACTTCGGCTTGCGCCTGGTTTTGGGCTTCTTCCAGCACCTGGCGGCGCTCGGCGTCGATTTTCGCCAGGCGACGGGAAAGCTTCGCCCGCAGCGCCTCGGCACGGCGGCGGGCTTTTTCCGCCCGGCGGCGCTCTTTGCGCGCCAGGCGGCGCTGACGATGGATTTCGTCCAGCAGCGCGTCGGCTTTTAGGTCGTCGGGGTGGAAACCGGCACGGGCCGCGCTGACGATGCCTTCCGGCAAACCGAGGCGGCGCGCAATTTCCAGCGCGTTGGAACGCCCCGGCACGCCAATCACCAGCCGATAGGTGGGGCGCAGGCTGCGGGGGTCGAATTCCATGCTGGCGTTGGTCACGCCCGGCGTGGCGTGGGCGTAGAGCTTCAGTTCGGGGTAGTGGGTGGCGACCAGGGTGGTAACCCCGCGCCGCACCAGATGGTCGAGGATGGCGCGCGCCAGGGCTGCGCCTTCCTGCGGGTCGGTGCCCGCACCGAGCTCGTCCAACAGCACCAGCGAGCGGTGGTCGGCCTGTTCGAGGATGCACACAATGTTGCGCATGTGCCCCGAAAAGGTGGAAAGCGACTGCTCGATGGATTGCTCGTCGCCGATGTCGGCGAAGATGTCTCGGAAGACGCTCAGGGTCGTGCCTTCCTCCGCGGGGATGTGGAAGCCCGCCTGCGCCATCGCGGCCAGCAGCCCGACGGTCTTCAGCGTCACGGTCTTGCCGCCGGTGTTGGGGCCGGTGATGACCACCGCGTAGGTCTCCTCGTCCAGCACGACGTCCACGGGCACGACGGCTTCCCGCGGCAAGAGGGGGTGGCGGGCGGCGAGCAGCCGCAGGGTGACGTGGGCACGCCGCGGGGTAGGCGGTTTACCCGCCTCGGGGGAAGCCGTCGCGGCGTTCGGCGGCGGCTCAGCCGGCGGAGGCTCCCCAATGCCAACCAGCCGCGGCGCCACGGCTTCCATTTCGTCGGCCAGGCGGGCTTTGGCAAAGACGACGTCGAGCCGCGCCAGGGTTTCGACCATGCCTGCCAGGGTTTCGGCGTGGAGGGCGATTTCGCGGGTCAGGGCGCTCAACAAGCGCTGGATTTCCTGCGCTTCGCCGCGTTCCAGCTCCCGCAGGCGGTTGTTGATTTCCACGATGGGCAGGGGTTCGACGAAGAGGGTCGCGCCCGATGCCGAGCGGTCGTGGACGATGCCCTTCAAACGGCCTTTGAATTCGGCTTTCAGGGGCAGCACGTAGCGGCCGTCGCGCTGGGTGACGATGGGCTCTTGCAGCATGGGCACGATGGCGGGGTCGCGCACCATGCGTTCCAGGCGGCGGGTGAGGCGTTGGCGGGCCAGCAGGATGTCGGCACGCAGGCGGGCGAGGGTTTGCGAGGCGCTGTCGGGGATTTCGCCTTCGTCGGTGACGGTGCGGGCGATGGCGTCCACCAGGCCGAGGGGCGGGGGGAGCAGGGCGGCGATGTCGGCAAGGCGGGGGGCTTCGGCTTGCAAGCGGGTGAGGCTGCGGCGCAGGTCGCGGGCGCGGCTGAGGGTGGTTTTGATTTCCAGCAGGGCTGCGGGGGTCAGAGTGATGTCGCGGCGGGCGGCTTCGAGGTGTGGGCGAAGGTCACGCACGCCCCGCAGGCCGATTTCCGGGTGGGCAGCCAGCACGTGGCGGGCTTCGGTGGTTTCGGCTTGCAAGGCGCGAGCGCGGCGCAGGCTGCCGGTGGGGTGCAGTGCGAGGGCGCGCTCCCTGCCCGGCGTGAAAGCGGTGTGCCGCGCCAGGCGTTCCAGCACCTTGGGGAATTCCAGCACTTGCAGGGTTTTGGTATCCATGGAATCGTAGTGAGCAATGCGATATTTCGTTCCGAAAAGTGCACGCCTGGCGGCATCCTTGCGGTTGGCCAAGGCCAGGGGGGAACCCTGCGGCTCACCCAAGGCATTATACCTTAGCCGAGAGGGAGGGGGGGCAAGTCACGTTGCGTCAGAGGCCTTGGGTTGCCCCTCCGCCGAGCGGCTCCAGCCTGTGCTTTTGCCGACAGCCCGCTCCTTGGCCCGGCACGGCCACCTGACCCTTTCCAACGAGGTGGAGGCCCAACTCCAAAAGGTCAGTGTCAGCACTGTGCGGCGCATCGTCGGTTCGGTGCGGCGACAACCGGCCCCACTCGACCGTAGCCCGCGCTGTCCCGCAGCGCACCCTGCCCGCGCGTCTTGCTTCCCCTGAGTTGATAGCCCAGAACCCCCTTTTCCCCAATGGTATAATGGGTGCGCTTAACGCTTGCTAAGCTATCCCCTTTGCAGGAGCCTGGTTTTGTTCAACCCCATCAGTTGGCTGCTGAGTTTTTTTGCTTTGGATATCGGCATTGACCTGGGTACAGCCAATACCCTGGTTTACATCCGTGGTAAAGGCATTGTGGTGAATGAGCCTTCCTGGGTCGCGATCGACAAACGCACCCGCCAGCCGTTGGCTGTGGGCAGCACGGCCAAGCGCATGGCGGGGCGGGCGCCTGCCAACGTCCTCGTCATCCGCCCGTTGCGCGATGGTGTGATTTCCGAGTTCGACATCACCGAGGCCATGTTAGAGCACCTCATCGGGAAGGCCCATGAGCAGAGCATCGTGCCTGCGCCTTACCCCCGAGTTGTGATTGGCGTGCCCGCGGGCGTGACCGAGGTAGAGATGCGCGCAGTGTACGACGCGGCCATGGCGGCGGGGGCGCGGGAAGCCCATTTGATCGAGGAGCCGGTGGCCGCAGCCCTCGGCGCCGGCTTGCCCATTGGCGATATTCAGGGGCACATGATTGTAGACATCGGCGGCGGCACCACTGAGGTGGCGGTGCTGTCGGTTGGACGCACGGTGGTTTCCCGCTCGCTGCGCGTCGCGGGCGATGAGATGGACGAGGCCATCGTGCAGTATCTACGCAACAAGTATAATTTGCTCATTGGCGAGCAGATGGCCGAGGCTATCAAAATCCAGATTGGCTCGGCGCACCCCTTGCCGGAAGAAAAGACCGCGGTGGTGCGCGGCCGTAATTTGGTCACCGGTTTGCCCGAGGCGGTGGAGGTCTCTTCTATCGAGATTCGGGAAGCCATCGCCGGGCCGGTGCAGACCATCATGGACACCATTCGCGACACGATCGACGAAGCCCCGGCAGCCATCATTGCCGATTTGATGGAAAGCGGCATCACGCTGGCTGGCGGCGGGGCGCAATTGCAAGGATTGGCCGAGCGCATTACCGACGAGCTCAACCTGCGCGCCTGGGTGGCCGACGACCCCCAAAGCTGCGTGGCCCGCGGCGCAGGCATGGTGTTGGAAGACTTCCGCACCAACGGCCAGTTCCTTGTCGACATGGAGAACATCGCCTGAGGGTGGGCTTTCCCGCCTTGCGTTTACGATGAAATTTTCCCCTCGCACCTTACGGGCGTTGGTGATTGCGTTGGTGGTCATCGGGCTGCTGGCGCTTTCGTTGGGGGGCTATCTGACGCCGCTGACGCGCTTGAGCACCCAGCCGGTTTTGTCGGTGCAGGCGTGGTTGGCCCGGGCTTATCAGGGCATTCGGGCCTATCTCAACGCGCCTAAAGACGTCAATACCCTGCGCGCCGAAAACCAGCAACTCAAAGCCGAGGTCAGCCGCTTGCAAACCGAAGTGGTGACCTTGCAGCAGCAACTGGCCGAGGCCGAATTGCTTTCGGCATTGCTGGATTTTGCCCGCGCCCACCCCCAGAACGAATACAAGGCCGCCCAGGTCATTGGCCGCGACCCCAGCCCCTTCTTGCATTACATCATCATCAACCGCGGCTCCGACGATGGGCTCCGGGTGGGCATGCCCGTGGTCAGCGCCGAAGGGCTGGTTGGGCACATCACCGCGGTGATCCCCAACGCCGCCCGCGTACAGCTCATTACCGACGCCAACTCGGCCGTGGATGTCGTCGTGCAGCCTACCCACACCAACGCCGTGCTGGTGGGCAGCCTGACCGGCGAACTTTCGCTGGATATGGTCTCGCTGGATGCCAAAATCAAGCCCGGCGACCTGGTGCTGACTTCAGGGCTGGGGGGGCGCTATCCCCCTAACATCCTCGCCGGGCAAATCGTGAGCGTGCGCAAGCTTTCGTATGCCCTCTTTCAGGAAGCCGCCGTCCAGCCGGTGGTGGACTTTCGGCGCCTGCAAATTGTGCTGGTGATTGTGAACTTCCGACCGGTGGATGTCACCCCGCTTACCAAGCCCCAGGGAGGCGCACCGTGATGGCTTCGCTTTCTGGCCTGGTGGTGCTGGCCCTGGCCACTGCGTTGCAAAGCGCGGTGTTCAGCCAAATTCACCTCTTGCAAGGGGCTGCCGATGTGGTGCTGCTGACCCTCGCCGCATGGTATATGCGCGAAGATGCCCCGGCCTCGTGGGTGTGGGTGGTGCTCGCCGGGCTGATGGTGGGCACCCTCTCGGCTTTGCCGTGGTGGCTTTTCGTGATGGGCTATGGCATGGTGGCGGGTTTTGCCATGTTGCTGCGGCGGAAACTGTGGCGGGCTTCCTTTTTCGCCTTCTTCACCGTGGTGCTGGTCGGCACGCTGGTGACGCAGGGGCTGGCATGGGGCTACTTGCGTTTCGTGTTGCGCAGCCCTTTGCCCCTGGGGGAAGCCCTCGACCGAGTGGTCTTCCCCAGCCTGTTGCTCAACTTGCTGTTCGCGTTGCCGGTTTACAGCCTGATGGATGAATGGGCAGCCTGGTTCTTCCCAAGCGAAGAGGTGCATGTATGAACGGCGAACCCGAACTCACCTCTGCGCCGCTGGAAGGCTGGCGTTTGGCCGTGACTGCGGCCGTGGTAGGCTTGGTGCTGTTGGCTTTTGTCGCGCGCTTGTTCGACCTGCAAGTGCTGCGTTATGAAGAGTGGATTGCCCGCGCCAACGCCAACCGGGTTGAGGAACTCAACATCCCCGCGCCGCGGGGGGCCATTTACGACCGTAATGGGGTGGTGCTGGCGCGCAATGTGGCTTCCTACACTTTGGTGATTACCCCCGCTTACTTGCCCGACGACCCCGGCAAGGTCGATGCCATCTACCGCCAGCTTTCTGCCCTCACCGGCGTGCCCGTGAGCTACGGCACCGTAGACAAAGAGCACCCCTACGTGCCCTGCCGCTCGGACCAGGGCATCCGCCAGATTGTGAACTTCGGCGAAACGTTTGCCCCCTATCGGCCGGTGAAAATCAAGTGCGATATTCCGCGGGAAACCGCGCTGATCATCCGCGAACGGGCGGCCGATTGGCCCGGGGTGGGCATTGAAGTAGACCCTATTCGCGATTATCCCACCGGCTATCTGACCGCCGACGTGGTGGGCTTCCTGGGGCCGGTGCCCAAGGCATTGGTGGATTATTACAAGGACAAAGGGTTGGTGCCCAACCGTGACAAAGTGGGCTATGCGGGGGTGGAACTTTCTTACCAAGATTTGCTGGCGGGCACCAACGGCCACCGCACGGTGGAAATCGACGTCGCCGGCCACATTTTGCGCGACCTGAAAGAGCCGCAGCCGCCCAAACCAGGGGCCAACCTGGTGCTGACGATTGATACTCGCCTGCAAGATGCGGCGTATCATATTTTGGTCAACCAAATCAAGTACGTCAACGAGCGATACCCCATGCCCGACGGCGCGCCGCGCACCCAAAGCGGGGTGGTTATCGCGATGAATCCCAAAACCGGCGAAATCCTCGCGATGGTTTCGTACCCGACGTACGAAAACAACCGCATGGCGCGCTTCATCCCGGCTTATTATTACCAACAGCTGGCCGCCGACCCCGAAAAACCGCTCCTCAACCATGCCATTTCGGGCGAATACGCGCCGGGCTCGACGTTCAAGATCGTCACCGGCACCGGCGCGATGAACGAGCACATCGTCACCCTCGACCAGATCATCGACGCGCCGGGGGTCATCATCCTGGCCAACAAATATTACGCCAACGACCCCGGCAAGGCCGAGAAATTCTACGACCACAACTATAAGGAAGGCGGCTTCGGCAAAATCGACTTCCTGCACTGCATTGCCTATTCCAGTAATGTGTGCTTCTACAAACTCGGCGGCGGCTATGACGATGAAATCAACCCCGGCTTGGGCATTTGCCGCTTGGGCACTTACGCCCATGCCTTGGGCTACGGCGACCGCACCGGCATCGACCTGCCCGGCGAGGCCACCGGTTTGATCCCCACGCCTACCTGGAAGCGGATCTACAAAGGCGAAAACTGGTCCACCGGTGACACCTACCTTGCCAGCGTGGGGCAGGGTTACGTTCTTGGCACGCCGTTGCAGGTGCTCATGTCGGCGGCTACCATTGCCAACAACGGCGTCCAGATGCAGCCCACGGTTCGCTATGAAGTGGTTGATGCAGAAGGCAAGGTCATCGAGCCGTTCAAGCCCAAAGTGCGCTGGGATATTACCACCGACCCTCTCATCAAGGTGTACCGCAATCCGGGCGGCATTGGCCGTTGCAAATGGACCGGCGATTTGAAGACGGTGGACCCTTGGGCAATCAAACAGGTGCAGCGCGGGATGCGCTTGGCTGTAACCGATGGCATCCACGGCACGTTGCACCGCGTGTTTCAGGGCTTCCCCATCCCTGTGGCGGGGAAGACCGGCACGGCGGAATATTGCGACAACAAGGCTCAGCAACGGCACCTCTGCCGCCGAGGCGATTGGCCCACCCACGGCTGGACGGTGGCCTACGCGCCTTACGACGATCCGGAGATCGTGGTGGTGGCTTTCCTATATAATGGGGGGGAAGGCGCGGTGGTGGCCGGTCCTATTGTGCGGCGGGTGATGGAAGCCTATTTCGCACTCAAGGCCGCCGACGCCTCGCGTTAGCATGTTGCACTCGCACGTGCCGAAGGAGAGAAAATCATGGCTTACGATGGCGTCATCTCCCGTTACCGTGGGTGGCTCGATTTGCCTGCGCATACCGCGGTGGTTTCGCTGCTGGAAGGCGACACGCCGTTGGTGCCGGTGCCGCGGCTGGCCGAGCGGCTGGGCGGCGGCTTCCGGTTGTTCGTCAAATACGAAGGGCTGAACCCTACCGGCTCGTTCAAGGACCGCGGCATGACGGCAGCCGTGAGCGAGGCCGTGGGGCGCGGGGCGAAAGCCGTCATCTGCGCTTCCACGGGCAATACCGCGGCTTCGGCGGCTGCGTATGCTGCCCGCGCCGGCCTGCGGGCAGTGGTGTTGATTCCCGAGGGCAAGGTGGCGTTGGGCAAACTGGCCGGCGCCTTGGCCTATGGCGCGCAGGTGGTGCAAATCGAAGGCTCCTTCGACGATGCCCTGCGCTTGGTGGTGGAAATCAGCCGCAAGCACCCCCTCGCACTGGTCAACTCCATCAACCCCTATCGGCTGGAAGGCCAGAAGACCGCCGCCTTCGAGGTGTGCGATGCCTTGGGCCGCGCGCCCGATTGGCTTTGCCTGCCCGTGGGCAACGCGGGCAACATCACTGCCTATTGGATGGGTTTCCGGCAATATCATGAAGCCAAAGGAACGGGGCTTCCCCGATTGCTGGGGGTGCAGGCGGCGGGCGCAGCGCCGCTGGTGCTCGGCCACCCGGTGGAACACCCCGAAACCGTCGCCACGGCCATTCGCATCGGCCGCCCTGCCCGCGGCGAGCAGGCGCTGGAAGCCGCGCAGCAATCGGGGGGGCGCATTGTCGCGGTCGGCGACGACGAAATCCTTGCCATGCAGCGCCTGCTGGCCGAAGAGGAGGGCCTGTGGGTAGAGCCCGCTTCTGCCGCCGGGCTGGCGGGGCTGGCCGCGGAAATCCGCGCCGGAAAATTCGACCCGCACGGCAAGACCATTGTGGCGGTGTGCACCGGCCACGGCTTGAAAGACCCCGACGCGGTCATTCGCCGCGCACCGCAACTGGCCACCGTCCCGCCGCGCCTGGAAGCGCTGGAAGCTCTGGTGGTCGCGTAAGCCGTTTCCCCTGTGTTCCTGTCGTTTGGATGACCGCCGTTCGTCGTCCCCCATCTGCTGTTCACATTTGCCCCAAGGAGTCGTTTATGCCCAAACATCCCCCCGAACCCTTCCGCATCAAAATGGTGGAGCCCATCCCCCTGCCCAGCCGCGCCGAGCGGGAAGCCGCGCTCAAGCGTGCGGGCTACAACGTCTTTGGCTTGCGTTCCGACGAGGTCTTCATTGACCTGCTGACCGACTCGGGCACCGGCGCCATGAGCCAACATCAATGGGCGGCCAT
>CAYVHG010000102.1:0-7993 GCA_964450875.1 uncultured Anaerolineaceae bacterium | reverse complement strand
GGGCTGACGGGCGCGCTGGCTGGCATCGCCGCCACCGGCAGTCTGGTGGTGCCCAGCGGGGTAGGACAACCTCAAACGGCCTCCCTGTTGCCCGAAATGCACCTGGCCGTGCTGCGGGCTGCCGACATCGTCCCCGACCTGGCCGCTGCACTCGCCCTGCCCGCCGTGAAGCAAGCCGCTATGACCAGCATCATCACCGGGCCTTCCCGCACAGCCGACATCGAAATGACCCTCACCATCGGCGTCCACGGGCCCAAACGGGTGGTGGTCTTCCTGGTGACGCCATGAAGCGCCCTCTTCGCCGCGCTTTTTCGCTTCTCCCCACCGCAATTGTGGTACAATCCCTGCCAATACGTCGCAAGCGGGGGCGTATTCAAGTTTTCGTATCCATCTTTTACTGGAGGATTAGTGAGTATGAGTGAGCAATTCGAAACCCCGCAAGAAATTCCCGCCGCCGAGGAAATCACCAGCGACGACAAGCTATGGGCGCTGTTGGCCTATATCTTCGCCCCGCTGGTCTCCATCATCATCATGTTGATGGAAGACAAGAAAAACCGGCCCTTCCTGCGCAAACACAGCGCCCAGGCCCTTGTGCTCGGCATCGTCGGCATCGTGCTGACCCTTGTGAGCTGGATTACCATTGTCTTGGCCTGCCTTCCCCTGCTGTGGTGGGTTTACCTGATCTACCTCGGCATTCAGGCCTACCAGGGCAAAGACGTCAACGTGCCGCTGGTCACCGACTTCGTAAAGAACCAGGGCTGGGCATAACCCCCCTCGGCAGTTTACGAGAGAAAAGGCTTTGCCAGCGAGCAAAGCCTTTTTCGTTTTGAAGTGCGGGTCCTTTCAGGTGTATAATTCCTCACAACCATCCCCTCTTCCCGGCACCCATCGTAAGGAGGCGAACCGTGGCACTTCCAAAATTTGCTTACTTCCAGGGCAAAATCGTGCCGTATTCCGAAGCCAAAGTGGGCGTGATGACCCACGCCCTGAACTACGGCACGGCAGCCTTCGGGGGCGTGCGGGCTTACTGGAACGACGAGGAACAGCAGCTCTTCATCTTTCGCCCCCACGACCACTTCAAGCGCCTGCTGCGCTCCGCACGCCTGCTGTGCATGCACTTCGACCACACCCCCGAAAGCCTCACCGAAATCCTCAAAGAGCTTTTGCGCGCCGAAGACGCCCATGAAGACATGTACATCCGCCCGCTCATTTACAAAGCCGACGAAATGATCGGGGTCAAATGCCACGACATGACCGACGAAATCACCATCTTCACCGTGCCCTTCGGCCGCTATGTGAGCAACGACACCGGCGCGCACGTCACCATCTCGGGCTGGCGGCGTATCGACGACAACACCATCCCGGCCCGCGGCAAAATTGCCGGCGCGTACGTCAACTCCGCCCTCATCAAAACCGATGCCCTGCGAGCGGGCTTCGATGAAGCCTTGGTGCTTACCCAAGACGGCCACATCTCCGAAGGCAGCGCCGAAAACATCTTCATGGTGCGCGACGGCGTGCTCATCACCCCGCCGGTCTACGAAAACATCTTGGAAGGCATCACCCGCCGCACGATCATCCAACTGGCGAAAGACGAACTCGGCATCGAGGTGATAGAACGCCCCATCGACCGCACCGAGGTTTACATCTGCGACGAGCTCTTCATGACCGGCACCGCCGCGCAGGTCACCGCGGTCACCAAAGTGGACCACAGGCCGGTAGGCGACGGCGTGATGGGCCCCATCACCGCCCGCCTGCGGGAGCTCTACGACCAGGTCGTGCGCGGCAAAGTGCCCAAATACCGCGCCTGGAACGAGCCGGTTTACACCTAACCCGCCGCTTTCCCCCGCTCCCTCGCCCTGCCTTCAAGTGAAGGCAGGGCTTTTTTCCTAAGCCCTTCGCCGGGGAACGAACGCCGTTGTTTGATACAATGGAAGCATGCAACACCTGCCCACCATTCTGCGCGCCCGTCGGCGGCGGGAAGCCGCCGCCCGCCAGCGCTTGAGCGTGCGCCTGCGGCCGTGGGGCTTAGGGCTGTTGATGGCGCTGGGGCTGCTGGCTGCGGCCGCGGCTGCGGGGGCCGCATGGGGCTATGCGTCGCTCACCGCCGACTTGCCTTCCCCCGCCGCCCTGCCCGCCGACCTCGACGCCCCCAACGGCCTGCTGCTCACCCCCACCCAATTCTGGGACGCCCGCGGCGCGCACCCTCTCGCCCCCGCTCCCCCCGCCCCCACCTACCTCACCCCCGACGCCCTGCCTTCCTACGCGGTCGACGCGCTTTTGGCCGCGGTCGAGCCGCGCTTCTGGCAAGAGGACGGCTACGTCGGCCGCTTCTGGCAAACCGACACCCCACCCGGTATTGCCGAGCGCCTGGCGCTGCGGCTGCTGCTCTACGACGAGCCGCCCTCCTTGCGCCGCCGCCTGCGCGCCCGCCTGCTCGCCGCCCAACTCATCCACACCTACGGCCACCGCCGCGTCCTCACCTGGTACCTCAACATCGCCGACTTCGGCCACGACCTCTACGGCCTGGAAGCCGCCAGCCGCGCCTACCTCGGCAAACCCGCTGCCGACTTGACCCTCTCCGAAGCCGCCCTGCTCGCTGCCGCCCTCCCCGACCCCGCCATCAACCCCTGGGACGCCCCCGAGCAAGCCGAGCGTGCCCGCCAACGGCTGGTGATGGCCCTGCTGGCTTCCGGGCGCATCACGGCCGACCAATCGGCTGCGGCGCTGAACGCCCCCCCCGCCGTCAAGCCGCTCCCTCACGAGAGCACGCCGCCCATCCTCACCCTGGCGCGCCAGCAGCTCGCAGCCCAGCGCTGGCCCATACCCAGCCGCGGCCTGAACGTCGCCACCACCCTCGACGCCGACCTGCAAACACAAGCCGATTGCCTGCGCCAGGCCGTGCTGCACGCCGCGGCGGAAGTTCCCAATTGCCCCGCCGCCCGCCTGCTGCCGCCGCTGTTGCTGGAAGCCCCCCTGCCCCCGAACGCCGACCTGGAAGCCATCGTGCTCTCGGCCCCCGACGGAGAAATTCTGGCCCTCAGCGCGCCTTCCGGCCCCCTGCAACCCCACACCCCCGGCAGCGCCCTGGCCCCCTGGGTCTATGCAGTCGCCTTCTCGCGCGGCTTCTCCCCCGCCAGCCTCACCTGGGATGTCCCCGCAGCACTGCCAGCGGGCGTCGACGCTGCCAACCCCGACGGCAAGTTCCACGGCCCCATGCGCCTTCGGCTGGCCTTGGCCAACGACGACCTCGTCCCCGCGCTGCACCTGCTCGACCAGCTCGGCCCCCAAACCGTCTGGGCTACCGCAGCCCGCATCGGCCTTCCGGCGCTGCAAAGCCAAAGCGAAAGCGGGTTTGGGCTGCTCTTGGGTGCGGGGCACCTCACCCTGCCAGAAATCGCCCACGGCGCAGCCGCCTTTGCCACATTGGGGCAATGGAGCGGCTTCCCGATGGGGGAAACGCTGCAACCGGCAGCGCTGCTGCACGCCGTAGATGCCCACGGCAACCTGCGCTTTGCCTACCAGCCCCGCCGCCGCGACGTGCTCGGCCCCGGCCTGGCCTACCTCGTGACCGACATCCTCGCCGACCAGGCCGCCAAGTGGCCCTCGCTGGGGCACCCCAACCCGCTGGAACTGGGGCGGCCGGTAGCCGTGCATTTGGGGCAGGCCACCGACGGCGGCGTGTGGGTGTTGGGGTTCACCCCCCGCCGGGTGGTGGCGGTGTATGCCCGAGGGGACTCGGTTTCCCAAAGCCGCGACGCCGCCCTGGCCTATTGGCACGCGCTGGCGCGGGCAGCGCTCGCCGAGCAGCCCGCAGAAGGCTGGCCGCGCCCGCCCAATGTCGACGAAGTGACCGTGTGCGACCCCTCGGGCCTGCTGCCAACCGCCGATTGCCCCAACCTGGTGGAAGAGGTCTTCCTGCAAGGGCAGGAACCCACAGCGCCCGACAACCTCTACCGCCGCGTCGCGGTGGACGCCGAAACCGGCTTGCGCGCCACCATTTTCACCCCGCCTCAATTGGTGGAAAGCCGCGTGTTCATGGTCGTGCCGCCGGAAGCGCGGGCATGGGCACGGCAGGCGGGGCTTCCCCTGCCGCCGGAAGGCTATGACACGGTGCCCGCGGCGCAGCCCGACCCTGCCGCCGACCTTACCGCCCCCGCCCCCTTTGCCTACGTGCGCGGCGTGGTCACGCTGCGGGGCACCGCCGCGGGGGAAGACTTCGCCGCCTATCGCGTGCAGGTAGGGCAAGGGCTGAACCCGCGGCGCTGGCTGGTCGTGGCAGAGGGAAAGCAGCCGGTGCGGTCAGGGGTGTTGGGGCAGTGGAACACGCGCGGCATGAGCGGTCTCTATGCCGTGCAGCTCATCGTCACCGACACGCAGGGGCGGGCGCGCACCGCCACCCTGCAGGTGACCGTCGATTCCCAGCCGCCCCAACTCGACTTTGCCCGCCCCTTGCCCGACGAAACCGTCGCGGTGCCCGCGGGCGGTGCGCTCGTAGTGCAAGCCGACGCCACCGACGACCTGGCGCTGGCCTGGGTGCGGTTGGAAGTGGACGGCAAACCCCTCGCCACCCTCTATGCACCGCCTTACACCTTCGCCGCCCGCCTGAGCACCGGAAAACACACCCTGCGGCTGGTTGCAGGCGACGCGGCGGGCAACCAAAGCACCGCGGCCGAAACGATAACGATAAGCCCCTCCGCCCCGTAGCCGGCGGCGCGCAGGCCGCAGCAAGCCCCAAAAGCCCATCGAGAAAATCATCCCCGCGCCCCACCCGTCGCGTCGCGCCCCGCGGGCCCATTGCACCAAGGGAGGACCAAAGCAATGTCTCTTCGCCACCGCAACCTCGCCCTCGTCACCCTGGCCCTGCTGCTCATGCTGACTGCATGCGGCGGCGGCCGTCAGCCTCAGCGCCCATCGCCTTCCCCCACACCCACGCCCTTCGTCCCCGTGCCGCCCAGCGCGACGTTTGCGCCCACGGCCACGCCTTCCCCCACCACGCCGCCCACGCCCACCGCCACACCCACGCCTTCCCCAAGCCCCACGCCCGCCACCACCACCTTTCTCTTCGTCGGGAACATCGTGCCCGCCCGCTGCGTGCGCGCCGCCGCGGACGAACGCGGCGACGACCACTACATCTACGCCGAAGTCGCCCCCCTCATCCGCCAAGCCGATTTCGCCGTGGCGCTGCTCAACACCGCCCTGACGCAAAGCGGCATCGTCACCGGCTGCCGCCGAACGTTCGTGCTCACCGGCGACCCCCGCCACGCCCAAACCTTGGCCTGGGCTGGCTTCGACCTGGTGAACGTCGGCACCAATCACATCCGCAACTGCGGCTGGGTGGGCTGCGGCTATCGGGGCTTCCTGGAAACGCTGGAAAACCTGCACGCCGCGGGGCTTCCCACCGTTGGCGGCGGCGCCAACCTGAACGCCGCGCTGCAGCCCTATGTGGTCACACTGCACGGCGTGCGCTTTGCTTTCGTTTCCCTCAACCAGTTGGGCTTCTCGTGGGCCGACGCCGACACCCCCGGCACCGCCCCCCTCACCGAAGAAAACGCCCGCCGCGCCATCGCCCTGGCCCGCCAGCAGGCCGACGTCGTCATCGCCCTGCCGCACTGGGGGCCGGAATACGAAGCAACCCCCAACTACCTGGAACGCCGCGCCGCCCGCTGGCTGGTGGAAGCCGGCGCGGACGTCATCGTGGGCAATCATTCGCACGTCGTGCAGGGGATGCAAATCTTGGGCGGGGTGCCGGTGTTCTACAGCCTGGGTAACTTCGTGTTCGACCAAACCTGGTCCCAGGAAACCCAGCAAGGCGCCATCCTGACCCTTACCTTCGAGGGGCAGAACATGGTATCCTATGCCTACACGCCAGTGCACATCGACGGCGACGGCACGGTGCACATCGCACCGCCGGAAGAAGCCCAAGCCATCATGGCGCGCATTCGGGCGGCTTCCCTGCCGCCGGAAGATGTGCCTTGAGCGCATTTCACCGTTGGAGAAAATCCCATGACCACTTTTTCCTACCGCTGTTCCCAATGCGGCGCGACCTACGCCGCGGACGAGGTGACCTACACGTGCCCAACATGCGGCGGCAACCTCGACGTGCTGCTCGACTATGACGCGCTCAAGCCGGAAGCCGCGCGGCTGTTTGCCGAGAGCAACGGCAAAGAGGCCTCCCTCTGGCGCTACCTGCCCCTGCTGCCCGTGGGCGACCCGGGCGGGCTGGGCACCCCCCTGCGCCGCGCCGGATGGACGCCGACCTACACCCTGCCTCGGCTGGCGGCTTCCCTCGGCTTGCAACACTTCTGGCTGAAGGACGAAAGCCCCAACCCCACCGCCTCGTTCAAGGACCGCGCCAGTGCGGTGGTCGTGGCGCGGGCGCGGGAAGTCGGCGCGGAGGTGGTCATCACGGCTTCGACGGGCAACGCGGGCGCGGCGCTGGCGGGTATGGCCGCCGCGGTGGGGCACAAGGCCGTCATCCTCGCCCCGAAAACCGCCCCCCAGGCCAAAATCGCCCAGCTGCTGGTGTTCGGCGCCCAGGTAGTGCTGGTGGACGGCACCTACGACGACGCGTTCGACCTTTCGGTGGCCGCGGCGGAAAAACTCGGCTGGTACTGCCGCAACACCGGCTACAACCCCTTCACCGCGGAGGGCAAGAAAACCGCGGCTTACGAAATCTACGAGCAGGTCATCCGCCCGCACGGGCTGAAGCGGCTCAGCGTCTTCATCCCCGTGGGCGATGGCAACATCATCAGCGGCGTGTACAAAGGCTTTTGGGATTTACACCATCTCGGCCTGCTGGAAACCATGCCGCGGCTGTTTGGCGTGCAAGCGGAAGGCTCCGCGGCCATCGCCAAAGCGTGGCAGGCCGGCAGCGACGCCATCGAGCCGGTGGCCGCCCAAACGCTGGCCGACAGCATCAGCGTCGATCTGCCCCGCGACGGCTTCCGCGCCCTGCGGGCCGTGCGGGAAACCGACGGCGCGTACCTCACCGTGCCCGACGAGGCCATTCTGGAAGCGATCGCCGAAGTGGGCAAAACCGGCGTCTTCCCCGAACCCGCGGCAGCCACAGCCTTTGCCGGGCTGAAGGCCGCGTTGGCGCAAGGGCTGCTGGCTGCCGACGAGCCGGTGCTGGTGCTGAGCACGGGCAGCGGGCTGAAAGACGTCGGCGCGGCGATGAAAGCCGTGCCCGCCGCGCCCGTGGTGCCCCCCGATTTGGACGCGCTTTCGCGGCTGCTGGCGGCATAATGGTCAACACCAACCGCCAAGCGCAAGCGCTTTCGGCCGCAGCGACCCATTGGGCGCGCTTAGGTTCTCACGAAAAGAAACGCTCATCATCTGATGGCCGCTCCAAAACCATACAACCGTATCCCCCTCAAGGATACCCATGGCACGGTAACCAGTGGCTCAGCGGCAATGGCTGCGAAACCACCCTGGCCAACCTGCTACCCGCTGCCCATGGCCCTCCGCTGCAGCCGGGGTTGGGCTGCTTCACCGTGGAAACAAGTAGAAGCCGTGTCATAATAAGGCCATGAGATGCGAAGAAATCAAAGAACGAAACGATGTGGATTTCAAAAGGCTAACCGGTGTAACACACCAGACATTCAGACACATGGTGGCCGTATTGGAAAAAGCGATGCTCATTTTGGACGTCCGCCAAAATTGCGCCGGGCGGATCAAATGCTGATGACCTTGATGTATTGGCGGGAATATTGGTTCCAGTTCTATATTGCTCAAGCCTATGGTGTCAGCGAGGCCACGGTTAGCTACATGCTAACAGCCAGATACCAGACAAAAAGCCCAAACATCATCCACTGACCAAAGAGCAGAAAGCAGCTAATCGTCAATTAGCAAAGCAGCGTATTTTCTGCGAGCATGTGATCGGTAAATTGAGGGTGTTTCGCATCTTGAGCGAGCAGTATCGCAATCGGCGAAAGCGTTTCAAGTTGCGCTTCAATCTCATTGCCGCGATCTACAACCTGGAACTCCAAGCCAA
>CAYVHG010000101.1:0-5258 GCA_964450875.1 uncultured Anaerolineaceae bacterium | reverse complement strand
TGGAGATGGTGATGCCTGGCGACAATGTGAACATGGTGGTGGAGTTGCTGAAGCCGGTAGCGTTGGAGCAAGGCAGCAAGTTCGCCATTCGCGAAGGTGGTTTGACGGTGGGCGCTGGCGTGGTCACCGAGATTCTGGACTAAAGGTGTCGTATGGCTAAGAAAAAAGGTGTGCGCATTGTGATTACGCTGGCTTGCACCGAGTGCAAGGAGCGTAACTATACGACGGAGAAGAACCGGCGCAACGACCCGGCGCGGCTGGAGCTGCGGAAGTATTGCCCCCGCTGCCGCCGGCACACCTTGCACCGCGAAACGCGCTGAGCCGTGGTATAATCCGTGGGAGGGGTGTTCCCCCCGCCCCTCCCACGCTCGTAGGCCAGTAGCTCAATTTGGAAGAGCACCGGTCTCCAAAACCGGCGGTTGGGGGTTCGAGTCCCTCCTGGCCTGCCTTCGGATGACGCCGCTGTCAAGGCGGCGTTTTATCCGTAAGTAGGTGTTGTGACGCTTTCCTGAAGGAGACGCCTGTGGCGAAGAAAAAGACGCAAACCCGCAAGCAGCGCAAGGAAGCCGCAGCCCGGCGGCAGGCCACCCAGTCCGGCGCCGAAGGCGCGCCCGCGGCGGCTGCCCCTAAAACGCCGGTGCGCAAAGCCACGGCCCGCAAGCCCGCTCGCAAACAGCCCAATGCAATCGAGCGCTTCATCCGTGAAACGCGCGGCGAGCTGAAAAAGGTGAGCTGGCCGACCCGCGAGGAGGCCTGGCGGTTGACCGTCGTGGTCACCGCGGTGACCGTGTTCATGGCAGCCTTCTTGGGCTTCTTCGACTGGCTGTTCACCAAACTGTTTGCGCTGATTTTAGGCTAACCCCGCCTGTAACGGGGACGACGAGGTTGTGATGGGAATGGAAGAAGAACGCGTGGTGCCCCAGCCGGAAGAGGGCGAAGCCAGCGAGGCGCCTTCTGCGCCAGAAGTAGCCGAAGCCGAAGCGCAACCCGCGGCGGCAGAAACGGCAGCCGAAGGCGAAAACCCCAAAGCGGAAGCCGACGACGGCCGCGCTTGGTACGTCGTCCATTGCTATTCCGGCTATGAGAACAAGGTGCGCCACAACCTGGAACAGCGCATCGAATCGATGGGGATGAAAGACAAAATCTTCGACGTCATCGTCCCCACCGAAGAAGAGGTGGAAGTCAAAGACGGCAAGCGCCGCACCGTCGAGCGCCGCATCTTCCCCGGCTACATCCTCGTGAACATGATCTTGAGCGAGGACTCGTGGTACGTCGTCCGCAACACGCCGGGGGTTACGGGCTTCGTAGGCATGGGCGACGAGCCTACCCCCCTGCGCCCCGAAGAAGTGGCGCAAATTCTCAAGCGGATGGAATCCGAAACCCCGCGCGTCAAAGTCACCTTCCGCCCGGGCGAGCGGGTGCGCATCGTGGAAGGCCCCTTCCACGATTTCCGCGGCACGGTGGACGAAATCGACATGGAGCGCGGCAAGGTGCGTGTGCTGATCAGCTTCTTCGGCCGGGAAACCCCGGTGGAGCTGGATTTCCTGCAAGTGGAAAAAGCCTGACCCCGCGGTCGGGTGTGGGAGGGCTTCCCAAACCAAGCCCGCTAAGACCACAATAAGGAGTCAATGATGGCAAAGAAACTCAAGGTCGTAGTCAAGTTGCAAATCGAGGCCGGCAAGGCCAACCCCGCGCCGCCCATCGGCCCGGCGCTGGCGCCGCATGGCGTCAACCTGATGGCTTTCTGCAAGGAATACAACGCCCGCACGCGTGACAAGATGGGCGAGGTCATTCCGGCGGAAATTTTCATCTACACCGATGGCTCGTTCACTTTCAAACTGAAGAGCCCGCCGGCGTCTGTGCTGCTCAAAAAGGCTGCTGGCGTAGAAAAAGGCTCTTCTGTGCCCAATCGCGAGAAGGTGGGTAAGGTGACGCGCGTCCAGGTGCGCGAAATTGCAGAGCTCAAAATGAAAGACCTCAACGCCCATGACATCGAAGCCGCCATGCGCATGATCGAAGGCACGGCGCGCAATATGGGCATCGAGGTGGTGGACTAACCCCGTGGGAGGGCGCAAGCCCGCTTGTACCACCAGGAGGAACTCATGGCAAAGCGTGGAAAGAAATATTTGGAAGCCGCCAAGAAAATCGACCGGCAGCGGCTATATTCCCCCGAAGAAGCCATCAAATTGGTCAAAGAAACCTCTTACGCCAATTTCGATGCCACGGTAGAGTTGCACATGCGCCTGGGCGTCGACCCTCGCCATGCCGACCAACAGGTGCGCGGCACGGTCGTGCTGCCGCATGGCTTGGGCAAGCAGGTGCGGGTGTTGGTCTTTGCCCAGGGTGAGGGAGCTCGTCTTGCAAAAGAGGCGGGCGCCGATTTCGTGGCCGAGGACGACGAACTGATTCAGAAAATCCAGCAGGGCTGGACGGATTTCGACATTGCCATTGCTACCCCCGACATGATGGGCAAAATTGGCCGCTTGGGGCGTGTGTTGGGCCCGCGCGGCCTGATGCCGAACCCGAAGGCCGGCACGCTGGTGCAGGCGGAAGACATCCCGCGCGCGGTCAAGGAAGCCAAAGCCGGCCGCGTGGAATTCCGGGTAGACAAAGGCGCCAACCTGCACGTGCCGATTGGCAAGGTTTCCTTTACTGAAAAGCAACTGTATGATAATATGGCCTCCATCGTCGAGGCGGTCAAAAAAGCCCGCCCGGCCGCGGCCAAAGGCACTTACATGCGGCGGGTGGCGTTGGCCCCCACGATGGGCCCGAGCGTGCGTGTCGACCCGACCCTCGCTCAGGCCATGGAGGCGCCGGAGTAGCCTTCCCGGTTTCCTCAAAGTGAACAACGGTGAACTTCGCCGAAGAAAGCAGGTGCCGCGAGGCTCAATACCCTGCCGAGGTGGAGACAGACAAACCCTCTCGAGGGCTTTGCGCGGTCTTTGCCTCGCTTCGGCAGGCAAAGGCCGTTTGTTTTCCCCGCGAGGGGCATCCTTAGCGAAAGGAGGTAACTGCGTTTGGCACTGACCAGAGAACGCAAACAGGAACTGATAGCGCAATACGAGGCGTTGCTGAGCGACAGCCAGGCCGTGGTCGTGACGACCTACCTGGGGCTCACGGTTGCCCAAATCGAAGAACTGCGCAACGCCGTGCGCGAGGCTGGCGGCCGTTTCATGGTGGCCAAGAACACCTTGCTGAAACGCGCCTTCGAAGGCGCGGGCTATCCCGTGCCGGAAGAAGCGTTGACCGGCAGCACGGCCATTGCTTTTGCGCTGGAAGACCCGCCTGCCGTGGCGAAAGCCATCACCGACTTTGCCAAAAAGAGCGATTTTGTCGAGGTCAAGGTTGGTTTCCTGGGGCAAGAGATGATTTCCGCTGCCGAAGTGCAGGCGTTGGCTTCGCTGCCGCCGTTGCCCATCATGCGGGCGCAGCTGCTGGGCACCATCATGGCGCCTGCCAGCCAGTTGGCTCGCTTGCTGGCCGAACCCGGCCGCCGGGTGGCCGCTGTGCTCAAAGCCTACAGCGAAAAGGAAGCCCCTACGGCTGCCTGATCGCACCCGATTTCACTTACCCTAAAAATTTTGCAGAAGGAGGCAACAAATCATGGCTGATTTGGAAAAACTGGTCGAGGAACTGAGCAGCTTGAGCGTGATGGAGGCTGCTGACCTGGTCAAGATGCTCGAGGAAAAGTGGGGCGTTTCTGCTGCCGCGCCCGTGGCGGTGGCCGCGGTGGCCGGTGGCGGCGCTGCCGCAGAGGAAGAAAAAGAGGAAAAGACCGAATTCGACGTCGTCCTCAAGGAAACCGGCCCCAAGAAGATCGAGGTCATCAAGGCCATCCGCAAGCTCACCTCGCTGGGCCTGAAAGAGGCCAAGACCGTCGCCGAAACGCCCGGCTCCAAGATCCTGGAAGCCGTCAGCAAAGAGGCTGCGGAAGAGGCCAAGAAAGAGCTGGAAGCCGCCGGCGCCGTGGTGGAATTGGCGTAAGGCTGCTGCCCCGAAAAGCAAAAACGCCCCGGTCGAAGCCGGGGCGTTTTTCGTTTCGTGAAGGCAGCCCGTGGTTAGTGGTGCACGTGGCCGTGGTCGAGCTCTTCCGGCGTGGCTTCCCGAATGCCGACGACTTTGATTTGGAAGTTCAACGTCTTACCGGCCAGGGGATGGTTGAAATTCAGCACTGCCGTGTCTTCCTTGACTTCCGCGATCACCGCGTCGAACACCTGCCCCTGATGGTCGCGCAATTGCAAAGGAGTGCCTACTTCGAGGGGAATTTCGGGCGGGAATTCGCTTTTCGGGATTTCTACGAAGGCGTTGGGGTCTTCCTCGCCATAGCCTTCGGCTGGCGAAACGCTGACCGCTTTGCTCTCGCCAACGGCCATGCCATACACCTCTTTCTCGAGGCCGGGGATGATGTGTCCCTTGCCCTGGATGAACTCGATGGGGCCGTGGCCTTCGGATGAATCCACCACTTCACCGTCGACGGTGAGGGTGTATTCCAGGCTTACGACATCGTTGTCGCCGACGACGCGCTTTTCTTGTTCGCTCATAACTTTCTCCTTCCGGAATTGTGACGCTTTGCCTTGCGTTGCCCCCAGCGGGTCGGCGACCAGTTGGGTTGCAGTCAAAGCCAGCGTGCTTAGGATACACCCGCATTCTAACACAGAAACTCCGATTGTGTGAGGCGGTTTGGGGCTTGTCTTTTGGTTGGTTCTTCGGTACAATCTGCCCCGCCAACCCCTGCTGGAGGAGAGATGATGGCTGCCGAATTGCCCGAAATGACCGCGGCCCGCTTCGACGAGGAAGTGTTGCAAAGCGAGTTGCCCGTGTTGATCGATTTCACCGCGGAATGGTGCGCGCCTTGCAAAATGCTCGACCCGTTGGTGGCCGAACTGGCCGAGGAATGGCAGGGCAAGGCCAAAGTGTTCCAGATGGATGCAGACAAGAACACCGATTTGCTCGTGCAGTGGCGCATCATGGGCGTGCCTACCCTGGCGTTGTTCAAAGATGGTAAAATCGTAGCCCGCATGACGGGTTACAAGCCCAAGAAGGCCATTGTCAAGAAGTTTGGCAAGCATCTTCCCTGATAGCCTTGACAAGGCCTCGGCGGGTAGGTAAAATTCGGGGGCGCTAAGGCGAAAGGCGCCGAGGTAGCTCAGTTGGTAGAGCAGCGGACTGAAAATCCGCGTGTCGCCGGTTCGATTCCGGCCTTCGGCACTGAATAAGCGGGCGTAGTTCAGTTGGTAGAACGCCTCCTTGCCAAGGAG
>CAYVHG010000100.1:0-17529 GCA_964450875.1 uncultured Anaerolineaceae bacterium | reverse complement strand
TGGAGATGGTGATGCCTGGCGACAATGTGAACATGGTGGTGGAGTTGCTGAAGCCGGTAGCGTTGGAGCAAGGCAGCAAGTTCGCCATTCGCGAAGGTGGTTTGACGGTGGGCGCTGGCGTGGTCACCGAGATTCTGGACTGAGGTAGAAGTCATGGCGAAACAACGCATTCGCATCCGCTTGAAGGCATACGACCATCGGGTCTTGGACCAGTCGGCCAAACGCATCGTGGAAGCTGCTGAGCGCACCGGTGCGCGCGTGGTGGGACCGGTGCCCCTGCCCACTAAAATCGAGCGCTTTACCGTGCGCCGCTCGACTTTCATCGACAAAGATTCGCACGAGCACTTCGAAATTCGCACCCACAAACGGCTGATCGATGTGCTGGACCCGGACGCCAAGACCATCGACATGCTGATGCGGTTGAACCTCCCCGCGGGTGTGGATATCGAGATCAAGCTGTAACGCCGCTGCCCGAATTGGCGCGGAAAACGTGGACAGCCTGCTTCACATCGGGTAAAATTGGCAGGCTTTGCGAAGCCTGAGCCGCTGGGGAGGGCGTGTGTGCCCTCCCCAGCGAAGCGCCGGGCAACGCAAAGCCTTGAAAGAGGTCACAGCAGCGGGGCAGCCCGCTGGTGGACGGTTCCCCCTGAGTAAGAGCAGGGGCGGGCCGCGAGCGCACAGAAAACTGCGATTTCGCTCGCGCCGCCCTGCTGACTGCTGAGGGGCGGGATGATGCGGCTCAAGCCCAGGCCGACAGTCCCGAGAAACTTTGGTGTAAAGGAGAACAACCGAGATGTTCAAAGGGCTTATTGGAAAGAAGATCGGCATGACCCAGATCTTCAATGAGAACGGCGCGGCGATTCCCGTGACGCTCATTGAGGCTGGGCCTTGCTACGTTACCCAGGTGCGTCGCCCCGAGAAAGACGGTTACTCGGCGGTGCAATTGGGTTTCCAGGAAGTCAACCCCAAGCGGTTGACCGGCGGCCAGCTGGGCCACCTGAAGCGGGTGGGCGTGCCGCCGCTGCGCTATTTGCGCGAATTCCGGGTGAAAGACCCGGACGTCGAGGAGGGGGATACGGTGACGGTGGAGCGCTTCGCTGTGGGTGAGCGGGTCGATGTCATCGGTACCAGCAAAGGCCGGGGTTTCCAGGGCGGCGTGAAGCGTTTTGGCTTCGGCGGCGGCCCTAAAACCCACGGTCAGTCGGACCGCTGGCGCGCCCCCGGTTCGCGTGGGGCGGGCTCGACCCCCGGCCGCACGATGAAGGGCAACCGCGGCCCCGGCCACATGGGCGCTAACCGCGTCACGGTGATGGGGCTCGAGGTGGTCCTGGTGGACCCGGAACGCAACCTGTTGGCTGTGAAGGGTGGTGTGCCTGGCCCCAAGGGCGGCCTGGTGCTCATCCGCGCGGCCCGGAAGAATTAGGGATTCGGAGCAGAGCCATGAAAGTGGATGTGTATAACATGGAAGGGCAAAAGGTGCGCGAGGTGGAACTCCCCGCCGCCATCTTCGAGGCCCCCATTCGGCCTGATTTGATGCACCAGGCTTACGTGCGGCAGATGGCGAATGCCCGCCTGGGCACGCACAGCACGAAAGGGCGCGGCGAGGTCTCCGGCGGTGGGCGCAAACCGTGGCGCCAGAAGGGCACCGGCCGGGCTCGGCAGGGTTCCATCCGCTCGCCGCAATGGGTTGGCGGTGGCAAGGTGCATACCCCTAAGCCCCGCAAATACACGCTGGATATGCCCAAGAAGATGCGCCGCGCGGCGCTGCGTTCTGCCCTTTCGGTCAAGGCGGCCGAGGCGAACGTGGTCGTGGTGGAAGATTTGGACTTCCCCGAGCCGAAGACGCGCCGCATGGCCGAGGTGTTGCAGAACCTGGTGGGCGAGGAAGCCAGCGCCTTGATTTTGCTTCCCGAAAGCCCCAAGGCCAATGAGCAGTGGGAGAACGTCGCCCGCTCGGCGAACAACCTGCCTTACGCCAAAACCTTGGTGGCCCACTATCTCAACATCCGTGACCTCTTGGGCTACGACAAGCTCGTGATGCCGTTGGCGGCGTTGGATGTCATCGCCGCATTCCTGGGTTGAGGAGGGCGAAATGACAACGATTTATGATGTATTGCGTCGCCCGATTATTACCGAAAAGTCGAACTACCAGCACACGCACCTCGGGCAGTATGTCTTTGAGGTCGCCGACGACGCCACCAAGCCGATGATCAAAGAGGCGGTGGAGACCTTCTTCAATGTGACGGTGGAAAAGGTGCGGGTGATGAACATGCCGGCCAAGCAGACGCGCCGCTGGCGTAACCGCCGCATGGGCATTCGTCGGCGCGGGTACAAGAAAGCCATTGTGACTTTGGCCCCCGGTGAGACGATCGACCTCTTTGAAGGGGTGAAGTGATGGGTATCAAGAAATACAAACCGATTACGCCTGGCCGCCGCGGTATGCTGGGCTACACTTTCGAAGAAATCACCAAGACCGAGCCGGAGCGCTCGCTGATCGAGCCCCTGAAGAAACATGCCGGGCGCAACGTCTATGGCCGAGTGACTGTGCGCCACCAGGGCGGCGGTAACAAGCGCTACTACCGCATCATCGACTTCAAGCGCGACAAGCGCGGCATTCCGGCGAAGGTGGCTGCCATCGAATACGACCCGAACCGCACGGCTCGCATTGCCTTGCTGCACTATGCCGATGGCGAAAAGCGCTACATCATCGCCCCGCTGGGCCTGCAAGTGGGCGATACGGTGCTGGCCGGGCCGGAAGCCGAAATTCGCCCGGGCAACGCCATGCCCATTGCAAACATCCCCACGGGCACGATGATTCACAACATCGAGCTCTACCCCGGGCGCGGCGGGCAGCTCGTGCGCTCGGCGGGTTCCTCGGCGCAATTGCTGGCCAAGGAAGGCGACTACGCTCACATCCGCCTGCCTTCGGGTGAGGTGCGTTTGGTGCGGCAGGAATGCTACGCCACCATCGGCCAGGTGGGCAATGTGGAACACAGCAACATCAAGCTCGGTAAAGCGGGCCGCAAGCGCCACATGGGCATTCGCCCCACGGTGCGCGGTTCGGCGATGTCGCCGCGCGACCATCCCCACGGTGGTGGTGAAGGCCGCCAGCCCATCGGTTTGCCTGGCCCCAAATCGCCGTGGGGTAAGCCGACCTTGGGCGCCAAGACGCGCCGCAACAAGAAGACCGATAAATACATCGTGCGCCGACGCAGCAAGAAACGCCGCTAAGCGCGTGGGTTTGGTTGGAGGTTGAAACATGGGACGTTCCCTGAAAAAAGGGCCTTACGTAGCCCCGAAGTTGCTCCGCAAGATCGAGGAAATGAACGCCCGCGGTGAAAAGAAGGTCATCCGTACTTGGAGCCGCGCGAGCACGATCTTCCCCCAGATGGTGGGGCACACGATTGCCGTGCACAATGGCCGCCGCCACGTGCCCATCTACATCACCGAAAACATGGTGGGGCACAAACTCGGCGAATTTGCGCCGACGCGGACTTTCCGTGGGCATATCGTAGAAAAGAAGAAGAGGAGATAGGCCATGGCGATCGATGTCCGCGCAAAAGCGCGTTATGTTCCCGTCTCGCCTTTCAAAGCCCGCCGGGTGATCAACCTGGTGCGGGGGAAGGACGCCGACGAAGCGCTGGAAATGCTGCGCTTCATGCCGCACAGCGCGGCGCGTCCGGTGTACAAACTCATCGCTTCGGCTATCGCGAACGCCGAAGAGAACTTCGGTTTGAACCGTGAGGACCTTTACATCTACCGCATCTTTGCAGATGAAGGCCCTACCCGCAAGTGGCGACGCTTCGGCGCGCGGGGGCGCTTCAAGCCCATTCTCAAGCGCTCCTCGCACATCACCGTGATTCTGCGCGAGCACGAAGAGGAATAGGAGTCATTTATGGGTCGCAAAGTACATCCGATTGGCTTTCGTCTGAAGATCAACAAGACCTGGGAAGGCCGCTGGTTCGCGGAAGGGCCGCAATACCGGGAGCAACTGCACCAAGACCTGGCTATCCGCCGCCTGATTCGCGAGCAGGCACCGCGGGCAGGGATTTCCCGCATCGAAATCGAGCGTTTCCCCGCCAAGGTGAAAATCACGGTGCACACGGCCAAGCCGGGCATTCTGATCGGCCGCAAAGGCGCCACCATCAAACAACTGCGCACCTCGCTGGAGGCGCTGGTTGGCTCGAAGGTGGATGTGGACATCAACGAAATCAAGGTGCCCGACCTGGATGCCTACCTGGTAGCCCACAACATTGCCGACCAGCTCTCGCGCCGCGTGAGCTACCGGCGGGCCATGCAGCGGGCTATTCAGCAGGCCATGCGCCAGGGCGCCAAGGGCATCAAGATTCAGGTCTCGGGCCGTCTGGCGGGTGCCGAGATGGCGCGCACCGTGTGGCTGCGCGACGGCCGCGTGCCGCTGCAAACCCTGCGGGCCGATATCGACTATGCCAAGGCGGAAGCCCTGACCACTTACGGCCGGATTGGCGTGAAAGTGTGGATTTACAAGGGTGATGTGCTGCCCGAGGTGGAAGAAGAAGCGCCGGTTGCCACCGAAGGTGTGTATGTGAGCGAGTAGTCTCGGCGGTTTCCGCCGCGAGAGGAGTAGAAACCATGTTGATGCCTAAACGCGTCAAATACCGCAAGCAGATGCGCGGCCGCATGAAGGGTAAGGCCTCGCGGGGCGCAGAAGTGCACTTCGGCGATTACGGCCTGCAGGCCTTGGAGCCGGGGTGGGTTTCCGCCCGCCAGATCGAAGCCGCCCGCCGTGCGATGGTGCGCCATATGCGCCGCCGTGGGAAAATCTGGATCCGCATCTTCCCCGACAAGCCGGTCACCAAAAAGCCGGCCGAGACCCGCATGGGTTCCGGTAAGGGGAACGTGGAATTTTGGGTGGCGGTGGTCAAACCGGGACGGGTGATGTTCGAAATCGCCGGTGTGCCCGAAGCCGTGGCCAAAGAGGCGCTGCGCCTGGCTTCCTATAAACTCTCGGTGAAGACCAAAATCGTCGTCCGCGAAGGGTTGGAGGAAGCATGAAAGCCTCAGAGATTCGCAAACTTTCCACTGAGGAAATCGAAGCGCGGCTGGCCGAGGCGCGGGAAGAACTGATGCACCTGCGTTTCCAGAAGACGACCGGTGAGTTGGTCGACACCAACGCCCTGCGCCGGACCCGCCGCCAGATTGCCCGCTACCTGACCATCTTGCGGGAGCGGGAATTGGAAGCATTTGCCGAGGAAGGTGAAGCATGAACAAGCGTCGGCGACTTACGGGTGTCGTGATTTCCGACAAGATGGACAAGACGGTCGTGGTGCGGGTAAGCCGTGCTTTCCGGCATCCGCTCTACAAGAAGGTCGTGCGCACGCACAAGAAATACAAGGCCCACGACGAACTGGGCGCCCAGGTGGGCGACCAGGTGCGCATTGTGGAGAGCCGCCCGATTTCCAAAACCAAGCATTGGGTTGTGGAAGCCATCGTGCGGCGGGCGCGCGGCAATGAAGACGTCGTGGCCGAGCAGGAGGCCGAAGCATGATTCAGCAAGAATCGCGCTTGAAGGTTGCCGATAACACCGGCGCCAAAGAGATCCTGGTGATCCGCGTGTTGGGCGGTTCCAAGCGCCGCTATGGCCGCGTGGGCGATGTGGTGGTGGCTACGGTCAAATCGGCCGCCCCCAACGGCTCGGTGAAGAAAAGCGACATCGTGCGGGCTGTGGTGGTGCGCTGCGCCAAGGAATGGCGCCGTGAAGACGGTTCCCACATTCGTTTCGACGACAACGCCGCAGTCATCCTCGACAACGACGGCGTCAACCCCAAGGGCACCCGCATCTTCGGGCCGGTGGCGCGGGAACTGCGCGAAAAGGGCTTCATGAAGATCGTTTCCCTGGCCCCCGAAGTGCTGTGAGGAGTGTGAGCCGTGAAAGTGAAGATTCGTAAAGGCGACACCGTGCTGGTGATTGCCGGCCGCGACAAAGGCAAAAAGGGCGAAGTGATTCGGGTGCTGCCGCGCGAGCGTCGGGTGGTCGTCCAGGGTGTCAACATCCGCAAGAAGCACCAGCAACAGGTGCAGGCCCAGGGCCAAACCATCACGCCGGGCATCATCGAGTTCGAAGCCCCGATCGATATTTCCAACGTCATGCTGGTGTGCCCGAAATGCGGGGAAGCCACCCGCGTGGGCGTCCGCCGCACCGAAGGCATTGCGGAACGCTATTGCAAGCGCTGCGGTGCGATGATCGAATAGGCCGGTAAGGAGACGAACCATGATGCGTTTAGAGGAAAAATACCGAAATGAAGTGGTGCCGGCCTTGATGAAATCGTTGGGGCTGGACAACATCATGCAAGTGCCGCGCATTACCAAGGTGGTGGTCAACATCGGCCTGGGCGAGGCGCTCGACAACCCCAAAGCGTTGGATTACGCCGTCCAGGATATCGCCACCATCACCGGTCAGAAGCCCATCATCACCAAAGCGCGCAAGAGCGTGGCGGCCTTCAAACTGCGCGAAGGGCGGGCCATCGGCGTCAAGGTCACCCTGCGCGGCGACAAGATGTGGGCCTTCCTCGACCGGTTGATGAACGTCGCCCTGCCCCGCGTGCGCGACTTCCGCGGGGTTTCCCCTAACGCTTTCGACGGACGGGGCAACTACACCTTGGGCATTCGGGAACAACTCATCTTCCCGGAAATCGACTACGACAAAATCGACAAAGTGCGCGGCATGGAAATCACCATTGTGACCACAGCCCGCAACGACGAAGAAGGCCGTCAATTGCTGACCCTGCTGGGTATGCCGTTCAGGAAGGAAGGGTAGTTATGGCCAAGAAGAGCATGATTTACCGCGAACAGCGCCGGAAGTACCCCACCCGTGTGCGCAATCGCTGCCGTATCTGTGGCCGCCCGCGCGGTTATATGCGCAAGTTTGGGGTGTGCCGGATTTGTTTCCGCGAATTGGCCTTAGAGGGTAAAATCCCCGGCGTCACCAAGGCTTCTTGGTAGTCGGGCGGAGGTGGTAACGATGACGATGACCGATCCCATTGCGGATATGTTGACGCGCATTCGCAACGCGCAAATGGCGGGGCATACCCAGGTGGAAATGCCCAGTTCCAAGATGAAGGTAGCCATTGCCCGCATTCTCAAAGAAGAGGGCTACATCGACGGCTACCAGGTGCTGCAAGACAAAGACCGCCCCAGCCACAAAACGTTGCGAATTCGCCTGAAATATGTTGGGGAACGCCGTCAACGGCGCCCTGTCATCGAAGGCCTGGAGCGGGTGAGCAAACCCGGCCGCCGGGTCTACGCGGGCAAGGCCGAGTTGCCGTGGGTGCGTTCCGGCCTGGGAATTGCGATTGTGAGCACTCCTAAAGGCGTGATGACCAGCGAGCGGGCCCGAAAGTTGGGCGTCGGCGGCGAAGTCATTTGTAAAATCTGGTAAATTTCACCATTTCGGAACGACCTGGCGCGCCCCGAGCGACGCCAGTGGCCGAAAGGAGGTTGAGCGTGTCTCGTATTGGACGTTTGCCCGTGCCTGTGCCGGATAGCGTGCAGGTAGAAATCAAGGGCTCGCACGTGCGGGTGAAAGGGCCGAAGGGCGAACTGGCCCATACCTTCCCCGCGGCGATGAAGATTACCTACAAGCCGGAAGAGAAAGTCATCACCGTGGAACGCCCCTCGGATGAGCGCCAGCATCGCGCCTGGCACGGCATGACCCGCGCCCTCGTCAACAACATGGTGGTGGGCGTCAGCCAGGGCTTCGAGAAGGTGCTGGAAATCCACGGTGTGGGCTACCGGGCCGAAATGAAAGGCAAAGACCTGGTGCTGCACGTCGGCTTTTCCCACCCGGTGCCGGTGCCCCCGCCAGAAGGCATTGAGTTCGAGGTGGATACCAAATCCCGCCCGATGCGCATCATCGTCCGGGGCTACGACAAACAGCGGGTCGGCCAGGTGGCTGCGGACATCCGCAAGGTGCGCCCGCCGGAACCCTACAAGGGCAAAGGCATTCGCTATGCGGGCGAAGCGGTCCGCCGCAAGGCTGGCAAGGCCGGCAAGGTGTAGGAGCGAGGTTGAAAATGGCTAAGAAAACCCGACGAGAGGCACGAATTCGGCGCCACCTGCGGGTGCGCAAAAAGGTCCACGGGACGCCGGAACGCCCGCGGCTGAACGTCTTCCGCAGCCTGGGGCACATCTACGCCCAGGTGATCGACGACGAGGCGGGGCGCACCTTGGTGGCGGCTTCTACCATCGACAAGGAACTGCGCGCCCAGATGGAAGGGCTGAACAAAACCGAACAAGCCCGGCTGGTGGGCAAGGCCATTGCCGAGCGCGCCCTGGCCGCCGGCATCAAGACGGTGGTGTTCGACCGTGGTGGTTATCAGTACATCGGCCGTGTGAAAGCCCTGGCCGACGGTGCCCGCGAAGGCGGCCTGGAATTCTAAGGCGAGGAGAACGTTATGGCTCAGTATCAACCTGCTGCACAGGCAGAAGACGAACTGGAAGAGCGCACCGTTGAAATTGCCCGCGTGGCGAAAGTGGTCAAGGGCGGTCGGCGGTTTACTTTCCGTGCGACGGTTGTGGTTGGAGACCACCGCGGCCGGGTGGGCATTGGCATCGGCAAGGCTGGCGCCGTGCCCGATGCGGTGCGGAAGGCTTCCGAGCGCGCCCGCCGTAACCTCAAGAAAATCAACCTTTACGACACCACCATTCCCCATGAGGTCATCGGCGAAGTGGGCGGCGCTCGGGTGCTGTTGAAACCGGCTTCCCCCGGTACCGGCGTGATCGCCGGCGGCGGCGTGCGCGCCGTGCTGGAAGCCGTAGGCGTCCGCGACATCCTCACCAAATCTTTGGGAAGCAACAACCTGCTCAACGTCGTCAAGGCCACCATGCAGGCCTTGGAGCAGCTCAAATCGGTGGAAGAGGTCGCCAAAGTGCGCGGCAAGAAACCCGAAGAGGTGCTGCCCTTCTGGGACCGGAGGAACAAGCGCCATGACTAAGCAGAAGACTTTGCGCATCACCCTGGTGAAAAGCCCGATTGGTTACGACAAGCGCCAGAAAGGCACTTTGCGGGCGCTGGGTTTGCGCCGAATGCACCAGACCGTGGAACACGAAGACAACCCCGTCATTCGGGGGATGGTGGCGAAAGTGCGCCACCTCGTCCGTGTGGAGGAGAGTGCGTAGCCATGAAACTGCATGAATTGCGACCCAACCGCGGCGCGAAGCGGAACCGCAAGCGCGTGGGCCGGGGCATCGCGGCCGGGCAGGGCAAAACGGCTGGCCGCGGCACCAAAGGCCAGGGCGCGCGCGCCGGCGGCGGCACCCGCCTCTATCATCAGGGCGGTAACCTGCCGTTCTTCCGCCGTTTGCCTTTCAAGCGCGGCTTTACCCCCATCAACCGCGTCGAATACAACGAGGTGAACCTGGAGCGCCTGGCCGATTTCCCCGCCGATAGCGAGATTACCCCCGAGGTGTTGGCCGCGAAAGGCTTCCTCGGCAACCCCAAGAACCCCGTGGTGATTTTGGGGCGGGGTGAAGTCACGGTGCCCCTCAAAGTCAAAGCCCACCGCGTGAGCAAGAGCGCCCGGGCCAAAATCGAGGCCGCAGGCGGCTCGGTGGAAATCATCTCCTAAGCCTCTGGGCGACCCTTGACCCTTGACCGAAGGAGCCTTGCATGAAACGTTCGGCTTGGCGCTACCTCTGGATGGCCCCCGACCTGCGCCGCAAACTGCTCATCACCATGGGCATCTTGCTGCTCTACCGCCTCGCGGCACACGTCCCTGTGCCGGGGGTGAACCATGCCGTGTTGAAGAGCATCCTCAACGCGGGCGGGTCGCAGGGCGCTTTCGTGGGCCTGCTCGACTTGCTTTCCGGCGGCACGGTTTCGCAGTTTTCGGTGCTCGCGATGGGGGTGTACCCCTACATCACCGCACAGATTATTCTGCAAATCCTCGTGCCCATCATCCCCTCGTGGAAAGCCCGGATGGACGAAGACCCCCGCGAAGGCCAGAAGTGGATGGAACGGTGGACTTACATCCTCTCCATACCGATGGCGGCCTTGCAGGCCCTGGGGCAGATCAGCCTCTTCTCGGCCTTTGCAGGCGGTCGGCCGGTGCTGCGGCACTTTGGCTGGAGTGGCCCTGACCTGATTCCCACCCTCACGGTCATCGTCGCCATGACGGCCGGGACGATGTTCGCCATCTGGCTGGGCGAGCTGATTTCCGAATATGGCCTGCGGAACCAGGGGCTTTCCCTCATCATCTTCGCGGGCATCGTGGCTCGAATGCCGTTCAACTTTGCCCGCCTGATGAGCGATGCGCAGCACCGCTGGGCTTACCTGACCATCTCGATTGTGGTCACGGTGGCGACCATCTTCCTGATCGTGTTCGTGCAACAGGGGCGGCGCAACGTGCCGGTGATGTACCCCGGTCGGCGCATCGGCACCCGCATGTCGATGCCGGTCAAGGGCACCTTCCCGCTGATGGTCAACCTCGCGGGCATGATTCCCCTCATTTTCGCCCAGTCGTTGCTGGCGTTGCCGGGCATTTTGTCGGGCTTCTTCCTGAAGTCGGGCACGGCGTGGGTTTCCAGCCTGGCGGCGACCATGCAGCGGGTGTTCGCTCCCACCAGCCCGTGGTATTGGTTCACCTACTTCCTGATGGTGGTGCTGTTCACCTTCTTCTACACCGACGTGCTCTTCATGCAGCAGAACTACGGTGAACAGTTGAAGCGCTCGGGTGCAAAGATTCCGGGCGTGCCGCCAGGGGAACGCACCCAGCAATACCTGATGAGCGTGCTGCGTCGCATTACGCTGCCGGGCGCGCTCTTCTTGGGCTTCGTGGCCGTGCTGCCTTACCTGTTGACCTTGTTGGTGCCGGGGCTGGCGGCGGCAGGCCGCTCGGGCTTGTTGCTGATTTCCTCGGCCGGGTTGCTGATCGTAGTCGGTGTGGTGCGCGACATCTTCTTCTTCATCGATGCCGAACTGCGGCTGCACGGCTATACGGATACGCTCCTCGTGCGTTAGCGCGTCCCAGGTCGGCTGGGCTGCCAGCCGGCCGCCTTCCTGACCCTGGAGGTTTGCCGTGTCGGTGTTCATCGTGCTGTTGGGTGCGCCGGGCGCAGGCAAAGGCACCCAGGCCAAGATCTTGGCCCAAAAGACCGGCCTGCCGCACATTTCTTCGGGCGATATCTTCCGGGAGAACCTGAAGAACCAGACGGAACTCGGCAAAATGGCGCAGCAATACATGGAAAGAGGCGACCTCGTGCCCGACGACGTGACCATTGCGATGATTCGAGAGCGCCTTTCCCGCCCCGACTGCGCCCGCGGCGCCATCCTCGATGGCTTCCCGCGCACTCCGGCCCAGGCCGAAGCCCTCGACGCCATGCTGGCCGAGCTGGGCGGTAAAGTGGGCGTGGTGCCTTTCATCGAGGTGCCGGAAGACGAACTCGTGGAACGCCTCTCCGGGCGGCTGATTTGCAAAGCCCAGGGGCACATCTTCCACAAGAAGTTCAACCCGCCGAAAGTGCCGGGCGTGTGCGATTACGATGGCTCGCCGCTTTACCAGCGGGAAGACGACAAGCCCGAAGTGGTGCGCAACCGCATTCGGGTGTATCTGGAACAAACCATGCCGCTGGTTGCTTATTACCGGCAACGCGGCTTACTGGCCGAAATCGATGGCACGCAGCCCATCGAGCGGGTGACCGAAGCCCTGTGGGCTGCACTGCCGGAGGAAGCGAAGCGCGTATGAGCTGGGACCGTCAGATCGTGCTCAAAAGCCCGCGTGAAATCGAAATCATGCGGGAAGCCGGGCGCATCAATGCCCTTGCCCTGCAGGCCGTGCGGGAAGCCGCCCGCCCGGGCGTGACCACCGCCGAACTGGATGCCGTGGCCGAGGAAGTCATCCGTAGCCACGGCGCCACCCCGGCCTTCAAGGGCTACCCGGGGCCATACCCCTACCCGGCGACCATTACGGTGAGCATCAACGAGGAACTGGTGCACGGCATTCCCAGCAAGCAGCGCAAGCTGCGTGAAGGAGACATCGTCTCCATCGACTGCGGTACGGTTTACAAAGGTTATGTCGGAGATTCGGCGTTCACCATGGGCATAGGAGAAATCTCTCCCAAAGCCCAGCGGTTGTTAGAGGTGACGGAGCGGGCGCTTTACATCGGCATCGAGCAGATGCGTCCGGGCAACCGCATTGGGGATGTCTCCGCGGCAATTCAACGCTATGTGGAATCCCACGGCTATCATGTGACCCGCGAATACACCGGCCACGGGGTGGGGCGCGAAATGCACGAAGGCCCCTCGGTGCCCAACTATGGCACCCCCGGCCGCGGCATCATGCTGCGGGTCGGCATGGTCATTGCCCTGGAACCCATGGTGTTGATCGGCACCCCCAAGACCCGCGTCTTGCCCGACAAGTGGACGGTCGTTTCCGCCGATGGCAGCCTGACCGCCCACTTTGAACACACTGTGGCTATCACCGAGGATGGCCCTGACATCCTCACGGTAGTCTGACCGCCTTCTCGCGTCACCTGGACGGGAGTGGAAGGGTCTGGTATAATTTCAACTTTGCCAGGCACGAGCCAAGAACGAAGGAGAGCCAAACCATGAAAGTATCTGCGTCTGTAAAGAAGCGCTGTTCCAAGTGCAAAATCGTCCGCCGTAAAGGGCGGGTGTATGTGATCTGCGACAATCCTCGACACAAACAGCGACAGGGGTAGCACCATGGCGCGTATTGAAGGTGTAGATTTACCACGTAACAAGCGGATCGAAATCGCCCTGACCTACATTTACGGCATTGGCCGGTCGCGGGCGAAAGAGGTGCTGGCCGCCACCCAAGTCAACCCTGACACGCGGGTGAAAGACCTCACCGACGAAGAAATTGCCCGCCTGCGCGAGTTCATCAGCAGCAACTACAAAACGGAAGGCGACCTGCGTCGCGAAGTGCAGATGAACATCAAGCGCTTGATCGAGATTGGGAGTTACCGCGGGCTGCGGCATCGTATGGGCCTGCCGGTGCACGGTCAGCGCACGCGCACCAATGCCCGCACGCGCAAAGGCCCGAAGAAGACCGTGGCTGGCCGCGGTCGCCGTCGCGGCGCCAAGAAAAAGTAACGCCCTGTGGGCTGCGCGGGTGTTGGCCCGCCCCCATGCTGAAATTGCTATTGAGGAGAAACAAGGTCTATGGCGAGGAATACGCGTTCCCGACGGCGCAGTAGCGCCAAGAAAATCAAGCGGCATCTGCCTCAGGGGCATGTGCACATCCACGCGACGTTCAACAACACCATCGTCTCGGTCACCGACGAGCACGGCAATGTCGTGGCGTGGGCCAGCGGCGGCACCGCGGGCTTCAAGGGTTCCCGCAAAAGCACCCCCTTTGCCGCCCGCCTGGCTACCGAGCAAGCCGTGAAAGCAGCGATGGATATGGGCATGCGTGCGGCGCATGTCTTCGTCAAGGGCCCCGGCCCGGGACGCGACGCTTCCCTGCGCGCCCTGCAGGCGATGGGCCTGAAAATCCTGTCCATTTCGGATGTGACCCCTGTGCCGCACAACGGTTGCCGCCCGCCCAAAAAGCGGCGCGTCTAATCTGGGGATTGAGGTAGATCTATGGCTAAATATCTGGGACCTGCATGCAAACTTTGCCGCCGCGAAGGCGAAAAGTTGTTCCTGAAAGGCGAAAAATGCTTTACCAACAAGTGCCCGATGGAGCGGCACGCTTACCCGCCGGGTGAACACGGCCGCATGGCGCGCTTCAGCCGCCGCCGTGAATCGGACTATGCCAAGCAGCTGCGCGCCAAGCAGCGCGCCCGCCGCATCTACGGCGTGCTGGAACGCCAGTTCCGCCGCTACTACGAGGTGGCCTTGCAGCGCCGCGGCCTGACCGGCTTGAACCTGCTTCAAATTCTGGAATCGCGGCTCGACAACGTCGTCTATCGCCTGGGCTTTGCCCGCAGCCGTGCAGAAGCGCGCCTGCTGGTGACCCACGGCCACTTCACCGTCAACGGCCGCCGCGTAGACGTGCCTTCCATGCTGCTGCGCCCCGGCGATGTGGTGGGCATTCGCCCTGAATCGCGCCGCCGCAGCTACTTCAAGCAGGTGTTGCCCGAATGGGCAGAAAAACAAACCCCGCCTGCATGGCTGAGCCGCGACCTGAACGCCTTTACCGGCCGGGTGGAACGCCTGCCCGAACGCGGCGAAATCGACAGCAACATCAACGAACAACTCATCGTGGAATACTACTCGCGCTAATGCTTGGGTGAAAGCCCAGGGAAGGGGTGAACTGTGGTCGGTTTGGGTAATATGGTAACACCTCGCATTGAGCGCGATCTGGAAGCGCTCAACTACAGCCGCTTCGTCATCAGCCCCCTCGAGCGCGGCTACGGCGTCACCTTGGGGAACGCCCTGCGGCGGGTGTTGCTTTCCTCGCTGGAAGGCGCGGCGGTAACCTCGGTGCGCGTTTCCAATGTGTTGCACGAGTTCAGCGCCATCCCCGGTGTGCGGGAAGACGTCTTGCAGATTAGCTTGCAGCTCAAGCAACTGCGCTTCAAACTCCACGACGTGGATACCGCGCTGCTGTATCTGGAAGTCCACGGGGAAGGCATCGTCACCGCGGCCGATATTATTGCTCCCCCTGAGGTGGAAATCGTCAACCCCGACCTCTACCTCTTCACGGTGGACGACCCGGACGCGACGCTGGAAATGGCCATGACCGTCGAGCGCGGGCGCGGCTATTCCCCGGCGGTGGAACGCAGCCGCCAACTGCCCATCGGCGAACTGGCCGTAGATGCCATCTTCTCGCCGGTGAAGCGCGTCAACTGGGAAGTGACCTCGGCGCGCGTCGGTCAGAGCACCAACTACGACCGCCTGATCTTGGAAATCTGGACGGACGAGACCATCACGCCCGAAGAGGCCCTGAAAACCGCGGCCCAGATTCTGGTGGCGCACTTCGGCTACATCGCTGGCGTGAGCGAAGAGGAACTGGGCGCCCCCCGCCCGGCGGCGCCGAAAGAGAAGGTGTGGCACAGCGGCCTGACCAGCGAGATGATGGAAACCCCCCTCGAGGAACTCGACCTTTCGGTGCGGGTGTTCAACTCGCTCAAGCGCGCCGGCGTTACCACCGTGGGCGAGGTGCTCGATATGTTGGGCAAGGGCGAAGAGGCCATGCTCTCGATCCGCAACTTCGGTGAAAAGAGCCTGGATGAACTTTTGAGCAAAATGCGCGAAAAGGGCTTCCTGCCGGAAGACGAAGACTAAGCGCATCACGGAGTGAGAACCATGCGACACAAAGTTGCCGGTAAGAAACTCAGCCGTTCCAAAGACGCCCGCAAGGCGTTGCGGCGGAACCTGATTAAGCAATTGTTCTACCACGAGCGCATCCGCACTACCAAGGCCAAAGCGCAGGCCATTCGCAGCGAGGCCGAGCGGCTGATTACCATTGCCAAGCGCGGCAACGAAGCCGGCGGGGCAGCGATGGTGCATGCTCGCCGTGTGGTGGCCGCTCGCTTGGGCACGGCTTACATCGGCGGCGGCGAAGACGACCAGGAACGCATCAACATCGTCAACAAGCTGTTCGACGATATTGCCCCGCGCTACGCCGAACGCCCCGGCGGCTACACCCGAGTGCTGAAACTCGGCCCCCGCCTGAGCGATGGCGCGGAGATGGTGCTGCTGGAACTGGTCGAAGAATAGTCCCTCGCGGGGTTTCCCCGCCCTGGGGGCGTCTGTGACGCCCAAGCGGTTATGGCACTTTACCAGGCCATCCTTGCATACGACGGCAGCGGCTTCGTTGGCTTCCAGCGGCAGGCGCAGGGCCGCACGGTGCAGGGTGAGGTCGAAAAGGCATTGCGGCGGCTGGGCTGGTCCGAGCGGACCATCCTTTACGCTGGCCGCACCGACAGCGGCGTGCACGCGCACGGTCAGGTGATTGCATTCCGCCTGGGGTGGCGGCGCTCCCCCGAGGCGCTGCAGAGAGCCCTCAACGCTCACCTGCCCGCCGATGTGGCCGTGCAAGCGCTGCGCCCTGCCCCCGCAGATTTCCACCCCCGTTACGCTGCGGTGGCGCGGCGCTATGTGTATTACCTCTATGCTGCGCCGGTGCGAGAGCCGTTCTGGCGGCGATATGCCTGGCGGGTGTGGCCCGCCCCTGCGCCAGAGAAGTTGCACCAGGCGGCGGCACTCTTCCCCGGACGGAGGGATTTTGCCGCCCTCGGCACGCCGCCCAACCCTCGCGGCACGACGGTGCGCACGGTGTACCGAGCAGCGTGGGTGCCGTTGGGGCCTTCCGCATGGGCTTTCGACGTCGTGGCCGATGCCTTCCTTTACCGCATGGTGCGGCGCATGGTGGCCTTGCAGGTCGCCGTTGCCCAGGGGCGCTTGGCTTTTGCGGCCTTGCAAGCAGCGCTGGAAAGCCCCCCGGCCAACCCCCTTCAGGGCTTGGCCCCGCCGCAAGGGTTGTTTCTGGAGGCCGTGTATTACGACGCTGCCGACCTGCAGCACGCGCTTGCTGCCATCCCCCCTTGGCTGGGGGGAACGCCTTGACCGGCGTATGCAAGTGGAACGCTTGACCTGTGAGACAACGCACGACCCCACAAGTTTGTGTAGAGAGGTTTAACGGTGAAAACTTATTATCCGAAACCCGCTGAAATTACCCGCGAATGGGTGTTGGTGGATGCCAACGACCAGACGCTGGGGCGGTTGGCCACCCGTGTGGCGGCTATCCTTTTGGGCAAAGACAAGCCCAACTACACCCCCGGCGTCGACAATGGCGACTATGTCGTAGTCGTCAACGCCGAGCGCGTGCGGGTCACGGGCCGGAAACTGGACCAGAAAAAGTACTACCGGCACTCGGGCTACCCTGGCGGCCTGCGTGAAGTGTCCCTGCGCGAGCAACTCAAGCGCTACCCCGAGCGCGTCATCCGCTCGGCGGTGTGGGGAATGCTTCCCAAGAACGCCTATGGCCGCAAGCTGCTCAAGAAACTCAAGGTCTATGCTGGCCCTGATCATCCCCACGAGGCGCAGAAGCCCCGCCGAATCGAGCTCTAAGCGGCGGTTGGAAACGAAGGAGGTTGGATTTTATGGCTGTTCGCTATTACGAAGGTATTGGACGCCGCAAGGAAGCCACCGCGCGCGTGCGCATTATGGAAGGCTCGGGTAAGTTCATCGTCAACGGCAAGCCGGTGGAGGAATACTTCCCCCGGGTGGGCGACCTCGACAACGTGCTCTTGCCTTTTACCGTGCTGGGCGAGCCGCGTGACAAGTACGACGTCACCGTGCTTGTCAAGGGCGGCGGGGTGAGTGGCCAGGTGGGCGCTGTGCGCCTGGGCCTGGCGCGCGCTTTCGTCAAATTCAACGAAGAATTTGGCCCCGCGCTGAAGAAGAAGGGCCTGCTCTCGCGCGACCCGCGCGTCAAAGAGCGCAAAAAGCCCGGCCTCAAGCGCGCTCGCAAAGCCCCGACCTACACCAAGCGCTAAATCGCTTGCGGGCGGTGATGTTGGCAACGCGTTCCCCTGCTGGTTGCGGCAGGGGCGTGTTGCGTTAACGACCGGTTGGCACTG
>CAYVHG010000099.1:0-1643 GCA_964450875.1 uncultured Anaerolineaceae bacterium | reverse complement strand
TTCGGTGCCGCGCAAAGCGGGCTCTCCAGAGGGAAACCAGCGCCGAAGTCCTTTTACCTGAGAGATTCACCGGCACAGATGTCCGGCTTGCCCCTTCGGTGCCTGCGGAAGCAGGTCTCTCCCTCGGCGCTGCTCGGTTGTCTGCTTTCATTCTACGGGGGGGCAAAGGAAAAGTCAAGCCTTTGGAATGTGGGTGAGCGGCGCTCTCCACCCTCGCCCGGCGGCTTCCCAGGGGGCGGGAAGGCCGCCGAGCCGCGGGACATCAGCCTTCGCCCGAAATTGGTATAATGACCTCCCGTGCCTTGCCCCCTTTCACGGAGGTTCCCATGCCGTTTAGCGTTTCCCCTCGAGCCACATTGACCCCCGACGAAGTGCGCCGGTATGCGCGCCACATCCTGCTGCCCGAAATCGGGCGCGAAGGGCAGCAGCGGCTCAAAAGCGCCTCTGTGCTCATCGTTGGCGTTGGCGGCCTGGGCTCGCCCGCGGCGCTCTACCTCGCCGCGGCCGGGGTGGGCCACCTGGGTCTGGTGGACGACGACCGCGTGGACGAAAGCAACCTCCAACGCCAGGTACTCTACGCCACCGCCCAAGTCGGCCAGCCCAAAGTGCTCGTAGCTCGCGAACGCCTGCACGCCCTCAACCCCCACATCCAAATCGACACCTACCCCCACCGCATCACGCCAGCCAACGCGTGGGAAATCGCCGCGGCATACGACCTCATTCTCGACGGCACCGACAACTTCGCCACCCGCTACCTGCTCAACGACACAGCCGTCCTGCAAAAAAAGCCCTTCGTCTACGGCTCGATCAGCCGCTTCGAAGGGCAAGCGAGCGTTTTCTATGCCGAAGAAGGCCCTTGTTACCGCTGCATCTTTCCCCAGCCGCCGGCGCGCTACCAAACCTGCGCCGAGATGGGGGTTCTGGGGGCTTTGCCCGGCGTCATCGGCACGCTGGAAGCCACCGAAGCGCTGAAGCTCATCACGGGCGCGGGGAAGCCTCTCATCGGCCGACTGCTGCTCTACGACGCCTTGGCAATGCAATTCGACGTCATCCGCCTGCGCAAGAACCCTGCCTGCAAAGTGTGCGGTGAGCATCCGGAAATCACGGCCATTCTGCCGGGCTATGAAGAAGCGGCTTGCAGCAGCCAGGCAGAAGAGCCCGAACTGCCCCCCGATGCCGACCTCCCGCCAGAAGCGCTGGCCGAACGGCTGGCAAGCGAGCGGCCTCCCTTGCTCATCGACGTCCGCACTCCCGAAGAATTTGCCTTGGCGCATTTGCCAGGAGCGCGCAACATTCCCCTGGAAAGGCTGGAAGCCCATCTGGAATCCTTGCCCAAGGGCGAGGAAATCGTCACCGTCTGCCTGCGGGGGCGGCGGTCGGCTCATGCGGCCGCGCAATTGCTCAAAGCCGGATTTCAGAACGTCAAGCGCCTGCACGGCGGGCTGGAAGCCTGGCAACAGCACATCGACCCAAATTTTCCCATCTAAGCCGCCTCAAACCGGCCGGCGTTTTCGACCAAAGGGGGTTTCAGCCCCACTTGCTTCGCAATCCCTCTGCGACGCGCGGCGGGGAACGCCATTGCGACCCTCACGCCGCTCGCCCCTCGCGCCAGGAGCAACGGCTGTGTGCCCCTGGCGCTGGTG
>CAYVHG010000098.1:0-2083 GCA_964450875.1 uncultured Anaerolineaceae bacterium | reverse complement strand
GCCGGTGATGCCGAAATCCACGCTGCCGTCGCGCACGCTGACCACGATGTCGCCAGCGCGTTGGAAGAGCACGGTTAGGTCGGGCAGGGCCGGGATGCGGGCGATGTATTGGCGGGGGTTGGGCTTATCGACTCGGAGGCCGGCCTCGGCCAAGAAGTCCAAGGCGGCTTGGCCCAAGCGGCCTTTGGAGGGCAATGAGAGGCGAATGTCGGTTCTTGTCAAGCGGCACCTCGTGGGGGAAGGATAAACGAAAAGCCCCCGGCTGGATACCGGGGGCGGTTGGCGTGTCGAAGCAGGTATTGAAAGGCTATACCCATGCGTGCGCTAACCACCACCCGGTTGCGGGGGTCGTCATACCAGTACCGTGATGATGCATGGTGGTGGGCGCGTAAGTCATGGGTAACATGGCAGCATTATAACACAGGCAGTGGAGGAAGAGATAAAAAGGGAATAAAAATCCAGGGTGCGGCGTTTTATTCTTTGATTTTCATCTTTTGTTCCAGCAGCCGTACCAGGCCGGAGAGGAAGAGAGTCATGGAAAGGTAGAGGTAGGCCACGACGTTGAAGGTTTCCATGACGCGAAAAGTGGAAGCCCGCCGCAGCCGCCCCATCTGAGTGATTTCCCGCACGGCCAGCACCGTAGCAAGGGAAGAGTCTTTGAGCAAAGCGACGAAGTCGTTGCCCAACGGCGGCAACACACGCCGAACGGCTTGGGGCAGGATGACGAAGCGCATGGCCTGGAAGTAGTTCATGCCCAGGGAAAGCGCGGCTTCCATTTGACCACGGCCGATGGATTGAATCCCTGCTCGGAAGACCTCCGCTTCGAAGGCGGCGTAACCCATCGCCAGAGCGATGATGGCGCGCACATCCATCGGGAGGTCGCGCGGGGTAGCGTGGCTGAAGGCGGTGAAGATGTCGGTGAGGATGGCGTTTTGGGTGTGAGCCAGCCCCCACGCGCCGAAGGATTTGATCAAGCCCACCGTGGCGGGAACCAGGGCAAAGGCGACATAGAGCATGAGCACCACCATGGGAATGCCGCGCATGATTTCCACGTACAGCGTGGCGATGGTGTAAATCACCTTGTTCTTCGAAGTGCGTGCCAGACCGATGAGCAAGCCCGCGGACACGGCAAAGATATAGGCTGAGAAGGTGATGCGCAAGGTCATCACCACGCCTGAGCGCAGATAGTTGAACGTGTCGTGGTATTTGGGGTTGGCCATGATGAGGTAGGTGAGGAACAACCCCAACGCGAGCAAAATTACGACCCACCACGGCACTTTATCCCATGGGATGATGCCTTGTTGGCGGCGTTTTTCGTTGGCAACGGCAGCGGCTTCTTCCGGCATTGGCGGCTCCTTGGCTTGTCGTTGGATAGGCAAAAGCCACTATCGCCCTGACGGGCAGGGCCGAGCAGGGCGATGGGCCTTGCAAAAAGCGTCGCGGGGCGAGAAAGCCTTCTCGCCCCGCGACCGGAAAAACGAGACTACTGGGTCAGGCCCCATTTTTTGTTCAAGGCCTGGAGGGTGCCGTCGGCTTTCATGGATTCGAGGGCGGCGTTGACGGCATCTTTGAGGGGGCTTCCGGGCGGGAAGACGAAGCCCAGCTGCTCATCGGAGGTCAGCTGGCCGAGAATTTTGAGTTTGCCCTTGTTCTCTTTCATGAAACCGGAAGCGGTGACGTTGTCGATGACCACGCCGTCGACATCACCGGAAAGGAGGGCCATGATAGCGCCGCCAAAGTCGTCGAAGGATTTGACGCGGTCTTCGGGGAAGTTCTTCTTGGCGACGATTTCGTTGGTGGTGCCGATCTGGGTGCCGACGAGTTTGTTGGGGTCTTTCTTGAATTCGTCGACCGATTTAGCCTGTTCGTCGGCGCGGACGAGGAGCACCTGGCCGATGGTGACGTAAGGCTCGGAGAAATCGACGATTTTGGCGCGTTCGGGGGTGATGGTCACGCCGTCGGCGAGCATGTCATATTCACCGGCCTGCATGGCGGGGAAGATGCCATCCCAAGCAGCCTCTTTGAACTCAGGCACGCAGTTGATGCGCTTGCAGATTTCGCGCACGGTGTCGTAGTCCCAACC
>CAYVHG010000097.1:0-23333 GCA_964450875.1 uncultured Anaerolineaceae bacterium | reverse complement strand
GCAGGCTGCCTTCGGCCGAGCGGCGCATGAAGGTGGCCGTCAGGTCGGTGCGCGCCAGTTGCGCAAGGCGGCTCTTCTGCGGGGGAACGCCCGTGAGAGCGCGCGTGTTTTCAGCAGTGCGGATGTTGATGAGCACATCCGCCTTTTCCATGGCCAAGCGCTCCATGGGCGAAACCCACTGCAATTGGGCTTCGTTGGCGGCTTTGAGGAAGGCCTCGGTCAGGCGTTCGTGGCTCAATTGCACGGTGATGTAGCCGCCGGCGCGGGTAGCCTCGGCCACCACCTCGGTCAGCAGGGGCAGCGCGGCCGGGTGGCTGCGAATAACCACCCAATCGCCGCGGCGCACTGCCGCCGAGTAGTCGACCAACAAACGAGCAAGTTTTTGCACGCGCGGATCTGCCATCACAGGCTCCTTTCGCGTCACAGAGGTGCAACGGAGGCAAGGCCCGCTGCAAATGTGAGAAATTTCACACCGATTATATCACCATCCAACGGCAAAGCACACGAAAAGCGCCCGCGGCAACACCTTGCCCCGGGCGCAGTTTCTCTTGCCGTTCTGGCACGGCAACAAGGCCGTTCCAAAACGATGCGATTTACTCAGGCATTACACCAAACTTTCGCGCAGTTCCTGCAATTGGCCGCTGACCGAGCCATCGAGCACTTTGTCGCCAATACGGATGACCACGCCGCCCATGATGGACGGGTCCACCTTGAAGGTGATCTTGCCGACCTTCTCGACTTTGGCGAGGATGGCCTGCTTGATGGTTTCCTGCTCTTCTTCGGTCAGGGGCAAAGCGCTGATCACCTCAGCAGCAGGCGCTTCTTCTACCGTGCCCAAATCGTCGAGCACGGTCACCTTGCCGCCTTCGATGCCCGAGAAGAATTCATCGAGCAGCTGGCGCTGGCGCTGTTCGTCCAACGCGGTGCCAATGAGTTTCTGGGCAGCCGCAATCGCCAGCATGGCTACCTGGCTGCGGAGCTCGCGCAGGATGCGCTCGCGCTCGGCCTGGGCGGTTTCCAGCGCTTCTTCGCGCACCTTGGCGGCTTCGGCTTCGGCTTCGGCTTTGATTTCACGAGCCACGGCTTCGGCGCGTTCGCTGGCTTCCCGCACGATTTGGCTGGCCTTGGCGCGCGCTTCAGCCAAGATCTTCTCGGCTTCCTTCTCCGCGTTGGCCCGCGCTTCAGCCGCCACGCGGGCGTCTTCCAGCCCTTTGGCGATAATCTCGCGCCGCTTCTCCAACATGCCCAAGATCGCCGGATAGGCGAATTTCTTGAGCACCCAGAACATGATGATGAAGTTCAGAATCTGGACGATCAAATAGCCCAGCGAAATGCCCAGTTTCCCTAAGAGTTCCAAGGCGAGCCTCCTTCCCGATGGGGGCTGGAATCAGCGTTACACGAACAGGATGAGCAGGGCAATCACCAGACAGTAGATCGCGACGGCCTCAGAGAAGGCGATACCCAAAATCATGTTGGTCTGGACCTGACCGGCAGCATCGGGGTTGCGGGCAATACCTTGCACCGCGCCCTGCGCCGAAAGGCCAATTCCAATCCCGCCGCCCAAGGCGCCAATCATCGCCAGGCCAGCACCGATAAGTTTCGCGGCTTGCACAATTGCTTGTTCCATCGTTACCCTCGACCTCCGTAGATAGGATTTGTGACGAATTTTTGAAGGCGGCCAGGCCGCCGAAAACACGACATCAGGCGTGGGCTTCCTCGTGTTCGCCGCCGTGCGGATGCGTCGCCAGCGACATGAACATCAGGGTCAGCATGCCAAACACCAACGCCTGAATGACACCCACAAAGGATTCCAGCAACAGCACGGCGCTCTGGAACCAAACCGGCACCAGGAAGCCAATCACGAAGAGCATCACCGAACCGGCGAAGAGGTTGCCGAACAACCGGAAAGAGAACGAAATAATCTTGGCCGTTTCGGAGATGATTTCCAGAATGCTGACGAAGAAATCGATCAACCCCATCCACCACGGTTTGACGGTGAAGAGGGCTTTGATGTTGAAGAATTTGCCGAAATAGGGCAGCCCCAGCGCCTTGACGCCGATGACTTGCGTCATGAACACCGAAACCAGCGCCAACCCGGCGGTGAAATTCAAGTCGGTGGAAAGCACCCGCATCCACGGCACCACGGTGTACTCCCCGGCAGCCTTCAGCAAGAAGATGCCCTTTGCCGCATGGCCGGTGTGCTCGGCATGGGCCAGCCAGCCGATGCTATCCACACCCGGCAAGAGTTCCATGTAATTGGCAATCAACACCAAGATGAAGAAGGTAGCGAAATAGGGGAAGATGTCCGCCGTCCATTTGCCCGCGGTGCTCTCAGTCAGGTTGTACATGGCTTCCAACAGGGCTTCGAAAGCGCCGCTCAGGCCGTGCGGCACCAAATCGCCGCTCTTGGCCGCCTTTTGAACGATGTACACCAACGCCAACACCACCAGGTCCATCAAAATCATGGCCACCAGGGTGTTGGTAAGGTAGACCTTGCCCACCCACGGCAGGGTAAACAGCGGAGACGACATCACCGGCTCAGCAGGAAGCTGGACGTGGGGCATCACTGGCGGGAAAAAGTACCACCCGATGCCGCCCAATACCCCCGTAATGAGCAAAAGGATGCCGAATTCCTTGCGCAAGTTGCCTTTTTTCTTGGTCCCAGGGTCCTTCTTGGGGTCAGCCATGAATTCTTCCTCCAAGATAACTCGCGCGGCCCGGGGCCTGCGCGGCGTAACTACTGCGGTTTCTCACCCTCCGAAGGCGCTTCCTCTTCCAGACGGTGGCTGGCGCGGCGCACCACCCAGAGCATTCCACCGATGGTAAGAGGCACGCTCAGCACCACCAACACAATCGTCCACAGCGGGCGGGTGCCGTAATGGGCATCGAGGGCCAGCCCAACCCACAGCGCCACCCCCAAAACGACCACCGTCAAAAGCCCCACCTGGGCCATCACCGAGGCGAGGGTGAGGTTGAACACCTTCTGACGGGCAAGTTTCTGCCGTTGGAACTCATCCATAGCGGCAGCATTGTAACATGAGGCTTAAGGTACCGTCAACCGTTGCGCCCGCGAGAGAAGCGAAAGACGTCTTCCTCGGCGCCTCGAACCGCAGCGGGCGTCCACGGAAAAGGAAAAGCGGCCCAGGCATTTCTGCCTCGGCCGCTCGAAGGTCGCTTGTTCAGAAGAGCACAGCAGCAGCCCGCTGCGCCCAGGCAAACCAGGGGGCAAAAGCAATCCCCACCAGCAACACCGCCGCCGCCAGCACCGTCAACCCGACGGTGTAAGAGGCGCTCACCGCAATCTTGCCCTCGGTCTTGGGCGGGTCGAAATAAGCCACTTTGAGCACCACAAGGTAGTAGTACATCGCCACGACCGAATTGAGCACGCCCACGATGGCCAGCCACACCAAGTTCGCCTTCACAGCCGCGCCGAACAGCCATGCCTTCCCCACGAAACCACCGAAAGGCGGCGTGCCCGAGAGCGAGAGCAGAGCAAACATCAGCGCCAAGGCCAACCACGGCGCCCGCTTGCCCAAACCGGCGTAATCGGCAATCTCGTTGGAGCCATCGGCCTTTTCGACCATCGCCACTACACCAAAGGCAGTCAGGTTGCTCAGCAAATACACCCCAAGATAGAATACCACGCCGGTGAGCCCCAACTTACTCAGTGCAACCACGCCCACCAAAATATAGCCTGCGTGGGCAATCGAAGAATAAGCCAGCATGCGCTTGATGTCTTTCTGGGCCAAGGCAAGGGTGTTACCCAGGGTCATGGTTGCCACCGAAATGGCCGCCAGCAAAGCGCCCCAATAGGGAATGCTCTGCCCGGGGAAAGCCACCAGGAACACCCGCACCAACACGGCGAAACCCGCCGCCTTCGAGGCGGTCGAAAGGAAACCGGTGACCGGCGTGGGCGCGCCTTCATAAACATCAGGAGCCCAGAAGTGCAGCGGCACCACCGAGGTCTTGAAACCAAAGCCCACCAAAATCAACACCACAATACCCAACAGCACGCCCAACCCCATGCCGCTCTGGCCAATCGCAGCCGGCAGCGCCGCGAGTTGGGTTTCCCCGGTAAAGCCGTAAAGCAGGCTGAAACCATAGAGCATCACCGCCGACGACATCGCGCCGAAGAGCAAATACTTGAAGCCCGCCTCGTTGGACTTGCGGTCGGCATGCAGGAAGCCCGCCAGCACATACATCGGAATCGAAGTGGTCTCGATGGCCAAGTAAAGCATGACCAAATCGGCAGCCGCGGCCATCAAGGTCATCCCCAGCGTCGAGGCCAGCAGCAAGATGTAAAACTCGCCCCGCTCGCCGAGGTTCTCCACATCCATCCCAAACAGTGCCGTCGCCGCCGCGCCCACGATGAACACCATCTGGAACACAAAGGCCAGCCAGTCGTGGCGCAACATGCCGCCCCACACCAGCGCGCCATCCTGCGGCGGGCGGCCATACAACAGGCTGGCGACAAAGGTCACGCCCAGCCCTGCGACGGTAATCCAGCCCAGCAGGCGAGGGTGCTTTCCCCGCTCTACCAGGTCCACGAACAGCACCGCCGCGGCCACCAGCAGGATCAGCAACTCAGGCAAAATCGCCAACATCATTGCAGAGTTAATGCCACTCACTTAGGCACCTCCAAGACACAAGTCGGCTCGCGCCAGCATCAGAGCAAGGCCAGCAAATGAACCGCCGCCTTGTTGATTACATTCAAAATCCACATCGGCCAGACGCCAATCCACAGCATCAGCACCATCAGCGGCGCAATCACCGCGATCTCCCGCACCGAGATGTCGGTCAGATGACCGACCCACTTGGTATTCAACGGCCCCTGGAGCACATCACGCAGCCCCTTGAGGATGTAAGCGCCGGTAAAGAGCAAGCCCAACATGCTCAAAGCGGTGTAGAGGGTAAAGACCGGCCAAGAACCTCGCACCACCAGGAACTCGGAAACGAAGCCGTTCAAACCGGGCAACCCCAGCGAGGCCATCGAAGTAAACAGCAAAATGCCGCCATACACCGGCACCAGCGGCCACAAGCCGCCGAATTCCCGCAAGTCGCGGGTGTGCGCCCGCTCGTAAATCACGCCGACCAAGAAGAACATCCCGGCTGCGGAAAGACCGTGGTTGAACATTTGCAGCACAGCGCCGTTGAGGGCAATTGTCGCCGTCGTCGGGTCGGTAGAGGCAGCATACGCCGCAGCGGCAATGCCCAAAATCACAAAACCCATGTGATTGACCGAAGAATACGCCACCAGGCGCTTGAAATCCGTCTGGCCAAACGAGGCAAAGGCGCCCATCACAATCGACATCATACCGAGGAAAGCCAGCGCGCCGGCGAAGATCTTGGCCTGCTCAGGATAGAGGGGCAAGATGAAGCGCAAGAAGCCAAAAGCGCCCAGCTTCAGCATCACGCCGGCCAGAATCATCGAGCCGGGCGTCGGCGCAGCGGTATGGGCGTCGGGCAGCCAGGTATGGAACGGCCACACCGGCACTTTGATGGCGAAAGCGATCACAAAAGCCCAGAAAACAATCGCCTTGATCGTCGCCACCGGAATGCCCCACAGCGCCCCGCTCACCGTCTTCCAATGCGCCAGCACCGTGGGCAGGTCGAACGAGCCGCTCACCATCCCCAACAAGAAGATAGCCGCCAGCAAGCCCAACGAACCGGCCATGGTATAGAGCAAGAACTTGAAGGCCGCATAATCGCGTTCCTTGGCCTCTCGCCCTCTGCCCCAGAAACGCACGCCCTTCTCGCTGCCCCACTGGCTAATGAGGAAGAACATGGGGATGAGGCTGACTTCCCAGAACACATAGAAGAACACCAAATCAAGCGCCATGAACACGCCCAGCATGCCGGTTTCCATCAGCAGGAAGAGCACCATATAAGTTTTCACCCGCTCTTTGATGCTGAAAGAAGCCAACAAGGCCGCACTGGTCAGGAGCGTAGTCAACAGCACCATCACCAAAGCAATGCCGTCCACCCCCAGATGGTAAGTGGAATGCACCGCGGTAAACCACTGGGCCTGCTCCTGAAACTGGAAGCCCTCGGCATTGGGGTTGAACGCCACCCACAGCCAAATGGAAAGCGCCAAAGGCACCAGGCTGGCGACGAATGCAAACCAGCGGTGGAAGTTCACCTTTTCCTTGGGGAAGAACAGGATCACCACTGCGGCCAGCGCAGGCGTGAACAAAATCCACGAGAGCAAATGATTCTGAAGAAACGCCATAGTTCGCTCCTTATCCGCCGATCTTAGTGGGCAAAGACCAGCAGGTAATACACCAAGGCGCCAAAGGCCACCACGGAGGTCATGGCAGCGACCATGTAATCCTGCACCCGGCCGGTCTGCACCACCCGGAAGGCGCGCCCAAAGGTTCGCACGATGTTTCCGATGAGGTCGCCCGCCCCGCTAATGATGGGCAGGTCGACCCAATAAGCCAGCGCCTTGCCGAGGTCATACACCGCCCGCGCAATAGCGTGCAAAACACCGTCGATCAGGCCGCGGTCGAGCCAGCGGAAAGTGAACACTTCGGCGAACCAATAAGCCGGGCGAATGAAGATATACCCATACAGTTCGTCGAAATAGTACTTGTTCTGCAACAGCGTATGCACCGGCCCCAGCCAGCGTTTGAGCGGGTCAGTTGCCGGGTCAGGCGAAGTGACGTCCTTATACACCAGCCAGCCCAAGAACAGCCCGCCGAGCGAAACGGTGAACGAAGTGTAAAGCGGCAACAGGCTGCCGCCTTCGGCCACCTCTTTGAACATCCCGGCCTGCTGCAACAGCGTCTCGTAGGTCGCCCCTACCCAGTGGGAGAACCAATCGGGCAGCAAGCCACCCAGCAGGGGGAAGTGCTCCGGAATGCCCGTCCAGCCCGCGGTGAAGGCAAAGAACGCCAGCACCATCAGCGGAACGGTCATCGTCCACGGCGTCTCGTGCGCGTGCTCGGCTTCCGGCGTGCGCGGCTTCCCCAAGAAGGTGAGGGTAATCTGCCGCATGGTATAGAAAGCGGTCAGGAAGGCCGCAATAGCCAGCGTCCAGAAAATCACCTCATGCCCGCCGAAGAAAGAGGTGCTCAAAATCATATCTTTCGACCAGAAACCTGCCGTCAACACCGGGAAGCCGGAAAGGGCAAAACCGCCGATGACGAAAGTCCAGAAAGTGATAGGCATTTTCTTGGCCAGGCCGCCCATGTTGAACATATCTTGCGGGTCGACCTCATGATTGCCGGTATGCAACACCCCGTGCTCCATGCCGTGAATGACCGAACCGGAGCCAAGGAAGAGCAACGCCTTGAAGAAAGCGTGGGTAATCAGGTGGAAGGTCGCCGCGATATACGATCCCGCGCCCAACGCCGCCACCATATAGCCCAGCTGAGAAATCGTCGAATAAGCGAGGACGCGCTTGATGTCGTTTTGCGCCACGGCAATGGTAGCTGCGAACAAGGCCGTAAAGCCGCCGATGAAGCCCATCACCATCAGCGGCGAGAGGAACGCCCCGTTCATCGAGCCGGCCTTGAGCAGCGGGAACATGCGGATGACCATGTACACACCCGCGGAAACCATCGTCGCGGCGTGAATCATGGCCGACACCGGCGTCGGGCCTTCCATTGCATCGGGCAACCACACATGCAGCGGCCACTGCGCCGACTTACCCACCGTACCAATGAAGAGCAAAACGCCAATCAGCCCCGCCGCCGAAAGCCCCAGCACGCCGCTATTGACATTCGCTAAAGCGCGCAGCATCTCCGGCTTGAAGATATCGGGGAAGGAAAGCGTGCCGGTAGCCTTGTAGAGGTAGGCAATGCCCAGCAGCATGAACACATCGCCCACGCGGGTGGTCATGAAGGCCTTGATGCCCGCCGCTCGCGCCGAAGGCTTGGCAAACCAAAAGCCAATCAGCAAATACGAGCACAAGCCCATGATTTCCCACCCCACGAACAGCGTGAGCAAGTTGTCGGAAATCGTCAGCAAATACATGCCGGTCGCAAACAAGCCGATGTAGGCAAAGAAGCGGGAATACATCGGCTCGATGGAAGGCACGCGATGCTTGTGGCCGTGCTCGTCCACCACGGTTGCACCGTGCGGGGGCAAGCCCTTCTGGTCATGGTCGCCTTCCGGATACCCGAAGTTGTGGTACCCGACGCTGTAAAGGAAGATCATGAAAATCGTCCAGGCGACGAAGAAAAGCACCGCGGCAGTCAGCGGGTCGACCATCACACCGATCTTCAAATATCCATGACCGGTAGGCAGCCAATTGACCCACGAATGGATGGGGTGCTCGGCCAGGGCTTCAGGGCCGATTTTCAACGCCCGCACGAAAATCACCATCGCCCCAAGCCAGGAGAGGAAAGCCGCTCCTACGGCCAGGGTATGGCTCAAGGCCTTGTTCCGATTGGTAAAAAGCACAATCAGCACAAAGGCCAGCAAAGGAAAAACGGGGAGTAACCAGAGCAAAGTCGTCGTCGGCATGGCGTCCTCACATCATCTCTGGGGATACGCCCTACCGCCGGGCCGCAGCCCGACGCCAGGCCCTACCATTTCAGCAAATTGATCTCGTCGGCAGCCACCGAGTTGAAGCGGCGGTAAACAGCGATGAACAGCGCCAGGCCTACGGCTACTTCCGCCGCAGCCACGGCAAACACGATCACCGCAAACACCATCCCCACCGGATGGGCAGGGTCACGGTAACGCCAGAAAGCCAACAAATTGATGTTCACGGCATTGAGCATCAATTCCACGCTCATCAAAATCGCCACGGCGTTCCGGCGAGAAAGCACGCCAAACAAGCCCATCGAAAACAGCGCCGCGGCCAAAATCAGATACCAGTTCAACGGAATCATGGCAACCCTCCTACGAGTGGCGGCGCGTCCAGGCCACATACACCGCGCCGATCAGCGCAGCGAGCAGCAGCACCGAAGCCACCTCGAACGGAATCACAAACCCATTCGGCGAAACCAGCGCCTTGCCGAGGTCGGCGATGGCGGTTTGCGGCACCTCAGCCGCAGGCGCAGCGGCCAGGCTCATGCTCTGCACCATCCACACCACCCCGCCGAAGAACAGCACCGCCAACACAGCCGCCCAGGGCCACTGCTTACCAATCTGCGGGCCATGATCGCGCATCTCGCGACGGGTAAGCATAATCACGAACATCATCAAAATGGCAATCGCGCCCACATAAATGACCACCTGCGCCACAGCCAAGAAAGAGGCGCTCAGCAACACATACAGCACAGCCACGCCCACCAGCGTGGTAACCAGCCACAACGCCGCATGAATCATATTGGGGGTCGTCACCACCCGAAAAGCCGAAAAGAGGGTGACCACCGCCGTCAGGAGGAAGATAATTTGCATCGCCGTCATGCTTCTGCTCCTCTTACGAAGCCGCTTCGGTCGGGTTCTCGGCCACCGCAGGGCGAGGCGGCCGCGCCACAGGGTACTGACCCGGCTGCGCCACCATCTGGCGGCGGCTGGCCCGCACCTTCTCATGATGATCCAGGTATCGCAACACCGCTACCGCTACAACCACGTTCATCAGCAAATGGCTCAACGCCCGCGCCCAGGCGCCCAGGCCGAACACGAAATGGTCCAGCACCGCCGTGAGCACCAACAGAATCAGCGCCACCGGCGTCAAGAACTTCCAGCTAAAGTTCATCAGCTGGTCAACGCGCACGCGGGGCACCGTACCGCGCACCCACACGCCCACGAAATACACGGCGAACGCCTTGATCCACAGGTACACAAAGCCCAGCAGCGGGAAGCTCTCAGCCCCGGGACCGCGCCACCCGCCCAAGAAGAGCACAGCCGCGAGTGCGCCGATGGTAAACGCATGCAAAAAGTCCGCCACATAAAAGATAGCGAACACCATCCCCGAATATTCGATATGGAAACCGGCCACGATTTCCGATTCGGCTTCCATCAAGTCGAAAGGCGAGCGCCCGTTTTCGGCCACCGAAGCCAAAAAGTAAATCACGAAAGCCAACGGCGCAAACACGATATACCAAACGTGCTGCGCTTCCACGATGCCGTGCAGGCTCATCGTACCCGCCAGCAACACCGGAATGAGCAGCGCCAACACCGTCGGCACCTCATACGACACCATCTGCGCCACCGTGCGGATGGCACTCACCAGGGCAAACTTGTTGTTCGAAGACCAGCCGGAAAGCAAAATCCCCAACGTCGCGAAGCCGCCCACAGCAATGGTATAAAGCGCTGCGACGTTGAGGTCCATCCCCACCATCGGCATCAACGGAATGACCGCCCACAGCATCAACACCCCGGCATCCATCAAAATCGGCCCCCAGAAATACAAGGGCTTGTCGGCCCCCGAAGGCACAATGACCTCTTTGGTCATGATTTTGATGAAGTCGGCAAAGGGCTGCAACAAGCCATAAGGCCCTACGCGGTTCGGGCCCAGGCGGTCTTGAATGCGGCCGATGAGCTTCCGCTCATACCAGATGAGGAAGATCACCCACGTCTGCACCAAAATGGCGACCACCGCGCCGCCGAGCAGATACAACAAAACGGTGGTCAGCCCTTGCGACAGGCCCCACCCCAGCAACAGATTGCGCAACCATTCGGCAATGACCCCAATGGGCTGACTCAAAATTCCCATAGGACACGCTCCTCCACAGCAAAGAGGTTCTGCAACGCGCCGATAAGAAAGGCCGATGCAGCCTTATAAGCCCATCAGCCTTTTACGACCACTCCAAAGCGCCCTTGCGCCACGCATACACCAACGCGGCCGCAAGCATGACTACGAAAATGACGCCTTCGACTACCCCATAGAAGGGCAAGGCGTGATAAGCCACCGCCCACGGGTAGAGAAAGACCACTTCCACATCGAAAACCAGAAAAACCAGTGCAAACAAGTAATATTGCACCTTGAACTGCACCCACGTCTCCCCCACGGTTTCCAAACCGCATTCATAGGTATCGGTTTTGATAGGGTTCGGGCGGCGGGGGCCTAAAATCAACCCCAACACGGCCAACAACACCGGGAAGAACAACGACAAAGCAATAAAGATGCCCACATACAACCAAGCGTTCATGTGCGCTCCTCGTTTGCTTCCCCTGCGCGCCGGGGAAGGGATGACCATATCCTACCTAAACTCTGTTGCACGTTTCACAAAGTGAAACGCTGGCATTTTACCACAAAATCCCTCGCGCGCTTACGCTCCTCTCATCTTGGCGCCCAAAACCTGACAAACGACACCCCCACCAGCCCCGGCAATTGCCCTCCCAGCCGTATCGAATGGCCGCCGAAAGTGATAGTAGTATAATGAAAACCCCATTAATCCCTCTATGCTCTTTTCCTTTACCATGTCCCTCCAAGTCCTCTTGTTAGGCCAGCCTGAAATCGTGGCAGAGAGCCTCTCCGCAACGGCGCTGAAAGCCCTGCGGCGGCGAGAGCGAACCACGCTCTTCCTCCTGGCTGCCCACACCAGCGCCCTTTCGCGCGAACGGCTGCTCCACATGCTTTTTGGGGAAGACGCCGACCCCCAGCGCGTCAGCGGTCGGCTTTCTTCCACCCTTAGCCGCATTCAAAAAATCCTGCCGCCGGGGGCTTTCCGGCGCAACAACGGCAGATACCTCCTCGGAGAGCACCCGCACGTCTTCATCGACTATCGGGAATTCATCCACATTTGCCAACACGACCTCCCCCAAGCGCAGCGCCTACCCCCTGACGCTCCGCTACCTCCTCACCACGCCGCCCGCCTGGCCGAAGCCCTTTCGCTGTGGCGGGGCCCCTTTCTGGAAGGCTTCTCTGCCGCGGCCGGGCCGGCCTTCGACGACTGGCTCCAAGCGACGACCCACCGGCTGGAGACCCACTACCGCGCCCTGCTCAACCGCCTGGCCCAGCACCACTTCGCCCAACAAAACTACCCGGAAGCCTTTCGCTTCTGCGAAACCAGCCTCGACCTCCACCCCGACCAACCCGACATCCTCCTGCTGGCGCTGCGAGCCCTGCGCGCCCAAGGGAGCACCGCCGAGGCCAACGCCTTCCTGGAACAGCAGCGCCAACACATGCGCGCCGCCCTCGACCAGGATTACCCCGCCGAAACGCTGCAAATCGCTCGGCGGCTGCTTCGCCGCCCACGCCCCGCGGTGGCGCCCCCTTCCTTGGAACCTCACCCCACCCTCCACGCCCCTTTCATCGGCCGCGAAGACCTGCTGCAAGAGCTGCAGCGCCGCGCCCACGAGGGCGGGGTCTTCCTGCTTCTGGGGGAAAGCGGCCAAGGCAAAACCCGCCTGTTGCAGGAATTCTCCCGCCGTGTGGCCGACACCCACCGCTTACTCAGCATCACCTGCCACCACGGGGAACGCTCGCTGCCCTTTGCTCCGCTGGTCGACGCCATTCGACGGCACATCGCGCCTCACGAATGGGCACAGGTGGCGCAAGCGTGGTGGCCCTACCTTTTGCACCTCTTCCCCGAAGCGCGGCAATTCCTCCCGCCGGTTTCCATCGCTTTGCCCCCTGCGCCTCAGCAGCAACAGCTGATGGAAGCCCTGCGGCAAACCCTGCTCGTGATGGCCGAAGACACACCCTTGTTGGTCTGCGTGGACGATGCGCAATGGAGCGACCCCGCCACCGCCGACACCCTCACCTATTGGCTGACGCGCGAACCCTTCGCCGCCGCGCCCTACCACAGCCGGCAGGGCTTCCTCCTCATCGCCGCCCGCCGCGAAGCGCTGCACGAAAGCCCCCTCGGTGAACGGCTCATCCCGTTGCTCCACGAGCAGCGCATTCCCAGCGGCGCGCTCACCGGCCTCAGCAAACACGAAACCGCTGCCCTGGCCGAAGCCATGTTAGGGCGCCCCCTCTCGGAAGACGAAACCGAAAACCTTTGGCGCGCCTCCATCGCCGGCACCCCCCATTACCTGCTCGGCATCCTCCGCTATCAAATCGAATCGGGCCAGGCCCACAAACCCGTGGGGCAATGGCCGCTTTCCCAACATGTGGCCTCCCTGCTGGAACAGCGGCTGCGCTACCTGACCGACGACGCCCGCCTGGTGCTGGCTCACATCGCGCTGCAAGGCGCCGGCATGCCTTGGCAAGTGCTGGCGCACGCGGTCGGCCTGCCCGAAGAACGCCTCATGCACGCCCTCGAAATGCTGGAGGACACCCACTGGCTGGATGTGCGCGAATCGGAAGGGCGGCTGGTGTACACGCTGGTGCACAGCAAGCTGGAGGAAGTCATCACCCGCACGCTCAGCCGGCCGCGGCGGCAGGCCATCCACCGGCGGCTGGCCGAAGCGCGCCAAGCCGTGTGGGGCGAAGCCACCCACAGCCACGCCGCCGTCATCGCCCGCCACTACGAAGAAGCCGGCGACCCCTTCACCGCCTTCCGCTGGTGGATTCGCGCCGCCCACTACGCCCTCAGCCTGGGCATTGCCCACCAAGCCAGCGACGCCTTCCGCAGCGCAGCGCACTGCGTGGCCCTGGCCCCCGACGCCTTCCGCGACGACGACATCTGGCAGCTCTACGCCGAATGGGTGCTGCTGGCGGGAGACACGGTCGACGTCGCCACCCTCGAAAACATCGTCCGCACCCTACAAGACCTCGCCGACGCCCGTCACAGCGCCCTGCTGCGCAGCAGCCTGCTCAACGCGCAAGCACACATCTACCAAATCGCCAACCGCCACGCCGATGCCGCAGTCCTCACCCACCAAGCCCTCAACTGGCTGGAACAGGTGCCCAATGCCATCCTTCCCCGCATGGAGGTGCACGCCCACCACGCGTTGCTGGTCGCCATGCAAGGGAAAATCGAAGAAGCGATGATCCACCTGGCGCAGGCGAGGGCTTTGGCACAGGAAAGCCACACACCGCTGGCCTCCCTTTTCTTGGGGAGCGTGCACTACCAGCGGGCGCTGATTGCCGTCCTGCGCGCCCGCCCCGACATTGCCATCCCCGAAGCCAACCAATCCCTCTCTGCCTTCCAGCGCAGCCACCGCATCTTGGGCATGGCCGACACCTTAGGGGTGCGCGCCCTGGCCTACTTCATGAGCGGCCAGATTCAAGCCGCCCTTGCCGACTGCACCGAAGCCCGCGAACGCGCAGCCCAATTCCGCAAGCTGCGGATGCTCACCTACATCCACGCCTATTGCGCCATGCCATTGCTGGCCTCCGGTGACCTCGCGGGGGCATGGGAAGCCACCCATCACGCTCTCGAACTCCACGCCCGCCACGACAACCTCCCCGGCCATGCTCTCGCCCTCAGCATCCGCGGCGACATCTTCGCCTTCCTGCACGATTGGGAAAGCGCCCTCTCGCTCTACCGCCAAAGCCTGGCGTCGAGCAACGACTTCGTGTTGGAAAGCAAAGCCCAGGTGCGCGCCGCCCTGGCGCTGGCCCACCTGGGCGAAGCCGACGCAGCAGCCCAGCAACTGGCTCAAGCCGCCGAGGAACAAATGCGCACCCTTCACCGCGTGGTACCTTTGCTGCACGTGATCGAGGCGGAAGTGCTCAACCTCCAAGGCCGACACAGCGAAGCCCTGGCGCGGCTGGAAGCCCCATTACAAGAGGCCCTCACCCTCAAACTTCCCGAAGTCGCCATCGGCGCCTACATCGAGCAGGCCTTGGCCTACCTCGGGCAGGGCAAGAACGACCAAGCTCAGGAAGCCGCCCGCGAAGGCATCCGCCTCAGCCGCGCCACTGGCTACCAGCCGCTGGAACGCTGGGGGCTGGAAGTGCTGACCCTCACCGGCGGGCTTTCCCCCGAAGAAGAAGCAGCCATGCGCCACCAGCGCGCCTACTTAGAAACGCTGACCGACCACCCTCACCTGGGGAAAGCCGTCCAACGCCTGCTGGCGCGTGACGACATTTGGCCATAGCGCCTGCCAAAAGCACGCGGCGGCCTCGGCCGAAAGGCACCGCGCCTACGGCACCGCGTACATCATCCCCCACGTGAAATCGCACCACAGGCTCGGATACCGCTCACACACCCCGTCCCACGAATCGGGCACGCTATCCAACAAGGCTTTATAAGGCGCAATCACCTGCTGCAACCCTACGAAGGGGCGGTGCAGTTCCGTTTCCCGCAGGGGGATTTTCACCGGCACATTCAAATCGACCGGCACCTTCGTGTTCACCGGCACCACAATGCTGAGCCGAATGGGCAAAACCGTGCCTTTAGGCAGCACAATGTCGGCCGGAGCGTTTCGAATGACCAGCCCACCCGTGCTCAAGTTCACGCGCGCATTGCGGATCAGCACCTCGTGGGAAAGCACCACATCCGTATCGGCTTTCACGGGCAAGTCGAACACCACGGGAATGTGGTCGTGAACCTCCACCTGCGTGGCAATGACGGCCTTGTCCATCAAAACGAAGTTTTGGTTCAGCCCATTTACCAACGGCACCACAGCCTGTTTGAGCGTAAACAGCTGCTTCCCCACTACAAGAAGCACCACGATCAAAATCACATTGACCGTCATAGAGACCACGCTGCTCACCGTCCAAAAAGCAGGCGTCAATTTCCCCTGCCACAACCAGCGAGGCATGACAGGGCGCTCGTGCGATTGCGCTTTAGGGTTCATCTTCCACCCCTTTTCTTGCATTGTGGCGATATGGATACATCAGCAACAACCCAACCACCATCACGCCTTCCCCCACCAACATGCCATAATGCTGCACCGGCCCAAAATGGGCCGTCTTGGGCCAAGTCTGGGAGCCCAGCCCGAGAATATCGGCCATTACCGAAACGGCGAAAGCCACATAGCCCGTCGCCATCAAACGCGCGCCGATCTGCGCTACCACCGACCACTTACGACCACGCCAAAGCAAACGCGCAGCCGCGATGGCAGCCCCCGTATAGACCCCCATACCCGTGACCATGAACACAATCTGAAGGAAGCCCACCTCGGGCGTAGTTGCCAAGCCAAACCAGTCAGGGTGCAACCCCAACACGAACGCCCCCGTCCCCAGCACGGCCAGGGCCAAATCGAAATGCATACGGGGGTCTCTCAAAACGTCGCTTGGGGTATTCATCACGACACGCTCCCTCTCCAGCACGCCAAGGTGCCGCTTGCGGGTATAATCAAACCGAGCACGTCTCACATTGGTTGTCGACAACCTTCAACCGCCCGTGCAGCGGGCGAAACCAACAGCCATCGGTCAAGGAGGTCACCATGAGCAAATTCGGCAAATTCCTCGGCGGCGCCACAGCCGGTCTGCTTGCTGGGGCGGTGGCAGCGCTGCTGCTCGCCCCCGAAAGCGGCGACGGTCGGCGGAAAACCTTCCAACAGCGGCTCATGGCCATTCGAGAAGAAGCCCGCCGCGCAGCCGCTGAGCAGCGGGCCATGCTGGAAGCCGAGCTCGCTCGGCTGCGCGGCGACGAAACCGACCGCTAAACGCCGCACTCACCCACCGCGGTCGGCCAGTTTCCCAATCTGCTCCTCCAAAAACACCAAAATGAGCGGAACCTGCTTCTTGGCTTCCTCCTCTGCAATTTCTTCGTCTTGCAAATGCTGCACAGTGGTCGCCAAAATACCCAACAGGCCTTTGTAATAGGCCACGACGTCCAGCTCGCCGTTCTTGCGGCGTGCTTTCAGAGCGTTGAGGTCGTTCAAGCGGTCACCAGCGTTGGTCATAGAAAGCCTCCTCATCAAAGGGTATCAGGGTGACTGAATAGACCAAGTGTATCGAGCGGGTTGCCGCGTGACGCGCGTCGTGCCGCTGACCACCAACACCACCGGCTTGCCCGTAAGGTGCAAAGGCGCCGAGACCGCGCCATCCGGCCCCAACACCAGCGGGCGCACCACCGGCTGCTTTTGCGAATAGTCGATCAAGCGCAACCGGAAAGTCTGCGGCAGCCAGCGCCCGACACGCACAAAGCCGCGGCCTTCCCAGCCGTCGCTGCCATCTTCGAAATCGGCGCTGTAGCCGATCTCCGGCACGCGAATGTCATCCAACAACAGACCAACATGGTTGACGGCCGCGTCGGTCACATACTCGAACCGCACCCACACCGTCTTGCCGGCATAGGGGGAAAGGTCGACCTGCTCTTCGATCCATCGCGCTTGCGAAGCGCCGCCCGAAACGCCCGTGTAGCCCCAGCCATAGCTGTTGCCCGAAGGGTCGGTGTCGGTGCCTGAAGGGGTCTTGAGAATATCCCACGAGCGCCCATCGGCCGAGGCCTCGACGTAGACGTAGTCATAGTCTTTTTCGATATCATACCACGCCCAATAGCGCAACGTCGCGCGGGAAACCCCGCTCAAGTCGAACTTGCGCGTCAGGGTGATATCCGACTCATCCCCATACCCCGTCCAGAAAACGAACTGGCCGCTATGCGGTGCCGCGGGAAAAAGCGGCACCATAGAAGCCCCCTGAAAGCGCAGCGTGTAATCACCTCGGCAGGTGATTTTGATGTAGTCCACGCCATACTGATGCACCGTGTCCCCCCCTTCATCCGGGCAGGTTTTCACCTCCTGCTGCGGCTGGAACCACGGCTGCTGGGTATAGCCGGGGGTTTTATAGCCATAGCGCCCATCCTCAAGCGCAGGGTCTTGCAGCCAATTCGCCACCGCCCAATCGGCAAAGAGGTCATCGGCCGTTCCACCAGCGCCAATCTCCTTGAGCGTCAAATCTACGCTTTCCAGGCCATTTTCCGGCCGAGCGATGAGCGTGCGGGTAGCCTGCTCACCATACCGCCCCAAAAAATACGCCATGAACATGAACGCAGCGCCATAGTGCGGCGAAGGGTCTTCCTGCTGCGGGTCTCCCCAAGCATTCAGCTGCGTGTCGGCATTCTTGGCATATGCCCAATCCGAACCGCCCACATCATAGCCATTGAGCAACGACGCCAGCTCCGACGCCCCTTCGTTGAGCCAGGTCGTTTCGTTGCGGTCATGATACCAATGAATCATGTGCTGGAACTCATGCGCCAGCACCCCATAAGTAAACTCGTGAGAGAGATCGACATTGTCGGCGTTGAGCACGAACATCTCGTGGGCATTGGAATACTCATGGGCAAAAGGTGGAATTTCATCGGCAGAGGAAAAATACCCCGCCACCCAGGAACCCACCCCGCGGGCATACAGGATGTAAAGATGGGGGTCGCCATCGATACCCGGCGTCCATTCCGAGCCGAAAAAAGCGCGATCGGTGGGATAGATTTTGTCCTCGAAGGCATCTACCAACCGCTTGAGCGCCTTCTGGTCATATTTCACGCCTTCCTGCACCCAAAAATAAACATGTGGGCGCAAATAAGCCAGCCGCGCGGTGACCTGAAAGTTCTCGTTGGTATCCTCATTGCTCACCCAAAAGCGGGCTACATCGCCTATACGGTGCGCCGGGGGGGAAGCCGGTGTAGCCCACACCTCGGTCACGTGCTGGAGCCGACGGGCCAGCTCCACCGGGTCACTTTCAGGGGCGCGGCGTGTCTCCAACGCCTTCAGGGTCTCGGCAATTGCCGTTCGGGCCTCGGTGGCCTCGGTAGGGCTTAGCGTGGGCTCCGGGGTGAACGTGGGCAAAACCACCTCTGGCGTGGCAGTTCCTCCCGTCGAAAACGACCACTCCCACGAACCACTTTGATGATACAGCCACACGCCCAACCCGCCCACAACGGCACACAAGGCAAGCACCAGCACGACCAGGCACCCACCCACGGCCAGCAAGATTTTCTTATCGCTCATCGTTTATCCCTTTTTCCAAAGCGACGGGCTCACGAGAAGCCCGCGCCACCAACGCGGCTGCCGTCACCAGCCCAAGGAACACCCACATGCTGGCGACGGCAAACGAACCAAACGAAAGGCCATAAAGCAACAGTGCAGCAAAGCCCAAAATGGCGCCCAGCCCCCAAAAGCCTTCCTCGCCGCCCGCCGCAAACAGCTGCACCCCATCCCGAAACACGCCCTGCCAGAAAGCCATAAAAGTCACAAAGCCCGCCAAACCGGTTTCCGCGAGCAAGCGCACGTAGAGGTTCTTCGGCGTCACCAACCCATAGCCCGAACCGGGGAGCAGCACCTTGAGCAATTCGGTGTCCAGTCCGCCTAACGGCTTGGGATGCACAGCATGGGCGAAATAAAAGGCAAAGTTTCCCAGGCCCACACCCAGCCAAGGATGCTGCCGATAAACGGCATACGCCGCCTGCCAATACGAAAAGCGCCCCTGCATACCCAACATGAAGACATACTTTTCCAACGGCATACCTGCTGCCGTCCACAGGCGGGCGAAGTAAGGGTTGATCTTTCCCAACACGAACAAAGCCGCCACGGCCGCCACCCCCAGCCCGGCCAGGCTGAGCAAGCGCGCCTTCATGGAAAAACGCTCGGAAGGCCGCAAGAAAACCGCCAGCGCGAGCATTCCCCCCGCCATCGCCAAGCCGGCGCGCGAATAGGTAAACAACAACACCCCAAACGCCCACGCCGTCAACACCGCCTCCACCGTCAGCCAGCGCCAGCGCCAGCGGAACAAACTGCGGCCAGTGAGCACCGAAGCCAGCAGCCACGGCAGGAACACCAGCAACAGCTGCGAGGCAAACCAATTCGGCTCATACGCAGGGCCAGAAATGCGGGTGGTGAGCAAATCGCGGCTGGAAATCAACCGCTGAAGGCGATTGGCCTTGAGATACCAAGCGTAAGAATGGGTGACCACATAGCCGATTTGGAACGTCCCCCAAGCCAATGCCCAAGCCAGGGCGGCGTAAAGCCACCGCAAGGTGCGGCGCAGGTCTTCCCACGACTTGGGGAAAAGCGCCACCGTGAGATAAAACGCGGCGCCGATGACGAGCGTGATGAAACCGCGCACCACCCGCGCCGGGGGGCGCACGCCGTTCACCGGCGGCAGGTCGCGGAAGAGGAACAGCGCCGAGGCCAACACCGCTGCCATCACGAACCAGCCCAGCCAGGCTGCACTCAAAGGCAAACGGCGACGAAAAAGCGCGGGCAGCGTCACGAAAACGGCCAACACAATGAGCGGGTAAAGGGCGAAAGGCCGCACCTGCGCCCCACCGCCAATCGCCTTGGGGAAATAAGCAAAGCTGCTCACCGGCAGCCCCAAGAGCAACAGCACCCACAAGCCCCAGCGCGTGCGTTCCCAAAGCCTACGCATCGCCCTCCCCCTCGCCAAAGGCGCGCTCGCCCTGCCACAAAGCCGCCAGCAGCGCCCAAGCCATCCAGAGCAACGTCCCCGCCAGGGCGCCCACGGCCGCACCATCCTTCCAAGTATAAACGGCGTGGGCCTGCGGCTTCAACCCCGTCGCCGAAGCAGCAAGGTTAGCCCAAAAGCCCGGCTCTTCGGCTTCCAAAGCGGCATTACCGGGCATATCGGCTGCGAGCGCCACCTGCCATTCGGCGGAAATACCCGCCGAAAGCCGACGCGCCTGCTCGCGGGCCGCGGCGGCCTGCTGCTGCGCGGCGGCAATCTCGTCCAGCTCAGCCTGCCAAGCGCGGTCGGCCGCGGCCATTTGCCGTAACACGGCCTCCCCCCAAGAGCGATACGCCGCTGCCGATGCGCCTTCCGGCGGCAAAGGCTGCACCTGCCCCCCTTCGGGGAACGCCGCAAACGAAGCCCAATAAGCCATTTCCGCGCGCTCGGCCGCCGTCAAGGCAACCTCCCCGCTCCCCAGGCGGTCGAGCCAGCCTTTCAGCGCCTCTCGGGCCGCCCCCAGGCGAGCGCGCGCCGCCTCCGCCGCCTCACGACGGGCTTCCAACATCCGCCAGCGGCGGTCGGCCTGCAAAAAGAGCGCACCTTGCCGAATGGCCGCATGAATCTCGTCCAACGCCACCTTACCCCACACCGCCGCCAGAAAAGTCGCATGGCGGGGCGTGTCGGCAGTGGCGTGCAAATGCCATTCGCCCGCGGTAAACCAACGCGGCTCCAAATGCGCTGCGAGGTCATCCAGCGTCCACCCCTGCCAATAAGGGTCGTCGGCGGGCAAAGCATCCAGCACCGGCTGCAACACCGCCTGCGAGGTCACGAACCCATCGAGCTGGGTGAGTTCCCAATTCTTGTAATCTTCAGGATACCGCAAGACAGCATCGGCATTGAAACCGACATACAGGGTGCTATCGGCCCAATAAGGCGTAGGGAAAGCCCAGCGCACCAGGGCTGCGCCGAGCAACGCCCCGACCACCATCAGCGGAAGCCCCAACAGCCAGTGCCGCAACAGCCAGCGTCCCATCGTCGCCAAGCGCCAGGTTTTCACGACCACCTCCTCATCGCTGCCGCAAGCGCCACTGCCACCGCAGCCGCAAGGCGGGCGCCAACGCTTTCCGCAGGTAATATTTTGCCACAATTGGGGCGAAACGGCTGCCGCCCTCCCGAAAATGCACCCGCAGCATCTCGGGCCAGCAGCGGTCGTCATCTTTGATGGTCTTCGCCTCGCCATGAATGCGGAAGTTAGCCCACAGGCGGGGCACGTAGCGCACCTCGCTGACTTTTGCCAGCCGCACCCACAGATCGTAATCCATCGCGAAATAGAAAGTGGGGTCCAAAGGCCCCACCTGCCGCCAAAGATTGGCGCGGAAAAACGCCGCCTGTTGGGGAATGTGAACATAGCCGCGGCGCAACCTGCGGTAATCGGTCTGCGCTGCGGGGAAGCGCCCCATCACGCGCCCATGCTCGTCGATGTAATTGGCGTCGCCATACACCAGCCCCACTTCCGGGTGCGCCTGCAGGAATTCGACCGCCTCGCGCACCGCGCCGGGCTCGTAAGTGTCGTCGGAGTTCAGCCAGGCCAAAATCTCACCGCGGGCGCGGGCAAAGCCCTTGTTGATGGCATCGGTCTGCCCGCGATCGGGCTCCGAAACCCACCACGCCAGCCGATCGGCGTACCGGCGGATGATCTCCACGCTGCCATCCGTAGAGCCGCCGTCCACGATGATGTATTCCAAGCGCGGGTAATCCTGCGCGAGCACCGACCGAATGGTGGCTTCCAAAAAGCGCGCCTGGTTATACGAGGGGGTGACAATGCTGACAAGGGGAAAATCGCTCATAGGGCGCAATGATAGCACAGAAACGGGCCGGCAGGTGAAAGCCGCGCTGCCCGCCTCTCAAGCGGTCGGGCTTTCGCGGCTTTCGGCAGCCTGCAAGCGGAGCCAAAAACACACCCCGCCTTCCGGACGATTGGCGAAGCCCAGGGCACCGCCCATGTGCTCGGCCAGCTGCTTCGCCACGTGCAGGGAAAGCCCCCAGCCGGGGTGTGCGCGCACTTCGGGGATTTCCGAGCGGAAGAAAGCCCCAAACACGCGCGGGGCGTCTTCCGCTGCAATGCCGGGGCCGCTATCGCACACGCGCACTTCCACGCCGCCTGCCACGGCCTCGGCCTGAAGCGAAATCCAGCCGCCCTCGGGGGTGTATTTGTGGGCGTTGTCGAGCATGGCTTCCAGAATTTGCACCACACGGGGCATGTCGCCCAGCACGATGGGCAGCCCCGCGGGCACGGCGACTTCCAGGGTTTGCTTTTTCTCCTCGCAACGCGGGCGGTAAGCCTTCTCGACGGCTTCCAGCGCCTGTTTGAGCACCAGCGGCTCGCGCTTGGGGCGCAGGCGGCCGGATTCCAGCTTGCCCATTTCCGAAACCCGCTCGATGAGCGTGGCCATGCGCTCGACGTTGTTGCGGATGACCTCCAGAAACTGCTTTTGCGGGTCGCTCACCGGCCCCATCACGCCCTTGACGAGCAGGTCGGCGTAGCCCTTGATGGAAGTCAGCGGCAGGCGGAGCTCATGGGTGAGGGTGGAGACGAACTTCGGCAGGCGGGCGCGTTCGGCTGCCAACGCCTCGGCGAGGGTGCGGCAGGAAGGCCCCCACACGGCCAGCACGCCGCCGCCTTCCAGCGGGTAAAAACGGCACTCGCCCAGGGAAGGCACCTCGGCAGCGGCAGGAGCCTCAGGCGGCCAGCCCAGCCCCGCAGGCAGCGGAAAAGGCTCGCCAACCTGAAGGGGGGCGGTTTCTTCTTCGGCGATCGCGGTCACCACGCCTCGAGCGTCCAGCAGCGCCCAAGGCACTCCCTCGGCAGTCAAAACGTGCAGCCAAGCGGTCATACGGCGGTCTCCTACGCGTTGGCAAAGTCGCACAGGTCGCGCAGCGGGCAGATTTCGCAGCGCGGCTTGCGCGCGGTGCAAATTTCCCGCCCCAGGCGGATGAGGTTGAGGTGCGCGTCGTAGTAGGTTTCGGGCGGGAATACTTTTTCGAGGAAGGCGTGGGCGGCTTCCCTGCCCATATTGGGCGGGCGCAGCCCCAGCCGTCCGGTGACGCGGTAGATGTGGGTATCTACCGGAAAGGCAGGCTTGCCCAACGAAAACTGCAACACAATGGCTGCGGTTTTCGGCCCGACGCATTTGAAGCGTGTGAGGTGGCGTTTGGCTTCGTCGGGGGAAATGTCGGCCAGGTAATC